>JAGWPE010000052.1 GCA_028870635.1 Gammaproteobacteria bacterium | reverse complement strand
TCTCTCCCCAGCGGCCGAGCCAGGCCTCGATCCCGGCGTACTCGAGCACCTCACCGGAGCCGACGGCGATCGGGGTAGCCCTGCCGGAGAGCACCTCCGCGAGCCGCGCCCGGTCGATGATCCCTTCGCGCACCAGAGCCCCATCCAACAGCAGCTCCTGCAGGAATGGGCGGTTGTGCTCCAGGGTGAGACGCAGGTGCTCCTCGATGCCGCCCTTGTGGCGCCGGTTGCGGATCTCGGGCGGCAGGTCGTCATAGAAGGCCCGCCGGGCCACGGCGCGGTCCCAACCGCCGTGCGTGAGCACGTAGGACGGAATGCGCAGGCAGAGCTCCATGAGCGGCTGCGAGCACAGCGGCGACATGCGCTCCGCATCGCCCTCACCCTGCAGCGGATCATAGAAATCGAACGGCTGGCTGATCTGATGCGCGTGCCAGAGCTTGCCGCTCGGGGCGCCGCGCGGGTGACGCAGCAGCGGGTGGAGGAATGCGGCGTTTCGCCTCGCCTCCTCGATCACCGACGGCGTGAGCAACGGGCGCTTGCGGCCGGCCTCCTGCAGAACGCTCCAACGCTGGTGCGCGAAGTAGCTCGAAGCCGCCTCGCCCAGCACACGCCACACCGAGATCTGATCCATCTGCGCGGCATCGAGCGCCACGCGCATCACGCCGGGGCGCAACCCGCGGCGGTGGAGGAAATCCCCCGCGGCCCATTCGGCGCGCTCCTGGTAGAAAAGCTGGTCGCCGCCGTATCCGATGACCACCGCGGCGGCGCCCTGCTCGGCGGCGAGCTGCGCCTCGAGCCTGCTGTGCTCCAGGAAGTAGGGATAGTTGGTCGGCTCGGGCATCCGGTGGATGGTGAGCAGCGCCTGCAGGCCGAACGAGGAATCGCGCGGACGCTCGAGCAGCTCCAGACCCGCCCTCGCCGCGGCGGCGCGCGCGTAGGCGCGCTCATCCAGGTCGGCTCCGAGGGGATAGTAGTGGAAACACGTGATCCGCGGTCGCGACGGAGCGTCCTTCAGGCACGCGAGCACGATCGAGGAATCGAGGCCGCCGGAGAGCGACAGCAGCAGGTGCTCGTGGCAGGACGCCCACGCGTGGACGACGTCCCGCACGCACTGGCGCATCGCCGCCACTGCCTCGCCGAGGTCCTCGATGACCTCGGTGTTGGCGATCTGCAGCGGATCCCAGTAAAAGAGGCGCTTCGAGACGCCCGCGCGCGTCTCCACACACTCTCCGGCGAGGATCTGCGTGACCTCGCGCAGCGCGGTTCCCTGGGAATGCTGCCGCAGGAAGCAGACGGTCGCGATGAGGTACGGCCAGTTGACCTGCAGCGGCGCATCGAGCAGAGCGGCGATGTCGTCGATCCACGAGAAGTAGACGTCGACGCCGCGGCAGCGCACGAGATAGCAGGGCAGCCCGCCCGAGGGGTCGCGCACGACCCAGCTCGCACGCGCCTGCGCATCATGGAGAAAGGCGACGTAGCGTCCCCAGAAGCCCTCGATGAGATGGCGGCCGTTGCTGTCCAGCATCGCGCGGCTGTCGGCCTCCCCGAGAGCCCGCGATGCCGCCGTCGAGACACCCTCCGGCGAGCGCGCGAAGAGCGTCCCGAGCACGACGCCGCCGCCCTCGGCAAGGAGGTTTGCGGCGCAGGAGCCGCTGTCGCCGCCGGCGTACCGCACCTCGATGCCGCTGCCGCGCAGCGCGACGCGCCAGTCCTGTCCGGCCGCGAAGTGGCGTTGCAGCAGGGCGCGCGCGGATTCCCGGGCTCCGGCGTCCTGATCGTTCCACACGAAAGCCACGTAGCGGAACATGCCTACACGACCAGTATGGGCGAGTACTGCCGCACCCGGTCCGGCACGTCATTGAGCAGGACCTCCCCGTACTGCACCCAACAGTGGGCATCGAAAGGCTCGGTCTTGACGCCAAACACCCAGTCGGGATGGATACCCTCGGCGCCGAGGAAGTGCAGCAGCGTCAGCGAGTCCAGCAGACAGGCGGAGCGCAGAGTGTAGAAAAGCGGCCGCAGCCGCGCGAATGCGGTCACGAGCGAGCGCAGGCGCACCGGATCGGCGCTCTGCGGGCCGCGGGCCGCCCGCCTCGCCTTGCGATCGCGTGCCGCCTCGACGATGGACTGGATGGGACGAAGCTTCAGGGAGAGCTGCGCCTGCAGACAGCTCCTGCCGAAACGCCAGAGCTGCGCGGCGCTCGTTCTCGGGCGCACGTCGAGATCGAACTCGACCAGGCTTCTTTGCGGGCGGACGGTCGTGACGGGATCGGCGGGCTTGCCGATGTGCGGATCGGACACGAGCATGCCGTGAGCGAGCATCTGCGAGACGAGAGCGTCCGCGCCTTCCTCGGCCTCGCGAGGCGATTCTGCCGGTTGCACCGCGCCAACGGGCCAACCCCGCACCCAGCGGGCGAGGCGGTTTGCAGGCACGACGGCGATGTACTTGTCGCGCTCGAGGTCCATCAGGACGACGTGTTGCCCGCTGACGCACGGGTACACGTGCGGAGCGAGAAGATACGGCTGCATCCATCCCCCCTCCGGCCTTCCCAAGGCGCCGGGCAATATCCATTGTCGAAGTAATGTACCGCAAAAGTCAATAAACGTGCCTGCGTGGCGGCACGCCGGGTATCAGTGTTGCTACCCACGGAGGAGTGACGATCGCATGTCCCGATTGCGGAGCTCTGGAGGAAATTCCGCGGTTACCGCGGCGGGATGCCGCGGCGGCCGACTCGACGGCACGGCGAATTCGGCGGACCGGCTGATGAGCGGCACCGCCACCCGGAACGGACCCTCCAACACCGTCGAGGAGATCACTCAGACTGCGCGCGCGGTGCGCTCGCTCGCCGATCATCTCGACCGGCACCCCGAGGCACTGATCCGGGGAAGACTGAGGAGCCACGCAATGACACCCCGGCTGATCCCCGTGCTGCTCATCCTGACACTCACCGCGTGCGCCTCGAGCCCGCCGACGCGCTTCTTCGCTCTCGATGCGGTAGCTCCCAGGGCGAGCCCGGCCGCGCAGCGCGCCGCCGGCACGAGCGCGCCGGTGAAGGTCGATGCGGTGCACATTCCCCCGGCGCTCGATCGCGAGTCGATGGTGCGCGGGGCGAGCGGCAACCAGCTCGAGATCTCCTCCCAGGATCGCTGGGCCGGGGATCTCGGGGAGATGATCCGCAGGGTACTGACTCAGGACCTGGCCGCGCGCCTGCCGCCGGGGACGGTGATCGCGCCCGATTCGCCCGCGCCCGCGAGCGCCCGCGGCATCGTCCTCGACATCCTGACCTTCCAGCCGCAATCCGGCGAAGTGGTGCTCGATGCCGACTGGACGCTGGTTCAGGGCACGCAATCCAACCCGGTGCTGCGCCGCTCGCTGCGCCTCACCGAGGCCGCCGCCGCCTCGGCGCAAGGCCAGGCCGCCGCCATGAGCAAGCTGCTCGGCGAGCTCGCCGGCCGCATGGCCGCGGACATCGCCGAAGCCTCCCGCAGCGGCGGCCGCTGAGCCGTTCCGCGGCCGAATACCGCACAGGGGCTAAAATGGCCGGATGCCCGCTCTCGGTGACCTGAAGACGGCGATCGCGCGCCCCTCGATGCAGATCGCGCTCATCGTCGCCTGCGCGCAGTTCATGCAGAACCTCGACGGCACCATCATCGTGACGGCGCTGCCCGCGATGGCGCAGAGCTTCGCGACCGGCGCGAGCCGCATGAGCGAGGGCATCACCGCGTACGCGCTCGCCGCGGCGGTGTGCATTCCGGCGAGTGGCTGGCTGGCCGACCGCATGGGCACGCGCAATCTCTTCTGCGCCGCCATCGCTCTCTTCACGCTCTCATCGATGGCCTGCGGCATGGCCGGCAGCTTCGTCGGCTTCATCGCCTGGCGCCTGGTGCAGGGCGGCACGGCGGCGATGATGGCGCCGGTCGGGCGCATGATCGTGCTGCGCAACACCGAGAAGCACGAGCTCATGCAGATGCTGTCGACGCTCGTGTGGCCGGGCCTGCTCGCGCCGGTGATCGGACCGCCGCTCGGCGGGTTCATCACGAGCGCCTCGTCCTGGCGCTGGATCTTCTATATCAATCTGCCGTTCGGCATCGCGGCCATCGCGCTCGCGCTGGCGGTGATTCCCAACCACAGGAGCGAGGAGCGCACCTCGTTCGACACGGCGGGGTTCCTGCTCCTGGCGTTCGCGGTGGGCTGCCTCACCTACGGCTTCGATGTCGCGGGCGCACCGCAGATCGAGGTGCCGACGGCGCTCGCCCTCCTCCTCGCCGCCGCCGTGGCGGGCGCTCTGGCGCTGCGGCATCTCGAGGCGGCGCGCAAGCCCATCGTGAGCCTCGATGCGCTGCGCCGCCATGCATTCTTCGTCGCCTGCGTCTCCGGCGGCGGCATCTCCCGCGCCGCCATCAGCGCGACACCCTTCCTGCTGCCGCTGATGCTCGAAGTCGGCTTCGGCCTCTCACCGCTCGACTCGGGCCTCCTGCTCCTCGTCTACATGCTGGCCAACCTTCTGATGAAGGCCGCCACCAACCCGATCGTCAGGCGCTTCGGAATGCGCCGGGTGCTGCTCGTCAACGGCGCGGTCACGGCGGCCGGCATCGCCGCCTGCGCGCTCATCTCACCCGCACTGCCGGCGCTGCTCACCGGCGCCATCCTCCTGCTCTCGGGCGCGAGCCGCTCCATGCAGTTCTCGGCGATCACCTACACGACCTTCGCCGAGGTCGGGCCGCAGGAGCGCTCTTCCGCGAGCGTGCTCTCCTCGCTCACGCAGCAGATCGCGACGGGCCTGGGCGTGGCGCTCGCGGCACTGCTGCTCAACTTCAGCCGGCTGCTGCGTCACGCGGCGAGCCTCGGCCCGTTCGATTTCCGCGCGGCGCTCGTCCTGATGGGCGTGTTCGGCGCACTCGCCCTCTTCTCCTACGCCGGTCTCGCCGAGACGACCGGTGCGGAGGTGAGCGGCCACGGCAGCCGGGCCGCCGCCGGGTAGGTCACTCCCGCGCGAGGCGCGCGATCCAGCGGTACAGGGCCCATACGATCACGGCGAACACCGCCCCTCCGATCCAGATCGAGGCAGTGTCGAATTGCGCACCGACGAGGGCGATGGGAGCGGGATTGCCCGAGAAGCCGACCACGAAGGCAAAGATGACACCGAGGAGACCCTCTCCCACGATGAGCCCCGAGGCGAGGAGCACCCCGAGCTGTCTCGTGGCCTCAGGCCGCGGTCCCCTGTCTGCCCGCCTGTCGTAGGCCCAGCCGACGATCGAGCCCACGACGATCATCAGCGTGCTCATGGTCGGCAGATAGATTCCGAGGCCGACGGCGAGCGGCGGCATCCGCGCCCCCTTCACGGCGCGGCGCAGCAGCTCATCGAAGGCGATGCAGGCCGCGCCGATGAGGCCGCCCACCGCGAGCGCGCTCCAGTCGATGTTGTTCTGCAGAACACCCTGCGCCAGCGCCGATATGAGTCCCGCCTGGGGCGCCGGCAGCGCGTGCGCGGGATCGACGCCGGGCGCGCCGAGAAAGCCGTAAGCGTGATTCACGACATCGAGCACGGGCGGAATGATGAGAGCGCCCGCGATCACGCCGACGACCAGCGCCCACTGCTGCTTCGCGGGCGTCGCATCGACCAGCTGACCGGTCTTGAGGTCCTGAAGGTTGTTGTTGGCGATCGAGGCGACGGCGAACACCACGGCGGTGACGAAGAGCGCGAACGCCACGAGCGCCTTGCCCGCGGCCGCCGGCAGCGCCGCCTTCACCTGAAAGACCAGGAACAGCGAGAAGATGACCACCGACAGGATGCCGATGCCGGAGAGCGGGCTGTTGGATGCGCCGATGAGGCCGGCCATGTAGCCGCAGACCGTGGAGATGAGGAAACCCACGACCGCGACGAAGATCACGCCGGCCAGCGTGAGCAGCCAGGCCTGTGATCCGAGGCCGCTGATCCGCGCGAAATGCCAGAAGAGCCAGGCCACCGGCAGCAGACAGACGAGCGATACCAGGGTCACCACGCCGATGGGAATGTCGTGCTCCGTGCGCGGCAGGGCGTGCGCCTGGCCCGCCTTGCGGGCGCGCGAGGCGGCCATTGCACTGGAAAGTCCCCCCAAGACCGGCTTGACCAGCGTGCCCAGTGTCCAGACGGCGGAAACGCCGATGGCGCCCGCGCCGACGTAGCGGACGTAGTGACTCCACGCGGCCTGCGCGACCTGCGCCGCTGCGCCGGAGGCAGGATGAAGCAGGGTGAAGTGCGGGATTCCCCATCCCCAGGCGATCACCGCGCCGACCAGCATGGCGACACCGACGGAGATGCCCACGAGGTGTCCAATGGCAAAGAGCGCGAACGACAGGCTGAAATCGAAACCGGTAGCGGCGCCATTGCCGCCGATGCGAAAGTAACGCACGACATCGCTGGCGAAAACGCGCGTCTGGACGACGACGTAGAACGCCGCCGACACGACAGAGCCCCACATCACGGCTTTGAGACCGGCACCGCCGACGTCCACCTCCTCGAGGTCGGAGCCGCCATGCTCGCGGCAGCCGACTTTGAGCACTTCCGCGCAGGCAACGCCTTCCGGATAAGGCAGGTCCGATTGGGTGACCAGCGCGCGCCGCAGGGGAATGGTGTACATCACCCCGAGAATGCCGCCCGCGGCGCACACGGTGAACGACATCCAGAACGGAAACCCCGTCCACCACCCGACGATCACCAGGCCGGGAAGCACGAAAATGATGCTGGAGAGCGTTCCGGCGGCCGAGGCCACCGTCTGCACGATGTTGTTCTCCTGCATGGTGGCGCCGCGCAGGCTCCGCAGGATCGCCATCGAGATCACTGCGGCGGGTATCGACGTGGAGAAGGTGATGCCGGCCTTGAGGCCGAAGTAGACGTTCGCCGCCGTGAACAATACGCAGATGACCACCCCGATGAGCATTCCGCGCAGGGTGAATTCGCCGAGCGCCGAGGCGCCGGCCGGTGTTGCCGTCTTCAAGATGTAATTTTCCTGGTGACCCCCAATGCGGCCGCACCTTAACCCATTGCGCGGACGCGGGGAACAGCCGCCCGCCGCAAGGGGCCCAATCGGACGGGATCTCAGGCCTGCGCGGGCGGGAGAAGCTCGCCTGCCGCGCGCAGGCCCGCATCCGCCGCCTCCTGCCTGCCGTACGTGCGGAATTTCTCCACGACGCGGCGCATCTCCGCCTCATCGAGCAGCCCCACGTTGCCCAACGCGAGCGCGGCGCAGTACTGCGCGGCCAGGCTCTCCACCTCGCCCGCGAGCTTCAGTGCGGCCGCGAGATCCGCGCCCACCGCGATGATGCCGTGATGGGCGAGCAGACAGGCCTTGCGGCCCTCGAGGGCCGTCAGCGCGGCATCCGACAGCTCCTGCGTGCCGAAGGTGTGATAGGGAGCGCAGCGGATGTCCGCGCCGCCCGCGACAGCCACCATGTAGTGAAACGCCGGTATGCCTCTTCCCGTGCAGGCGAGCGCCGTTGCATGCCGCGAGTGGGCATGCACGATGGCGCCCGCCTCCGCGCGGGCCGCCATGATGTCGCGATGGAATCGCCATTCGCTGGAGGGACGGCGGCGACCGAACCAGCGGCCATCGAGCATCACGAGCGGAACGTCATCCGGCTGCAGCGAGTCATACGCCATGCCGGTCGGGCTGACGAAGAAGCCCGAGGAGTCCCGCCGTATGCTGACATTGCCGGATGTGCCGTAGGTCAGGCCGAGGTCCGTCAGCGCCCGGCAGCCGCCGATCACCGCGCCGCGCAGATCGGTATCCGACGGGCTGTCGCTTCTCGTCATGCCGAGCGCCGCTGCTCGGGATAGAGATCCAGCAGGCCCTCGCGGCCGGCCGCACAGACGCCGCGCTCGGTGATGATGCCGGTGACCAGGCGCGCGGGTGTTACATCGAAAGCCAGGTTGAGGGCGGCGCTGGCCTCGGGCACGACCCTGACGCTGGCGACTTCGCCCGCGGCCGTGCGGCCGATCACGCTCGTGACCTCCGCCGCAGACCGCTCCTCGATCTCGATGTCGCGGCCGCTGTCCAGGCTCCAATCGATGGTGCTGACGGGCAGCGCCGCATAGAACGGCACGTCATTGTCCTTGGCCGCCAGGGCCTTGAGGTACGTTCCAACCTTGTTGCAGACATCGCCGCACGCGGTCGTGCGGTCGCTGCCGACGATCACGCAGTCGACTTCCCCGCGCTGCATGAGGAGGCCGCCCAGGTTGTCGACGATCACGGTGTGAGGGACGCCGTGCGCACCTAGCTCGTACGCGGTGAGCGAGGCGCCCTGGTTTCGGGGCCGCGTCTCATCGACCCAGACGTGCACGGGGATGCCCGCATCGTGGGCCATGTATATCGGCGCCAGCGCCGTCCCCCAGTCGACGCACGCCAGCCACCCCGCGTTGCAGTGCGTGAGGATGTTGACGCGGCGTCTGGACGGCTTTGCGAGGCGTCGAATGATCTCCAACCCGTGCACGCCGATCGATCGGCACTGCTCGACGTCCGCGTCGCAGATTTTCCCCGCCTCGCGGAAAGCCGCCTGGAAGCGCCGGCCGGGCTCAAGGTGCGCGATGACACTGCGCACCCGCGCCAATGCCCACGCGAGATTCACCGCGGTCGGGCGTGTCGCCAGCAGGATTCTCGCGGCTTCCTCGATGCGCCGGTCCGAGGCATCCGCGCGCAGCGCCAACGCAAGTCCGTATGCCGCGGTGGCGCCGATCAGCGGCGCGCCCCGCACCACCATGGTCTTGATTGCGCGAGCCGCGTCTTCGAGAGTGGCGAGATCGAGCGTGACCAGCTCGAACGGCAGCCGAGACTGGTCGATGACGCGAACGGCCCCGGATTCCACGGGCCAGATGGTGCGGTAGGGAACACCCGAGATCTTCATGGTAGCGTGATGGTAACGACCCGCCTCCCTCGAGTCACGCTCGGGCAGCCTGGCGGCGCCGCCGGCGCTCGGGGATGACGGGTGATCCCGGCGCAGCGCGCGCGAGGATGGCTGTAGGCGAATCAGGCGGCCGCTGGCGGCGCGAAATCCGCAGCGATCCGCGCGCGAATTCTCTCGCGCAGATCGTCACTGAGCTTGGTCTGCTCGAGCAGCGCCAGGAGCTGCTCCTTCGAGATGATTCCGCGCCGCGCCAGCTCCCGTGTGAAGAGGAGGTCTTTCTCACGGAAGGCCGCAT
>JAGWPE010000051.1 GCA_028870635.1 Gammaproteobacteria bacterium | reverse complement strand
TCCGCCGCTCCCCGGACCGGCATAGGTTCTGGTCGGACACTCGTGAGGAATACTACCTGCGCGCAGCCGCCTTTCTATGAGCGCCCGCACTTGCTCTTCTTTCATATGGCACCTCCACGACGTGTTTACGACGGAGGGAAGCCTTTTCTTCCCTGCGCTCGAGTCGTCGATTGGCGACATGCGTGATGCCCGGAGATCCTGCAGGAGCGCCCAGTTACGGAGCCGCAGCAGCCGTACCCCTTTTGAACGCTCGTAGGTGTCGCAGGTTTTACATCCTGTCAGCCCGATCGAGTCCACAAGATCCCCAGTTTCAACCCTGCGCAGCCGAGCCGGGCGACGAGCTCTACCCCAACGGCATCTTCGAGTTCAACATCTCCCGCCTCATTGCGTTCATCTCTGCCCACCCAGAACGCTTCCCGACCGAGACCGTCGAGCTGTCCGAGCTCCCAGATTACGGGAGCAGCAAACTGCTGGATGACGCCGCTGTTCAGGCGGCCGACCTATCTCGACCAATCCTCGCGGCTGAGATCGCACCAGCGCGCTTCAGCCTGATCGACGGACATCACCGAGTGGCGAAGGCGCGACGAATGCTCTCGAGCACGATTACAGCGCATCGGGTGCGGTTGGCGGCTGCCGCTCATTGCAGAGGCGCTCCTGGCTCGATGAACGTGACTGGTCCGTCGAACATGCGGAGGTCGTCACCTCATGGGGCATAGCCTCGGAAATCGTGGTCGCCCGCCGTCCGTAAAACACAGGAAGAGTGAACCGTGAATGTCACGATCAGGTATTGCACCATCTGCTTTGGCTATCGCGCCCGGGCGGTGGCGGTCGCCGAAGAGCTTCGGCGACGGTTCGACGCCAACGTCGAGGTTATCGGCGGGAAGGTGGGTCAGTTCGACGTCGAGATCGATGGCGCGCTCGTTGTCTCGCGAGGCCAGAGCTTCCTCGCACGGATGAAACCCGCTCTGCCACCGAAGACCGCGGAGGCAATTGCCGCAGTCGAGCGGCATCTCACCTCGAGCGAATAGCAGAAGGTGGTGTGCGCGCGAGCGGATGCCGCCACAGTGCGCGGTTACCACTCTACCCCGCCGGCCGCGCGCTTGATCCGGAGCTGGCTCGGCTCCTGGCGGCGGATTGGGGCCGCTACCAGTCGTGGGTCGGAATTTCAAACGTCACCGGGGCAGCGGCTGGAGTCTGCACCGACCTCAAGGGTGATGGTGCTGAGGACTTCGTTCTCCTCTCGGTGGGGGGCGGCCCTGTGTACCAGAACCGTGACGCACGCTGGCAGTACGTGGGGCGGCTTTACCCTGACGGAATGACGGCGTCCTGGCCGGTAATCGTGAAGGCCCCTTCCGGCGGGAAGATCAATGCTGTGACGCCGCCGTGGA
The DNA here is from genome assembly GCA_028870635.1 of Gammaproteobacteria bacterium. Taxonomy (GTDB): domain Bacteria; phylum Pseudomonadota; class Gammaproteobacteria; order Steroidobacterales; family Steroidobacteraceae; genus 13-2-20CM-66-19. The sequence continues at coordinate 24,744 of JAGWPE010000051.1, read as the reverse complement.
AGGAATTGCAGGTAGGTACTGACCGGTACCGAATGGTCCCGCAGACCAACGGCTTCGCCACCGTGGTGCGTTAAGAAACTGTCTCTGCTGGTCGTTGGCCAGTCAGGATTTCAAGACCGGAGCCTTCCGGCTCAATTGAAGTTTCGGGCGCCGCCTGGACTGCAGGGAGCTCGGTTCGCTTTTTATTGCGAGTACACGCACTTTTCCGCGAAAGAGCAAAGCTCTCTAATCCGGAGGAGTTGACCAGGCTTGAGCCTCCTTCCCGGGAGCGCACGCAGCACCCGTCCGGCTGCAGCCGGAACCAGTCATTCATCGGCCGGGGGCGTTTCCAATGCTGGTCATTGGCAGGCAGGTGCAAGGCCTCCGTCTTTGCGAAAGCCTTTCGCCAGGAGCCACACCGCGAGAATCAACTGAACGAGCCCAAGTGGCGCGAGCAACGGGAAAACGACATTATGGCCGAAGAGCGGCATCGCGACCGCGCAAACCTGCAGGGCAGAAGCGATGAGACCGAAGCCCGCCAGCACACGCGGAACGAGCACGCTCTGGTACAGGACAGCGTAAAAAGCGAAGATCGTACAGCCGTCGAGCATCCGAGCCAGGAAATGTGGCCAGTTTCGCGCAGATGCTACAACGATTCGGATCGCCTCGAGCTGCCCGCGGTCGACCGGGCTGGCCTTCGCGTAGGCCTCGCTCAGGGAAACCATCGCCATCACGGCTGCATTCTCGACTACTGCGACCGCGAGAACGACGGCGGCCAGCGAGGCCAACCATAGCGTCATCGCTCGGCTGTGTCGGTACCCGAACGGGAACACTGTGATCGCAATGCCAACCCACAACGCCTCTGTTATCAATCCGAGGAGCGCGGCGAGACCTATTTGGCGCGAGTGAAGCGAAGCGTTGACCAGGAAGCCCGGTGCGCCGAACAGCGGCGCCTCCAGCACGAAATTCAGTACGACACCGAAACTCATCTGGATAATGATCACGGCGCCGACGCTGCGACCAGCGCGAGTTTCAGCGTCCATAGGCTTCCTCGGGAGAAGAGGGTGGACCCTCCAGCCGCAGGCATTTTGCGCCTAATTTCACTCCCCCGGAAGCGATCGCAATTGAATGACTGCCCGAAGTCCCCACCGGCCGGCGGGGCAGGCCGCCCGATATTGGTCGGTCGTGAACGGCCGTTAGGGGTCCGTGAGCCGTCCTTTGGGCCGCGAACCTGGGTGTGGCTGGCTTGCCGGCTGCCAGGAGTGGATCGCCAGCTTGTGCCAAGCAGGCGCGGGAGTGCGTGGTAGAGCACGAGCGCAAACTCAAAGCCGAGGGAAATGCCGAGCACGAGGAAGAATGGGAAGTGTGGCGGCCCCACGAATCTCCAGAAAAATGCCGTCAGCACACCGAGCACTGCGAGTGAGCACAGCAAGAAGCTGACGACCGGCTCAAGAATTACGAGCAGGAGCAATGCTGGGACGCGGATACATTGCCAGAGGATGCACCGGACGGGATCGCCGGCGCCCGGTGCACACGCTCGCGCCTCCGTAGCCGAAGCGGATGTCATTCTCCTGTTCGCGCCGAACCGTGTGCGTCTGCAGGACCAGTTGCCAGCGGTGCTGGAGAGGGCTCCCCACGCGGCAATACTGTGGGTAGCCTATCCCAAGCTCACCTCCCCTCTTGCCGCGGATCTCAGCCGTGACATCATCCATTCCCTCGTGCCGAGCCACGGTCTGGACACCGTAAGCCAGATCGCGATCGATGACGACTGGTCAGCACTCCGGTTGAAGCGACTCACTTAGAGCAGGAGGCTCGGAAGACGGAGTTACCAAGCGCGCCCGTATCCATATCGCAGGAACAGCGCAAACCGCCTCACCCCGACCAGTCCAGGGAAGGCTGCTGAGCGCTGCGTGGTAGGGCGAGCTCTTGAGGACTGCAGCGAGGCGCAGGTCTTCCGAGGGGTGAGCGACCTCACCGAGGCCGAACGCGATTCGCCATGGCGCCGGAACGCACCGTATCCGATGTCGCGCGAAGATATTCTCCCGGTGTAGTGCGCATGATGCGACGAAAGTGCCGCGTCAAATGACTCTGATCGGCGAAGCCGAGGAGATGTGCCACGACGCTCGGTGACGAGCCCTCGCGCAGCAGCCGCATGGCGTGGTCGATGCGTAACCTGATCTGGTAAGCGTGGGGCGGAAGCCCCATCTCACCCGCAAAGCTGCGCAGCAGATGGAAGCGACTCAAACCGCTGACCGCAACGAGCTCGTCGAGCGTCACGGTCTCCTGCAGTCGCTGCCGCAGATGGTCGGCTGCAAGCCTCACGGCGCGCTTGGCCCGCCCATTGAACACTGGTCGCTGTTCCTCCATGAAATGCAACATCCGCCGCAAGCAGACCGTGAGTCTCGACTGTTGCTCGAGGGCATCGGCATTCTCTTCGACCGCCGCGCAGAAGGCGTAAACGGCCGTGAACAGCAGCGGGTGCTCGGTCTGCGCCAACTTGAACTGCGGGGCCTGTGCGAAGCCGAGCTCCCGCGCGGCATCGGCGACCAGGAACGGCTCGAGGAATAGCACCTTGAAATCCGAATACTTGTGCACGCGCGTATTGGCGTGAGCCTCGCCGGCTTGCAAGAGCATGCAACTGGCGTCGCGAAGATAATGCATGCCACCGCGGTAGCGCCAGTCCGTCGCCGCCGTCCGGCAAGCGCAGATCGCGTACCGCTCGTTGAAAACCCGCCAAAGGTAGAACGAGTCGAAAGCGTTCAAGACCTCGGTGCCGGGTACGGCTGCGGAGCGCAAGAAGGTGAGGCGCTCCTGGCGCGCCGGGAGTCCCCGGCGGCGGAGCGTGTTACGAAGCTCGTTTGCGCTCGGGCGATCGTATGCCATGGATCAATGGCGGGCCGCACGGTAGGCCCCGGGAGTGACGTACATGATCTTGCGGAAATGCCGCGTCAGATGACTCTGATCGGCAAAGCCAACCGCCGCGGCCACCAGCGACGGACGCATACCTGTTTGTAACAGCCTGCACGCATGCTCGACCCGCAATTGGACTTGGTAGGCGTGGGGCGGAGAGCCCACCGCTCGCTGGAAAGAGCGCAGCAAGTGGAAGCGACTCAGCCCGGAGATTCCCGCGAGCTCATCGAGGGTGATCGAGCGGTGGCAGCACTCGCGAATATAAGCCTTGCAGCGCTCGATGACCGGACGCTGGACATGGGCAAACGTGCCCGCCGCGGCTCGCGGGCGCTCGATGCAGTGTGTCATCAGCAGGCACATGCCATGAGCAAAGCGGGACTGTTGCTCGAGGACATCACGCTCCTCGGCAACGCCGGCAGCCAGCCGCTCAAATGCATGTCGGATCAATGGGTCGGCCCCGAGCGCGAAGCCGAAATGCGGGTGATGTTTCACGCCGAGCTCCATCGCGGCGCTTGCGATCACATCCGGCGCAATACGAATCACGACATACGTCTGCGGGCAAGGAACCTTCAGGTTGACGTGGGTCTCTCCAGGCTCCATGAGGATGAAGCAGCCATCGGATAGCGGCTGCTGAATCCGCCCGCGATAGAACCATTGCGCCGAGGCGCGCGTGCAGAGGCAGATCACGTAGCTCTCGTGGAAGACGCGCCAGAGCCGGTGACAATTGCGCGCGAATATGAACTCCGTGCCCGGCAGAGCCGAGGGCAGCAGGTAGCGCAATGGCGCCTCCTTTCCAGGCGCCATCCAGCGGCTGTCGCCGAACGATGAGTCGCGCTGAGCCTCTGCCGCTTCGTCGTTCTCTGATTTCCGCATACGCACGTCGCGGTTCCACCACCCCTGATGAATGATGGCACAACGCCAACGGGCACGCCATAGTCATAACCTACTCTCGAAACCTCTCGCACGCGTACGGTGACACGAGCATCCCACCGTGCACCGAGTCACAGAACCCGAAGATCACAGGTCAAAAGGCGCCTCCGGCAGCAATAACGTTCTAGAGCGCGCGGCGCCCTGTCCTTACATTGCGGCCCGTCATGGGTCTTGGCCCTGGGTTCGTACGACGAAGCCACGGCCCAAACGCTAACGAAAGGGGCGAGATGTGCATTCGGGCACGGCACGTTTGATACGGGCGATACGGAAACTCGGACGGCTGTCGGTCGCGCGCAGGCAAGCTTGGATGCTTCGGGTTGCAATAACGCTCGGTATCCTCGCACTGGCCGGCTGCGGCGGCGGAAGTGGTGGTAGTAGCGGCGGTGGTGGTGGTGGCACTGCAACCTATACGCTGGGCGGAACGATCAACACCCTGACCGGCAGCGGCCTGGTACTGGCCGATGGCGGCCAGACGGTGTCTCCCGCGGCCAACGCCACTTCGTTCACGTTCTCGAGCGCGGTGGCGTCCGGCACCGCCTACTCGGTGACGGTGAACACCCAGCCCTCGGGCCAGACCTGCACGGTCGCCAACGGCTCGGGCACGATCGCTTCGGCCAACGTCACGAATATCCAGGTGAGTTGCGCCACCAACAACATGACCGGCACGGCCGCCACGGGCGGCGCGATCGCAGGCGCCGCCGTGACGCTGGTCGACAGCAAGGGCACCCAGGTTAGCGTAAAGACCGACAGCTCCGGCAACTACTCTCTGAGTACCAGCGCTCTGACGGCGCCGTTTCTCGTAAAGGTCGTCACCGCCAACGCCTCGAGCAACGGCTATGCCGCAGGTACCACCTTCTACAGCGTCAGCGACCAGCCCGCTCCGAGCGTAATCAACGTCACGCCCCTGACAGACCTGATCGTCCGCAACTGGTATGCCGCACAGAGCTCGCCGGTCTCAATCGACACGGCCTTTGCGAATCCGGCCGCCAATCCGCCCCCCTCGGTCGCCGAGGTGCAGCTCATCCAGAGCGTGGTGCTGGACATCGTGCAGCCGGTGCTGCAGCAAGCGAGCGTCAACCCGGTCGGGCTCGATCTGATCTCAGGCGGCTTCACGGCCAATGGTCAGGGCGTCGACGCCGCGCTCGATCAGATCAAGCCGATTACCTACGGCAGCGGCGGCACCACCGCTTCGGTGACCGTCGACACGACGAGCGCGACGACGCAGACGACGACGGTGACCGCAAACGCCGGCAGCATTCAGGTCGCGACCGCCACCAGCAATTCCTCGAGCGGGGTCACGAGCTCGATCGCCACCTCTGCAGTCATTCCGACAAGCTCGGCCGAGGCGGCCGCTCTCACCGGCGCGCAGGCGACGCTGAGCAGCCTGGGCAACATCATCAACAGCAAGGGCTCGGCACTGCAAGCTTCCGATCTCACGGCCTACATCGATGCCAATTTCCTCAACGGCGGGACAACCGCCAGCCAGCAGGCCCAGGAGATCGCTGCGCAGATGGCGGGGGCCACGATCAACTCCTTCACCGTCACCCAGGTCACGAGCTACGACTCGACCAATAACCTGATCGGCATCGTCGGTACCGTCAATTACATGGCCAACGGCGTGACCGGATCCACTCGGCTCGGCTACGGCTCCGACCTCGGAATGATCTTCAAGCAGGAAACCGATGGAAGCTGGCTGCTTTATGGAGACCAGCAGCAAGGCAAATCTCACGCCCAGATCGTGAGCCAGATGGACAACAATCTGGATGGCACGACCTGGAGCGGGGAGATTCTCGATCTGCAGGTGTCCGTACCCGCTGTGTCCACGGCCACACCCTGCTCATCAAGCTATGCAACCAGCGTCACCGCTTTCCCGGCCACCGCCATTAGCGGCACGAATCAGAATACCAGCGCGACGGTGACGATCGGCACGAGTGGCTACTCGCTCCCGGAGGATTCGGCCGTCTACCAGCAAAAGGGAGTCGACACCTGCCAATTCGACGGCCTCGTGAACGCCCTGCTGGTGCTACCTCAGAACAGTCTGGCGGCAGTGGTCGGCGACACGATCGGCTTCGCGCCCGACGCCGGCTCCCAGGTGGCGGCGCTCACCCGCACGATCCCGGGCTACACGACAGAGACCGTCAATTTCACCAACCTCAACAGCCACGGGCTCTCGGCCGCGCAGCTTGGGCAGCCCTTGACATTGCAGTGGAGTCTTCCCGTCACCTTCCCGATCTACGACGTCCAGGTGTACGGGTTGGTAACGGTTGCTAGCGGCTCGAGCTACGTGAGCTGCCAGGTGAACCAGTCGGTGCCGCTGGCCGTCACTTCCACTTCCGTCGCTCTGACCCTGCCTGCGGCCTGCAACGGATCACCCGTGGTATCGATCGTGCAGTCCGGCTCGCAGCCCGCCGCGGCGCAGCTCAATGTGGTCGTCGAAGGAACGCACGGTGAAATCGCCCAGGCGTGGTGGGCGTTCAACTGATGGGCATATCGCCGGCGTGGATGGGTATATGCGCAAGGCTTTACTCTCCGCGGAACGGCCTCCAGGGGGTCGATGCCGTAGAGGACCAGTCCGGGGAGCGCTGCTGAGCACTATGCAGCGCTTCCTGGACAAGAAGAAATCGGCGTTCATCCGCGAGCCGCAAATTCAGACGGGCCCAGTAAGCATCCATTCATACGCCGCGAGCACCTCAACCCCCTGCGCCTCGACTTCCCCCACCGCATCGCGGTCAAGTACGAGCAGCCGACGCCGGGCGCGCGGGTGCTCTTTGGCGGCAGCGACGAGCGCCCGTAACTCGCGTGCGACTGTCTCGGGTGACTTCAGATTCGCACATATTTGGATGAGTTCCCGTTCGCCATTTCGATATCGCGCCGGGAACTCGACCTCCAGACCATCGGCGGTCTTCACGCAGCCTGTCTCGGGTCGACCAACAGGATCGACCCTTACAGGCTTCCAGGGCTACCGACATCGGGCACGCTTGACCAAACGAATCAGCCACCAAGGCCAGTAACGAGAGCATGCCACGCGGGCGTGGCGCCAACCCACAGGCGCAGTGAGAACGTGGCAGCGATCGCGGCGCTCCCCCAAAGAGTCACAACGTGTGGGCGGCCAAGTCGCACCAGGTCATAGACGACGATCGGAACAAGGAGAACGAGCTCAGTGGAAAACCAAGGCGGCAGGCGTGCCGGATTGAGTATGTCGACGCGCGCCCATCCCGCCTCGGCGACGACGATCATCGCGAACAGCATCCATCGCTTGTGCATCTCCTGCTGCCGACGGAGCAGCAGCCCGGCCGTCACGAAAGCCGAGAACAGCGCGAGATCCGACACGGGGACCGTAGAAAACGTGATCGCGGACATCGGCACGTCGTGAAAGCCGTGCCGAGTCGCGTAGGCGGTGGCGGCCAACCCGATGGCGACCATGCACGGCGCAAGCACGAAGGCAACGCGGCCCAGCCGGCGATGAAGCACCGTGCGTCCTGTCACCAGCAGGGCGACCTGCGTCAACGCGAGAGTCACCCACATCGAAAAGACGAGGCCGTGCGCAATGTAGAGCCAGCGTATGGGCTGCCACGGCGGATCCAGATAAGAGTGCACGGTGAGCGGGACCATGCCGCGCAGGAAGAAGCTTGGCGCGAAGCCCCAAAGAATGATCAGCGTCGCAAGCAGCATCATTCCCTGGAAAAACGCATGATCGTACCGCCCCGTCGAGCGTGTGCCGATGATCGCTACCATCCGCCATCTCCCACACGGGCGCCCGGCATACCTCACTCCCCCCGCCGATGCGGCCGCGTCTTGATACGAGATCCAGGCCCGCCTTACAGCTCTTCTACAGGATTTTCGCAGCGGTGCTCAGTGTTCGGAAGTATAGCCGAAGTCGCACCGAGCCGGCCTTGGCGCACCGGCGAAGCTTGGCAGCCCCGCCCGGCCGCCTATCGCTCCCCGTAGCTGGGCGGCAAGACAATGGGGCGAGGTAAATCGCATCAGGTCCGCCATTGATTCCTTTGAGATTTTCGGCACTCCAATCCGCCGCGCGTGAGTCTCTCGCCGTCGTCCTTCTCCCGTTGAGCGGAATTCAAGGACAAACAATGATAATGGGAACATAATGTCGTCCCTTCCTCGAGGAGGACGAAGCCATGCGACGTCACCTCTATCCCTTGTTCGAGGAACGGCTGCGCGGCCTCTCGCGCCTCTCGCTCCTCGCGGTGCTCGCCCTCGCCCTTTCTGCAGTCGCCTTTGCGGCGGAGCCGGAGTTTGGCGGCCTTTGCGCAATGGGGCTCGCCAATCACCAACTGATCAAGACAAATTGCAAGATCACTTGGACCAGCAGGGACGGCAAGCTCTATTGCTTCTCGGACGACAGCGCCAAAGCGGATTTCCTCAAGTCCTCCGACGAGAATATCCAGAAAGCCACGGACTCCTATGCAACCGCCGAAGCCGAAGACACTGCCAAGGAAATGGAGAAATTCACCTCCGACGATGCGCAAAGCTTCGTCGACAAATTGATCAAGGATCGGTCGATGAGTAATGGCGGCATTTTCGTCGTCGACGACCCGGTGACCGACACCTCGGTCCCGCTTGTCTATGACAAGGTTGATTTCACCCGGACACTTGGTGGCTATGGCTATTTTCCGGACGTGATCTTTCACGCCAAAGGCGATGCGGCACAGAAATACCACGTGGACTTTTGGGTCGTGCCGCGAAACGGCGAGTTGATGGTCCTCGAAACCCGGATCTACGAAAGCCCCATCAAGGAAGGCGGGAAGTGGCAGACATCGGAGCGCCAGCCCCCGCCTTGGTGGTGGATTCCGGCTTCGGAACATGCCGGCGTTGCCGACAAGGCAAGCAGCTGGGAGGTAATGTCGGCCATGGACAGATATATCGCGACGGCGTCGGACCACGGAATTTTGAGCCTCAAGGACGACAAGACGGGGGAGAAGCTCGCGCTGAGATTCATCGATCTTCATCAGCCGGTCCGCAGGCTCAAGCAGAACGGCCAGTTCTTTGCCTGCACCGACTTCCGCAAAGCAGGCACCAAGGACCAGTTCTATGACATCGATTTCTGGATCGGCACGCAGAACGGCAAGATGTCGGTGAGTGATGTCAAGGTCCACAAGGTGCCGGTCCTCATCAACGGGCACTATGTCCAGATGTCACGCTATCACTACGATCCCGAGACCTTCGAACGGGTGCCGTGAAGCGCGCTGCCCGGCGTCGGCAGCCCCCAGCCTCTTCTCTGCCCAGAGCCCGTCCTCGAGCTGGCGGTCCTGGTGACACCGAGTTGCAACCTCCGGCCCTCGCCACGCGCCCAGTCGCCTCCACGGCGCGGGCTCGTTGGTACGTTAGTATGAAGGCGAGCGTTAAACGCTACCGCCGCTCGGCGACCCGGCTGTCACTGCCAGGATCCGGCGCCTCGCGCCGAGCCTCGCCCGTCGGCTGATGCCGCGGCGTGTCAGACAGGCCTGCCGGGTGGGGCCACCACACCAAGCTTGAGGCCGAAAGGCCGCAGCAGCTTTTCCAGCGTCTCGGTCCTCTGCACGCCCTTGCCGGCCTCGATGCTGGAAAGCACCCGGGGAGAAACGCCGCAAAGGTGCGCATATTCCGTTTGCGACCTGCACACGATCAGCCGCATGGTCCGGATCAGCTCCGGAATGTCGGCATGGGCCTGCGGCACCAGCTCGGCCAGCTTATTCCGCAGCGCTTCGACCTCGTCACGCTTCAGATTACGGTGTACGCGTCTCAAGATGTCGACCCTACAAATAGCACTATAACGCTATTTATATTCAAAATACATTTTATCTCGCGTTAAGCTGCAATTTACTGAAGCGCAGGCGGCGGCGAGGCTTCGCGGCTTGTGGCCCTGCCGTTGCGTGCATCCGGCCCATCGGCTAGGCTGCGCGGCCCGCTGCGAGGCACTGCCGCGCAGCACCCCGGCCCATTCGCGAGCGACGGCCGCCGGTCACCCGGCAAGGCTGGGTAAGGCGCCATGATCGTCGCTCCCTCATGCACAGGTCGTCGCCCCGGAACCCTGTACGAGCGGTTTGCCGTTCGAGGCCCGTGCCGATCCGGGAATGCGCAATTCGAACGGACAGATATGCTTTCCACATTCAACGTCACGATGCAGTTTGGGGCCAAACCGCTGTTCGAGCAGGTCACCACCAAATTCTCCGACGGCAATCGCTACGGCCTGATCGGCGCCAACGGGTGCGGCAAATCGACGCTCATGAAGATCCTGAGCGGCGAGCTGGAGCAAAGCGCGGGCGACATCGTGCTGCAGCCCGGGAGACGCCTCGGCACTCTCAAGCAGAATCAATTCGCCTACGAAGAAGAGCGTGTGCTCGATGTGGTGATGCAAGGCCACCTCGAGATGTGGCGGGCCATGCAGGAGCGGGACCGCATCTACGCCGACCCGAACGCCACCGACGCGGATTACATGAGGGCGGCGGAGCTCGAAGTGAGATTCGGCGAGTACGGCGGTTATGACGCCGAGGCGCGCGCCGGCAGCATCCTGAGCGACATCGGCATCACCGAATCGCTGCACGAGCGGCCGATGCGCGAAGTGGCGCCCGGATTGAAGCTGCGCGTACTGCTGGCGCAGGCTCTGTTCTCGAAGCCGGACGTGCTGCTGCTCGATGAGCCGACGAACAATCTCGACATCCACTCGATCAGGTGGCTCGAGGGCGTGCTCAACGATTATGACGCCACGATGATCATCATCAGCCACGACCGGCGCTTCCTGAACCAGGTGTGCACGCACATCGCGGATCTGGATTACCAGCAACTCAAAGTCTATCCGGGCAATTACGACGACTTCATGCTCGCCTCGCTGCAGGCGCGCCAGCGCGTGGAGGCCGCGAATGCCAAGGCGCAGGACCGCATCTCGGATCTGCAGGAATTCGTACGCCGCTTCTCGGCCAACGCCTCGAAGGCACGCCAGGCGACCTCGCGCCGCAGAGAGCTCGAAAAGATCAAACTCGAAGAGGTTCGACCTTCTTCGCGGCAGAACCCGTACATCCGCTTCGAACAGCGCAAGAAGCTGTTCAACTCCGCGGTGACCGTCGACGGTCTCTCATTCCGATATCCGGGCTCGGACGTCGATGTTCTGAAGAGAGTGAGCTTCAACGTCCGGGCCGGCGAGCGGATTGCCATCATCGGCGCCAACGGGGTGGGCAAAACGACCCTGGCGCGCTGCCTGATCGGCGAACTGAAGCCCACCGCGGGCCAGATCACCTGGGTAGAGAACGCCGAGCCCGGATACATGCCGCAGGACGCGCAAGCCGACTTTGCCGAGAAGGTCGACTTGTTCACGTGGATGTCGGAGTGGACGGGCAAGGCGGACGATGACCTGGTCGTGCGCGCCACGCTCGGCCGGCTCCTGTTTTCCGGCGATGAAGTGAAGAAGTCGGTAAAAGTGCTGTCGGGCGGCGAGAAGGGCCGAATGATCTACGGCAAGCTGATGCTGACCAAGCCGAACGTACTGGTCATGGATGAGCCCACGAACCACATGGACATGGAGACCATCGAGTCTCTGCAGACAGCGCTCGAGCTGTATCCCGGAACGCTGGTGTTCGTCTCCCACGACCGGGAATTCGTCGGCGGCCTCGCGAAGCGAATCATCGAGCTGAAATCGGACGGAACCATCGAGGATTTCGCCGGGACCTTCGACGAGTATCTGGCGGCACATCCCCTCGCCGCGTAACGCGGCGCACTGGCCCGTCAGCTCGCCGCGAGAACGAAACCGTCACTTCATCCGTGTGTTGGCCGGCACATGTTCCAATGATCGCGTCCCCGGCGCGAAGACCGGGTTTCTGACCCCGTCAATAGTGGGGTGGCCGCTCCTCTTCCGGCGTGCGCACGCCCGTGTCCGATTGCACCGCCTCGATGCGGCCAGCCAGCGCGACAATCTGCGCCCGCAGGGTCTCGATCTCGCGGTGCTGCCGGAAGACGACATCGCTCAGTTCGGCGTTCGCGCGCTCCAGGAAGGCGATCTTGGTCTCTATCCGCTCGAGCGTATGGACATTCATGGCGAGGCATCCTCCGTCGCGGCATGCTACACTACCGGCGTCAGAACTCTCGATGCGCATCCTGCGCACACCCCCCCAAACGAGCTTCGCGGGCCCAAAGACCGCGCCCACGGAGACCATGAAAGTTCCCAAAGGCTTGCAGCCGTTGATCGACGACGGCGTCATCGATGAAGTCATCCGTTCACTGAAGAGCGGCAAGGAAGCTACCGTTTACGTCGTTCGCTCGGGGACGCACCTTCGCTGCGCGAAGGTCTATCGGGATATGGCGCAGCGCAGCTTCCAGAGGCGCGCGCAGTACCAGGAGGGCCGCAAGGTCCGCGGCAGCCGCGAAACCCGCGCCATGAGCCGCAGCACGAAATTCGGCCGTAGAGAGCAAGAGCACGAATGGAAGAACGCCGAAGTCGACGCGCTCTATCGGCTCGTGGCCGCCGAGGTGCGCGTCCCGCGGCCCTTCGGCTATTTCAATGACGTGCTCATCATGGAGCTGGTCAGGGACGGCTCGGGAGATCCGGCGCCGCGGCTCGGCGAAGTGGAGCTCACTCCGGATGTCGCGCGCGAATATCACGCCTTTCTCATGCAGCAGATCGTGCGCATGCTGAGCCTGGGGCTCATCCACGGCGACCTTTCCGAATTCAACATTCTGCTTGCACCGGAAGGACCCGTCATCATCGACCTGCCTCAGGTCGTCAACGCCTCGGGCAACAACGCCGCTTTCGCCATGCTCGAGCGGGACGTCAACAACATCAGGGCGACGCTCGGCCGGTTTGCGCCCGAGCTGCTGCAAACCGAGTTCGCCCGCGAGATGTGGGCGCTCTATGAGCAGGGCGAGCTGCACCCGGGCAGCCAGCTCACCGGTATAGTCGTCCGTGAAGAGCCCCCGGTCGACCCGGGAAGCGTCATCCAGGTGATCGAGGACGCCCGGGAAGAAGCGATCCGCCGGCGCCTCGGCCGGGAAGAACAGGTCGGGTAACCCACATGAACCATGAGCGGCCGCCGCCTGGCTTTCGCGAGCTGGGCCTGAGCCCACCGATCCTCGAAGCGTTGGCTGCCGTGGGCTATGAAACGCCCTCCCCGATCCAGGCGCAGACCATCCCTTTGCTCCTCGGCGGCTCCGACCTGCTGGGGCAGGCGCAGACCGGTACCGGAAAGACGGCAGCGTTCGCGCTGCCCGTCCTCGCGCAGATCGATCTGCCGCGGGCCAGCCCGCAGGCGCTCGTGCTCGTGCCGACTCGCGAGCTCGCCATTCAGGTTGCGGAGGCCTTTCAGCGCTACGCCGCGCACCTGAAGGGTTTCCACGTATTGCCGATCTATGGCGGCCAGAGCTACGTCCCGCAGATAAAGGGCCTCAAGCGCGGCGTGCACGTGATCGTGGGCACGCCCGGGCGGGTCATGGATCACATGAAGCGGGGAATGCTGAAGCTCGACACCGTCCGATTCATCGTCCTCGACGAAGGCGATGAGATGCTGCAGATGGGCTTCGTCGATGCGATCGAATGGATATTGCAGCAGGCCCCGCCGCAGCGGCAGATCGCGCTGTTCTCGGCCACGCTGCCTGCGGCGATCCGGCGAATCGCGCACACCCACATGCGCGAGCCCGCGCAGATCACTATCCAGAATCGCGCGAGCACCACGCCGAAGATTCGCCAACGCTACTGGCTGGTCAGCGGCCTGCACAAGCTGGATGCGCTCACGCGGGTCCTGGAAGCGGAACGCTTCGAGGCCATGCTCATATTCGTGCGAACGAAACTGGAAACGACGGAGCTCGCCGAGCGGCTCGAGGCGCGCGGCTTCAACGTCGCCGCGTTGCACGGCGATATCCCTCAGCAGCAGCGCGAACGCACGATCGCCCGCCTGAAGGCCGGACAGGTCGATATCGTCGTCGCGACCGACGTCGCCGCGCGGGGCCTCGACGTCGAGCGGATCTCCCACGTGGTCAACTACGACATTCCGTACGACTCGCAGACCTACGTTCACCGGATCGGCCGCACCGGCCGGGCGGGGCGCAATGGGGAGGCAATTCTGTTCGTCGCGCCCCGCGAGCGGAACATGCTGCGCATCATCGAGCGAGCCACCAGGCAGCCCATCGAGCAGATGCAGCTGCCCAGCGTCGCGGACGTCAATGAGCAGCGCATCCTCAAGTTCAAGGAGACCCTCGCGAGCGCCGTGCGCAGCGGTGAAGGCAAGGTATTCCAACCGCTCATCGAGGAGATCGAGCGCGAGCAGAACTTGCCCGCCGTCGAGCTCGCCGCGGCGCTGGCCAGCCTGCTTCAGGGTCCGGCACCATTCCTACTGACGCCCAAACCCGGCGCGCCGCAGGAGGCGTCTCCGCCGGACCGGCTCCGCGACGAGCCGGAAAGCGAGAGGGACGCCGCCGCAAGGAATGCGGAGCCAGCATCTGCGCCACGGCCGCATCGCCGTTCCACGAAAGGCCCGCCGCTCGAAACGTACCGCATCGAAGTCGGCCATACACACGGCGTCCAGCCCGGAAATATCGTCGGTGCCATCGCAAACGAGGCGGGCCTCGATGGCCGCAATATCGGGCACATCGACATCCGCAGGGATCACAGCTTCGTGGATCTTCCGGCGGGGATGCCGGAAGAGACTTTCGCGAGTCTCCAGGCCGTACGGGTGCGCGGAGTCGAGTTGCGGATCAGCCGTGTCGACTCGAAGCCCGGGCGCTCCGAGCGCCGTCCCCACACCCGCAGCTCTCCCCGCCCGCCGAAGCGCAAAGGGATGGCATCGCGGCAGGGCCACCCGGCGAAACGTCGCGGCAAACCGCACGATTGACGGCGCCGGCGAAGCGGGGCGCGGGAACCGCGCCAACGGCCTCATCACACCCTACCGGCCGATGAGGTGACGCTTACGCTCAGGGCTCGCCGGTTACCCGGCCGACGGCTGCCACGCGCACCTCTTGAATTTCCTTCGCCCGCCCCGACTTTCGAGGCCGCTCATACGGCTCGATTAGAACCGATAGTACGGCTCCATTAGAACCGATAGGAGGTGCTGATATGTTCGGTAATCCATCGAATATGCCGGGCTCCGTCTTTGACGAGCTCTGGCGGCTGCAGCAGGAAGTCGACGAGCTTTTCGGCAGCTGGAGCTCTCCCTTGGGCATCAGGTCCGTGCCCCGAGGCAGCTTTCCAGCGGTGAATGTCGGCCAGACCCCCGAGCGGGTGGACGTCTACCTCTTCGCCCCCGGCATCGATCCGAAGAGCCTCGACATATCCATACAGCAGAATCTCCTCACGATATCAGGAAGGCGGGTACTCGGGACGGCGGAAGACGCCGAGTACTATCGCCAGGAGCGCTTCGCCGGCGAGTTCCGGCGGGCCATCAGCCTGCCCGAGGACGTGGACCCGGAGCGGGTGCAGGCGAAGTATGTCGACGGCATCGTGCAGATCGGGATTCAGCGGCGCGAGTCGATGCGGCCGCGCCAGATCGAGATCCATTGAACGAAGCGGAGAGCGCCCACATGGCAACCAACAGCGAAGTCACGCGGCGCGGCTCGGGCGCCGCAACCCAGGAATCATCCGGTTCCACGGCGCAGCGGGCCCAGTCTGCCGAAGCGCCGATCCGTCCCCCGGTGGACATCTGGGAGGACAAGGACGGCATCACCTTGTGCGCGGATATGCCCGGCGTGTCGAAAGAGCGGCTCAACCTGCGCATCGACGGCAACAACCTGGTCGTCGAGGGCCAGGTGCAACTCGAGCTTTCCGAGAGCGCGGAGGCGCTCTATGCCGATGTCCGCTCGGGACTCTATCGCCGCAGCTTCTCATTGGGCGGCGAGCTCGAGAGCGGGAAGATCGAGGCGAGCCTCAAGGACGGCGTGCTGACAGTGCGCATTCCGAAGCGCGCGGAGCTTCGCCCGCGGAAGATCGAAGTGCAGGGCTCCTGAGCCCAAACAAAACGGCGCGCCACGAGCCCGGCGGCTCGTGGCGCTCCCTCGCTTGCCTCCGATGGGTCTCCATCGGTGCTACCGGGAGCCGCTCAGTGAAAGAGGTTCAGTGCATTGCGCAGCGTCTGCACCACGCCCCAGAGGAGTGGGATGCCGACGAAACTCCAGGCGAGGATCAGCTGGAGAGTGCGCGTGCCGCCCCGAGCCCGGCTGGTCATGCTTGTTTCCGGATCATTGCGCTGCGACAGTCGCTTCATCCCGCACGGCGGGCATGTGATGCCGCTCGTGGACGGGCCTGATGAAGAGATTGCAGAAGAAGCCTATCACCAACAGAGTGGCCATGAGATACATGGTTACATTGTAGGCATCCGCTTTCGGAACACCGTGCGCAATCTCGTATGCGCGGATGTAGTTGACCAGCACCGGCCCGAGCACGCCGGCTGCGGACCAGGCGGTGATCAGCCATCCGTGAATCGCACCCACGTAACGCGTCCCGAACATATCCCGCAGGTATGCCGGAATCGTGGAGAATCCACCGCCGTACATGCTGATGATGATGAGGAAGCAGAGGACGAAGAACGCGACGCTGCCGAGGCGGCCCGCGGTCGGTACCAGTGCGTAGAGCACGGTGCCGAGAATGAAGAAGCAGAAGTAAGTGTTCTTGCGTCCGATCAGGTCGGAAGCCGAAGCCCAGAGGAACCGGCCCGCCATGTTGAAGAGGCTCATGAGCCCGACGAACCCCGCCGCGGCGACCGCGCTCACCTTGCCGGGGAACATCTCCTGGCTCATCGCCGAGGCCTGGCCCAGCACGCCGATTCCCGCGGTGACGTTGAGGCAGAGCACCCACCAGATCAGCCAGAACTGCGGGGTCCGCAGGGCCCGGTAGACATATACGTTGGCGCTGGTCACCAGCTTCGGCTGCCGCGCCGGTGGACTCCAGCCGGCCGGCCGCCAACCGGGCGCCGGGACCCGCACGATCGCGGCGCCCACCATCATGAAGATGAAATAAACGACACCGAGCACGATGAACGTTTCCGCCACGCCGACGTGACGCGGCGTCGAAAAATGCGCCAGCAGCCAGACGGAGAGCGGCGATGCGATCAGCGCCCCGCCGCCGAATCCCATGATCGCCATACCGGTCGCCATGCCGGGCCTGTCCGGAAACCACTTGATGAGGGTCGAGACGGGGGAGATGTAGCCCAGACCGAGCCCGATGCCGCCCAGCACGCCATAACCGAGGTAAATGATCCAGATGTCGTGGACATAGACCCCTGCGGCGGAAATCAGAAAGCCGCCGCCGAAGCACAGCGCCGAGGCGAACATCGCGCGGCGAGGTCCGCCCTCCTCCACCCACCGGCCGAATACGGCCGCCGAGACGCCGAGAAAAAAGATCGCGAGAGTGAAGATCCAGCCGAGATCCGTGAGCTTCCAGTCACCTGGAGCCGAATCGGTGATCCCGAGCAACCGGGTCATCGGCAGATTGAACACGCTGAAGGCGTACGCCTGCCCGATGCAGAGGTGAATGCAGAGCGCAGCCGGGGGCACCATCCAGCGGCTGAAGCCGGGACCGGCTACCGTGCGGTACCGGTCCAAAAACGAGAGCGCGCGCATGCCGTGAGTCTACCGCGCCGCGCAGGCCGAGCGTCGCGGAAAAAAGGGGGGGTTGCAGCAGATGAGCGCTGCAGCGTTCGCCGGACGGTACGACACTGTCCCGCTTTGGAGCGACCCATCGGCCGATTCCGCGCAGCCGGGCCCTGAACATAATGCGGGCCCGCACGGGTCTCGCGATGGCCCCCCGCCGGCCACGCGTGCTAGAGTCCCGCTCGAAGGGACCGCCTGCCGCGAGCAGCGCGGTGATGAATCACAAGAACAAGGCGCCGCCGGCTCCCGGCGCGCGCTCGTCGATATAACACCAACACCGGGGATGAAATCCGATGACCAGAACGATGATGCTCGCCGCAGGTGTTCTGCTCTGCGCCGGCGCGCTGCCTGTTGCCCACGCGAACTGCGGACCTGCGCCGCAGCCGGCATTCGCGATACCGGACGGCGCCCATGCCAGCCCGGACGAGATGAGCGCGGCGCGGGACAACCTGAGCGAGTACAGCGCGCAGGTGGCGGCGTACGCGTCCTGTCTCGGTGCCGAGCAGGCCGACACCGGACGGAACGCCGGCACTGAGGCGCGGCGCCTGCGGAACGAGGTTCTCGACCGCGGCAGCGCCGCCCTGCTGCAGCTCGCCTCGGTCGTGAGCTGCTTCAGCCGGCAGGTCCAGGCGTTCCATGCGACGGGCGGAGGGAGCGACGCAGGCCCGGCGCAATGCTCGCGCCCGCAGGCGCGGCGCAGTTCCGCCGCCTTGCCCGCGCCGATCACCTCGTCTCGCTGATCCGGGTGGCCAGGGACGGCCGCCCTGCGGGCGAGCCATGACCGCGAGCACCCGCACCCGCGCGAGCTCTCAGGAAAATTAAGGAATTCTAAGGGTACCCGACCGTATCCCGAAAGGAGTACCCCGGCAGCTCTCGCGCAGGGAATTCAAGCTTCGCGAGCGTACCCCTACACTGCGCGTGCAACTTCAAAGGAGGTACATCGTGGACATCGTAGTGATAGCGCAGATGATCGTGACGGGCGTGTTGCTCTTCGGCTTCTCGGTCGAGGTACTGCTCGGTCACTTCTCCGGCGCGAAGTAGTCTCTTCCCGCGGCTCCCGAGCCGCGGGAGGAGCGTCCCGGCAAACGTCGGCCGGGCAAAGGAAGCAACCGATCAGGGAACGACGCTTTTCACGATCGAGGCGTCCAGCGCCTCGTAATCCGAATAAGAGATCGTCTCGTAGAGCTCCTGGCGGGTCTGCATCTGCCCGATCAGGCTCCGTGGCCCGTCTTCGCGGCGGATCGCAGCGTACAGCTGCTCGTGGGCTTTCGCCGCCATCCGCAGGGCGCTCACCGGCCAGATCACCATCCGGTACCCCATCGCCTCGAACTCCGCTGCGCTGAAGTACGGCGTGCGGCCGAACTCCGTCATGTTGGCGAGCAGCGGCGCATCCACCCGCCGGGCGAACTCGCGGAACATCTCCGCCGTGGTCAGCGCCTCCGGAAAGATCGCGTCGGCTCCCGCGGCGAGATAGCGCTTGGCGCGCGCCACGGCCCCGTCCAATTCCTCGCTCGCTGCGGCGTCGGTGCGCGCGATGATGTAGAGGTGACGCCGCGCACGCGCGGCAGCGGCGATCTTTGCCGCCATGTCCTCGGGCGCTGCCAGCCTCTTGTCGCTAAGGTGGCCGCACTTCTTCGGCAGCAGCTGATCCTCGATGTGCACGGCGGCCGCGCCCGCATCCTCGAAGGCGCGCACCATGTGCATGACATTCAGCGCCTCGCCATAGCCCGTATCGCCGTCCACCAACACCGGCAGGGCGGAGGCGCGGCTCACCTGGCGGATGAAGAAACAGACATCCTCTACGGTGATGATGCCGAGGTCCGGCAGCCCCATCGAGGCGCTGACCGCCGCGCCGGAGAGATACAGCGCCTCGAAGCCCTGCCGCTTCGCCTGCAGCGCCGCGAGCCCGTTGTACGCGCCCGGAATCCGCAGGACGCCGCCGCGGCGGATGAGGCTCGCGAAACGCTCGCCCGCGGCCTCCGTCGGCAGATTCTGCCCGACGAGATAGATGCTCATGACTGCGCCCGCGGATCAGATGACATAGAGATCGACATACTCGTTGACCGGCGTCTGCTCGAGGCGGGCACGGTCGAGCGACAGCTCCGCGATCCTCTGCTGCTGCTTCTCCGGGAAGCGCCGCGCGAGATTCCGGCGAAACTTCGCAAGGAGGAGCGGAATGCCTTCCTGCCGGCGGCGCTTGTGTCCGATGGGATACTCCACCACGACCTCATCCAGCGTGCGGCCGTCCTTCAGCCTGACTGTGACCGCATTCGCGATCGAGCGCTTCTCGGGGTCGAGATAGTCGCGCGTGAACTGCGGATCCTCCACGCACTCGATCCTCGCGCGCAACGGGTCGATGCGCGGATCGGCGGCGACATCGTCCTCGTAGTCGGCCGCGGTGAGGCGGCCGAAGAGGAGCGGCACCGCCATCATGTACTGGATGCAGTGGTCGCGATCGGCGGGATTGGCGAGCGGTCCTTTCTTGTCGATGATGCGGATACAGGCCTCGTGGGTGCGTACCCTGACGTGCTCGATGTCCTCGGCGCTCCGGCCCATCGCCCGCAGGCGCTCGTGCAGCTGCATCGCCGCCTCCACCGCGGTCTGCGAGTGAAACTCCGCCGGGTAGGAGATCTTGAAGAGCACGTTCTCCATCACGTAGGAGCCATACCCTCGCTGAAACTCGAACGGCTGTCCCTTGAAGAGCACATCGTAGAAGCCCCAGGTCCTGGCGGTGAGAACCGAGGGGTAGCCCATCTCTCCGGTCTTCGCGATGAGCGCGAGGCGTACCGCGCGGCTGGTCGCATCGCCGGCGGCCCAGCTCTTGCGCGAGCCGGTGTTGGGGGCGTGCCGGTAGGTGCGCAGGCTCTGGCCGTCCACCCACGCGAGCGACAGCGCGTTGATGATTTCATCGCGCGAGAGGCCGAGGAGCCGGCCTACCACCGCGGTGGAGGCCACCTTCACCAGCACCACATGATCCAATCCGACGCGATTGAAGCTGTTCTCGAGCGCGATGACGCCCTGGATCTCATGCGCACGGATCATGGCCGTCAGCACGTCCTTCACGACCAGGGGCTTCCTTCCCGCGGCCACTGCCTGGCGCGACAGCCAGTCCGCGGTGGCGAGAATCCCGCCCAGGTTGTCCGACGGATGGCCCCACTCGGCCGCGAGGAAGGTGTCGTTGAAGTCGAGCCAGCGGATCATGGCGCCGATGTTGAACGCCGCCTGCACCGGGTCGAGCTGCAATTGCGTGCCCGGCACCCTGGCGCCGTTCGGCACCACGGTACCGGCCACGATGGGACCCAGGAGCTTCGTGCAGGCGGGGTACTCGAGCGCCTCGAGGCCGCACCCGAGGGTGTCGAGCAGGCAGTGGCGCGCCGTCTCGTAGGCGAGCTCGCTTTGGATCTCGGCGCCGAGGACATAGTCGGCGATGTCGGTGAGAACCCGGTCCGGAGCGGGCCGGGCGGTGCTGTGGGATGAGGACATGGACTCTCGCGTGAGCTCAGGAACGTTTGTCGATGGGCACGAAGCGCCGCGGCTCGGGACCGACGTAGTTGGCCGTGGGGCGGATGATCTTGCCGTCGGCCCTCTGCTCCATCGCGTGCGCCGCCCAGCCGGCGGTGCGCGCGATGACGAAGAGCGGCGTGAACATCGCCGTTGGCACTCCCATCAGGTGGTAGGAGACGGCGGAGAACCAGTCGAGATTCGGGAACATCTTCTTGCAGTCCATCATCACCGACTCGACGCGCTCGGCGATGGCGAACATCTTCATGTCTCCGGCTTCCTGCGAGAGATTGCGCGCCGCTTCCTTGATGACCTGGTTGCGCGGATCGGAAACCGTATACACCGGATGTCCGAAGCCGATGATGACCTCCTTGTTGGCGACGCGCGCACGGATGTCGGCTTCAGCGGCGTCGGGGGTGTCGTAGCGCTTCTGGATCTCGAACGCCACCTCGTTGGCGCCGCCGTGCTTGGGTCCCCGCAGCGCACCGATCGCGCCGGTGATGCAGGAGTACATGTCGGAGCCGGTGCCCGCGATGACCCGCGCCGTGAAAGTGGAGGCGTTGAATTCGTGCTCGGCGTACAGGTTCAGAGAGGTATGCATCGCGCGAACCCACGAGGCGGGCGGCGGCCTGCGGTGCAGCAGGTGGAGGAAGTGGCCGCCGATGGAGTCGTCTTCCGTCTCGACCAGCGGCGCATGGCCGTTGTGGCTCGCGTGGTACCAGTAGGCCAGCATGGAGCCCAGCGAGGCGATCAACCGGTCGGCGATGTCGCGCGCGCCGGCGGCGGCATGGTCGCCCTTCTCGGGCAATGCGCAGCCGAGCGCCGAGACGCCCGTGCGCAGGACGTCCATCGGGTGCGCGGCTGCGGGCAATTCATCGAGCACCGCCCGCACGGCGGCCGGCAAGCCGCGCAGGGCCTTGAGCTTGCTCTTGTAGGCGACGAGCTCGGCGCGCGCCGGAAGCTTGCCGTGGATCAGCAGGTGGGCGATCTCCTCGAACTCGCACGTCGTCGCGATCTCCAGGATGTCGTATCCGCGGTAGTGCAGGTCATTGCCGGAGCGGCCGACGGTGCAGAGCGCGGTGTTGCCGGCTACCACGCCGGAGAGCGCGACGGATTTCTTCGGCTTCGGCCCCGTCGTGGCCGGATCATGGGTATTCGTCATGCCGCCACTGTAGACGGGGCAAGATACCAAAGAAAATACGTTGAAGATGGCATCTCTATATGAGAAAAGTATCGTCATGGAGCTGCGTCATCTCCGGTACTTCCTGGCCGTCGCGGAAGAGCTCAATTTCACCCGCGCCGCGGAGCGTCTCGGGATCTCCCAGCCGCCCCTCACCCAGCAGGTGAAGGCCTTGGAAGCCGAGCTCGGGGTGACACTTCTCGACCGCTCCGCCTACCGCATCGAGCTCACCGATGCAGGACGGATCTTCGCCGCCGAGGCCGCGCGGATCCTGGGTGATGCGCGCAGCGCGGTGCAGGCCGCGCGGCGCGCGGCCACCGGCGCGACGGGACGGGTCCGGGTGGGATTCACGGAGTCGGCCTCGTTCAACTCGCTGGTGACCGCCACTCTGCGCAGCTTCCGGTCCGATTACCCCGCCGTCGAGGTGTCACTCGAGGAGCATCCATCCACGGATCTGATCCTGGCGCTGCGCTTGGGCAGGATCGATACCGCCTTCGTGCGGCCGCCGCTGCCGGCGCAGCGCGGGCTGACGCTCCATCTGCTGGAGAAGGAGCCCCTGGTCGTGGCCGTGCCGAGCGGCCACGCGCTCGCCGGACGCCCGCAGGTCGACCTCGCCGCGCTCGCCGCAGAGACCTTCATCCTCTATCCGCGCGCGGTCCGCCCGGGGCTCGCCGATACCGTCGTGGCTGCGTGCGAGGCAGCGGGGTTCACGCCGAAGGTCGGCCAATACGCGCCGCAGCTCTCCTCGACCATCAATCTGGTCGCGGCCTCGCTCGGCATCTCCATCGTTCCTGAGAGCATGCGCTGCCTGCAGGCCCTCGCGGTGACTTACCTGCCGTTGAGCGGGGAGCCGCTGCACGCGCTCCTCGGGATCGCCTACCGCACGGATGAGAGCTCGGCCGTGGTGCACAACTTCGTCGATGCGGCGCGCCGCGGCAGGAGCGCCGGCAGTTGATCGGCCGCTCGGCAGGCGGCCCGGCCAGATGTGACTGGAGTCACAGAAACCAAAGCGCCCGGAGCATTCGCGCACAGCCGTGCCGAAAACCAGGGAATCAGGGTTATTCGATGGAGGCCTCCCCGGGACGGGTGCCGAGATGATGATCGGTCTGTCGACATTGCGGCGCGCGGCCGCCGCCGCGGCGGCGGCCCTGTACCGGGTCAAGGCGGGCGCGGCGTCCAACACACCGCAGCCGCTGGAGATCCTGCTCGGGCCCCAGGACCTGCAGCAACTGCTCGCGCCGGCGGTGGCCGCCGAGCCGGCGCGAGCGGTGCCGCGCGAGCCGCCGCCCCTTGCCCCCGCGCAGGCGCTCGCGGGGCTGCGCGAGCTCGCCTTGGGCGCCTCCTCTGATTCCGGCCGTTCCGGACCCGGGCATGCCGCCGTCGCGGCGGCCGCCATCGCCGCGACCGAGGACATGGCGACTCTGCGCGAGCTGGCTCCGCGCCGTCCGAGCCTCCTGCCGCAGCTCATACGCGCCGCCAACGACGATGACGCTCCGCGGCGCGAGCTCGCAGCCATCATCCGGCGCGACCCGTCTCTGGTGGGGGGGCTCCTCGAGATGGCCAACAGCTCCTTCTATCGGGTGACGGAGCGGCCGGTCGAAAGTATCGACCGCGCGGTTGTGTTGCTCGGCAGCGAGGGTATCCGCTCCTTGATCGCGGCCGCGGCGATGCAGCCGATCTTCCGTGTTTCCGGCGGCCCCTTTCCGCGCTTCGCTCGAACGGTCTGGGAGCACGCCTGGCGCTCGGCCAACGCTGCGGTCGTGCACGCCGCCATGGTGGAAAGAGCCGATCCATTCGCCGCCGAGCTGTTGAGTCTGGTCTGGGGCCTGGCGGACGTGGTGCTCTTCCGGGCGGTGCTGGAGCGGTACGCGGCCCGCAAGCTGCGGCCCGATGCAGGTGTCATCGCATCGCTTCTCGACTCGCGCGCCGCGCACGTTGCGCGGCGGATCGGAGCGGGCTGGGAGCTCTCCGCGGGAAGTCTCGCCGCGCTCGAGCAGCAGGTGGCCGAAGCCGAGCCGGCCGCGCCGCTCGGCCGGTCGTTGCGTTTCGGCCGGATCGCCGGTGCGCTCGCGGTGCTGCGTGTCAACGGCGTTATCGATGAGGCGACCGCACGCGCGTCATTTCCCGCATCCTCCCTGGCGCGCGAGCAGCTGGAGCGCATGTGGGTCCGGATGACGACGGAGCCGTCCGCCGCGCATGCGCCCGCGCCCGCGCCCGCCAGGCTCGGGCTCTGACCCGGCCCCTGATGTCCCCAAGCTGTCGTTATAGTCCCCAGGGGCGGCGAGCCCCTGCCGATGACTATCGCCTGCACCGATTGCGGAACGCTCCAGGACATTCCCCCGCTTCCCTGGGGAGCGATCGCCATTTGTCCAACATGCGACAACCGGCTGGAACGCACCAACGGACGCAGCATCAACGGTGCGCTCGCCTGCGCTTCGGCGACGTTCGTGCTGCTCTTTCCGGCAACCTCCTGCCGCTGATGCATGTCTCGATGCTGGGGATGGAGCGGCAGAGCAGACTGGGAACCGGCGTCGTGACGCTATGGCAACACCAATGGGTGATCGTGGCGCTCCTGGTCGCCGCGTTCGCCATCATCCTCCCTTTCGTGAGATTCGCCCTGTTGTCCCTGGTCCTCGCCCTGCTTCAGCTCGGGCGCAGGCCGCGCTGGCTGGGGCGGGCGTTTC
>JAGWPE010000050.1 GCA_028870635.1 Gammaproteobacteria bacterium | reverse complement strand
GGTTCCCTCCTCGGCGCTCTCGAGGCGGTGCTCGGCGAGTCCGTTTCCCAGGTGCGCATCGTCGAGCACTCACTCTATGCGCGGCTTCATCCCGGCGCGATCGCCACCACACGCCGCCGGCGCATCTACCTGCGAGGGTCCGCGCAGGAGTTCTTCGCTGACCCCGGGCTCATGTTGCATGAGTATTGTCACGTGCTGAAGCAGTGGGAAACGGGTGACCTGACCATTGCGCGCTACTGCCGGGAGTGGCTGCGGCGCGGCTACTGGAACAACCGCTTCGAGGTCGAGGCGCGCGCTTTCGCGGACAGGTATCGTCATGCCCTTCGCCCGGCTCATCCCAGCAACCGTTCGCGGCGGTAGAGGCGGCCTGCGGCGAAGACCAACAGCGCGCCCAACGCCAGCGTCGAGCACACGGAGAGGGCCACGTACCCTGCCGGCAGCGGCTGCATTCTGATGAGGCTCAGCATGATGAAGTGCTGACCCAGGGAGGGAACCGCCATGAGCGACGCGCGCGGCTGCAGCCCGAGAACCGCGGCGAAGACGAGCGGCAGCGTCGGGATGAGGAGAACGAGCCCGACATAGGTCTGAGCCTCGCGATAGCTGCGGGTGAAGGCGGCCACCAGGGTCATGAGAGCCGCGCCCAGCGGCACGAGCGGCAGGCAGGCGAGCACGATCCCTGCCGCGACGCGCGGTCCGAAGTCGGCGCTCATGCCGAAGCGCTCGAGCCCGACGAAGCGCAGCACTACCGCGAAAGCCGTCACGGTCAGCACCAGCGACAGTGTCATGTAGGCGCACGCGGCCAGGATCTTGCCGTAGATCAGGTACTCGCGGCGCACCGGCAGGGTGAGCAGCGGCTCCAGCGAGCCGCGCTCCCGCTCGCCGGCGGTGGCGTCGATCGCCAGGTACATGCCGCCCATGAGCATCGTGAGCAGCACCAGATAGCTCAGCGCACCGAGCACCAGCGCCGAGCGGGCCGCCGGCGTGGAGATGTCGATGGGATGCAGCACAATGGGTACGGTGAGCAGCGGGTCCAGGCCGCGCGCGATGAGGCGCAGCCGCGCGATCGTTGCGCCGTACTGATTGATGATCGCGGCGAGCCGCTCGACGCTCGCCGCGCTGCGCGTTTCCGACTCGTCCGCGAACAGCAGCAACGGCGAGGGCTGTCCGGCTTGCAGCCGCGATCCGAAGTCGGCTGGCACCAGCAGGACTTCCTCACCGCGGTGCGCCGCCACCTCGCGCCGAGCCGCCGCTTCGTCCTCCTCGACGGCTTTTATCCTGACATTGTACTGGCGCAGGTACGCCAGCAGGTCCGGTGCGCGCTCCGAATGCGAGACCGTCAGATACAGCGGCCGCTCGCTCTGCACGCCCGCGCTGCGGAAGCTCAGCGAGAGAGCGCTTGCGACCAGGAGGGGGCCGAAGAGGGGGCCGAAAATCAATGCGGAGATCAGCGTACGCCGGTCACGCAGATTCTCACGGACCTCCTTGAGGAAGACGCGCCAGATCGCCCTCATCCCCCAGGTGCTCCCTCAGGTCTTCCCTCTGGCCCCTCGCTCTCGAGAGCACCGCCGGCCGCACCAACCAGGCGGACGAAAGCCTCTTCCAGCGATTCGGTTCCCGCGCGGCCGCGCAGCTCGGCGGGCGTGCCCTGGGCAGCCACGCGGCCGTGGGCGATGACGACTACCTCATCGCACAGCGCCGCGATCTCCTGCATCACGTGGCTGGAAAAGAGGATGCAATGGCCCTCCTCGCGCAATCGCTGCAGCAGTCCGCGCAGCGTCCGCACCGCCATGACATCCAGGCCGTTGGTCGGCTCATCGAGCAGGATGTTCCGCGGCCGATGGATGAGCGCGCGCGCCAGGGCGGTTTTGATCCGCTGTCCCTGGGAGAAACCCCGTGCCGGCCGGTCCGCGAACTCGTCCATGTCGAGCTGTTTGATCAGCTCAGCCGCGCGGACGCGGCGCTCGGCACGCGCAAGTCCGTGCAGCGCGCCGAAATAGAGAACATTCTCCCGGGCTGTCAGGTTAGGGTACAGCCCTGCGCCGTGAGGCAGTACGCCCATGCGTCGGCGGGCGCCCAGAGGCTCGCCGACAACACTGATGCCGTCGATCCGGGCGTCGCCGCAATCCGGCGGCAGGACGGTGTAGAGGATGCGTAGCGTCGTCGACTTCCCGGCGCCGTTCGGCCCGAGAAGTCCGGTGATGCGGCCATCGAGCGCGCGCAGGCTCACGCCGCTGACAGCTGCGACCGCTCCGAATCGCTTGCTCAGTCCCTCGGCTTCGATCAAGGCGTCGGCCCGTTGCGCGTCAGAAAGAACGGCATGGGCGACAGATTGCGCGTGCAAGCCGTATCGAGGCCGGAGAGCGACGCGCGGCGCACGAACTGCGCCATCACGCCCGCCATGCAGGGATCGGTGAGCTGGCCGTGACCGAAGCCGGCGACCACCAGGCTCAGGCTGCGGACGAATCCGCGAGCCGCCTGTGCGGCGTATCGCGGCGGGGTGATGGGGTCATTGCTGCCCGAGAGGAGCAGCGCCGGGACGTCCGAGTGCAGCGGCTGATGGAAGTCGCTGTCCACCGGCCCGCGCGGCCAAATGCCGCAAACCGCCTCCAACCCGTCGAGTTGCGAGGTGCCCAGGAAGCTCCCGGCGAGCTGCGCGCGCTCCTGCGGATTGACGTGATAGAACGGAACGTCCTCGGAGCACACCACGGAATCGTTCATCCCTTCGGCGATGGCATCGCCGTAGACGCGATCGATCAGAAGGAACTGACCTGCGAGCGGCGCGAAGTTGCCGGATGCCCCGGCCTCGTGCAGGTCGAGCGGCAGCAGCGCCGCCAGCTCGGGCGTGTAGCTCGCGAGGCGCAGAACCATTGCGAAATCAGTCGAAGAGAATGCCAGCCGATAGGGCTCGCCGCTCGTCGGGTCGGTCAGGTCGACCCAGACGGGGTGGGCGGCAAGCTCCCCGCGCACCTGCCGGTAGGCAGCCGCGGGGTCGCCGAAGCGGATGTGGCACGCCGGCTGCCGCACGCAACGGGAAAAGATGCTGGACAGCGCGGCTTGGGCATCGAGGGCGCTCGCGGCCCCGAGCGCGAGTTGGGGCGGCACCACACCGTCGAGGATGACGCTACGGACCCTGTCGGGAAAGCGGCGGACATACTGCTGCGCGACGATCGTGCCGTACGACGATCCATAGAGATCGATGCGGTCATAACCCAGAGCGGCGCGCACCCGGTCCAGGTCCCGTACGGCAAGGCTCGTGGTATAGAACCGCACGTCGGCATGCGTGCTCACCATCTTCAGGCAGCGCTCGGCCTCGGCGACGATGTCGGCGGTCGTGCTCTGATAGAGATCCTCCTCGCTCGATGCGCAGTCGAGGGCGTTGGAGCCCCCGGTGCCGCGCTGGTCGATGAGGACGATGTCGCGGTCGCGGTGGATCAGAGCGAAGACCGGCGCGACATTCGCATAGAAGGCGGTCGCGGCCAAGCCCGGCCCGCCGGCGAGAACGAAGAGCGGATCGGGCTGCTTGCGGGTGCTGATGGCGGGCACGACGGCGACCCGCAACTCGATCTGCCGGCCGCCGGGCGCCGCCGGATTTTCCGGCACGGCGAGATGGCCGCACTCCGCCTGGATGAGCGTCAGACCGAAAGCCTGATGCAGCTCGCAGCCTGACAGAGCGAGTTGCCGCGCGGGCGCTGCGTGGCAGGCCGCGGCAGTGACGAGGAATCCGCCCGGAATGACGGCTGCCAGACGGAGAAGCAGAAGTGCGGTGCGCAGGCTCACTCGCCTCTACAATACTCGAATGCGCTTCTCCCAACCCTTCGAGGTGATCGTCATCGGCGGCGGCCACGCCGGCACGGAAGCCGCCCTGGCGGCTGCGCGCATGGGCGCGCGCACGTTGCTTCTGACCCAAAGCATCGAGACCCTGGGTCAGATGAGCTGCAATCCCGCGGTGGGCGGCATCGGCAAGGGCCACCTCGTGCGCGAGATCGATGCGCTGGGCGGCGCCATGGCGCGGGCGACGGACCGCGCGGGGATTCAGTTTCGGACGCTGAACGGCAGCAAGGGCCCCGCGGTGCGGGCCACCCGTGCCCAGGCGGATCGCCAGCTCTACCGGAAGGCCGTCCGCTCTCTGCTCGAGAGCGAGCCGCGCCTGTCGATCTTCCAGCAGGAAGCCGCGGATCTGCTGGTCGAAGGAGAGACGGTGAAGGGTGTGGTGACGGTGACCGGCATCACCTTCGAGGCACCCTCGGTGGTACTCACGGTGGGTACGTTCCTCGGCGGCCGCATTCACGTGGGACTCGATAATCATCAAGGCGGACGGGCGGGCGATCCACCGTCGAACCGGCTGGCGAGCCGGCTGCGTGAGCTGCCGCTGCGGGTGGGGCGCCTCAAGACCGGCACACCGCCGCGGCTGGACGGCCGGACGCTCGACTTCTCGGCCATGACCCGCCAGACCAGCGACCACCCGCTGCCGGTGTTCTCGTTTCTGGGGCGAGCCGAAGAACATCCCAAGCAGATAGATTGTTTCATCACTCATACGACAGAGCGTACTCACGACATCATCCGGGGAGCTCTGGACCGGTCGCCGATGTTCACCGGCGTCATCGAGGGCGTGGGTCCCCGGTATTGCCCTTCGGTCGAGGACAAGATCTTTCGTTTCGCCGACAAGGCCTCGCATCAGATCTTCGTGGAGCCGGAGGGGCTCGACACGCACGAGATCTACCCCAACGGCATCTCGACCAGCCTGCCGTTCGACGTCCAGTGCGAGCTCGTCCGCACCATACCCGGGTTCGAGCGCGCGCACCTCACCAGGCCGGGCTATGCGATCGAGTACGACTACTTCGATCCGCGCGATCTGCACCCCTCGCTGCAGTCGCGAGTCCTTCACGGCCTCTTCTTCGCCGGGCAGATCAATGGCACGACCGGGTATGAGGAGGCGGCCGCGCAAGGCATCGTCGCGGGGATCAATGCGGCGCTCGCCTTCCGCCAGCGCGAGGGGTGGGTCCCGAAGCGCAGCGAGGCTTACCTCGGCGTCCTCATCGATGACCTGGTGACGAGGGGGACCCGGGAGCCGTACCGCATGTTCACCAGCCGGGCCGAGCATCGCCTGCTGCTGCGCGAGGACAACGCCGATCTGCGCCTGACCCCGCTGGGCCGCGAGCTCGGCCTCGTGGACGATGAGCGCTGGCGGCTCTACGAGGCGAAGCAGCGGCTGACGGAGGAGGAAACGGACCGGCTGCGGAGCGTGCGTGTGCATCCAGAGAGAGTCCCCGCGGAGTGGTCGCAGCGGGTGCTCTGCGGTCCCCTGACCCGGGATGCGTCGGCTTTCGAGCTGCTTCGCCGCCCGGAAGTCGGGTACGAGGCGCTGCTCGAGGTTGCGGGCGCTCCGGACTGGCTCACGGCCCCGCCGGACGACCGCATCCCCCCGCAGGTACGCGTTCAGATCGAGGCTCGCGCGAAATACGCCGGCTACATCGAGCGCCAGTGCGAGGAGATCGACCGCCAGCGCCGCAATGAGGAGACGAAGCTGCCCGACGACATCGATTACGACCAGGTGGCGGGGCTCTCGCACGAAGTGCGCAGCCGCCTGGCGGAGTACCGTCCGGCCACGGTGGGGCAGGCAGGCCGGGTGCCGGGCGTGACACCCGCCGCCGTCACGCTGCTGCTGGTCCACCTGAAGAAGCGCAGCCTCGCGGCCGAGCGCGCGCGGGTCGCATGAGCACCTTCCTGACACAACTCGCCGCGTGCTGGGCGCGCAGCGACTCGCTGGTCTGCGTAGGGCTCGATCCGGAGATCGAGCGCTTTCCGCGGCACATCGCCGGGCACGCCTCGCCGATCTTCCAGTTCAACAAGGCCATCATCGACGCCACCGCCGACCTGGTCTGTGCCTACAAGC
Organism: Gammaproteobacteria bacterium; assembly: GCA_028870635.1. Classification (GTDB taxonomy): domain Bacteria; phylum Pseudomonadota; class Gammaproteobacteria; order Steroidobacterales; family Steroidobacteraceae; genus 13-2-20CM-66-19. Next base: position 2,273 of record JAGWPE010000050.1, on the reverse strand, counting down.
CGCAGTTCGCTCATTACGCCGCCTACGAGGCGGAAGACCAGCTCGAGCGGACGATCGAGTACATTCACCGTACCTATCCCGGTGTCCCGGTCATTCTCGATTCCAAGCGCGGCGATATCGGCAACACCGCGGAGCGCTACGCCATCGAAGCCTTCGAGCGCTACGGAGCCGACGCCGTCACGGTGAATCCCTACCTCGGGGGCGACTCGCTGGAGCCTTTCCTGCGGCGCGAGGACCGTGGGGTCGTGGTGCTCTGCAGGACTTCCAATCCGGGTGCGCGCGATTTGCAGGATCTGGCCCTCGGTGAAGGCGGCCGGCGGCTCTACCACGTCGTGGCGGAGCTGGCGGCGACCCGTTGGAATGCGCGGGGCAACTGTCTGTTGGTGGTCGGCGCCACCTATCCCCAGGAGCTCTCGGAGATCCGGCGGATCGTCGGTGAGATGCCGCTATTGGTGCCGGGTGTCGGTGCGCAGGGGGGCGACGTCGCTCAGGTGGTGCGCAACGGCCAGACTGCCGCCGGGACCGGTCTCATCGTCAGCTCCTCGCGGGGCATTCTGTACGCTTCCGCCGGCGAGGACTTCGCCTCCGCGGCCAGGGCAGCGGCGCTCTCGCTGCGCGATCAGATCAATGTCCACCGCCTGCTGCGCGCATAGCCGGTGTTAACGCGAAGCGCTGCCCGCGCGCTCCTCCTGCCGCTGCTTGCGCTCGCAGCGCTCTGCGCCTGCTCGCGTTCTCCGAGCAAGGGGCCCGGGGGCGCCGCGGAGCATGGGCCGGTCATCCTCCTGCGCGGCCTCGGCGCTGAGCCCGATTCCCTCGACCCGCAGAAGGCGCGGGCGGACGAAGCGCAGCGGGTGTTGCGTGACATCTGCGAAGGACTCACCACGGTGGACAAGTCGGGCGCAGCGGCGCCCGGCATCGCGGAGAAATGGCAGATCAGTCCCGACGGAAAGACCTACACCTTCTACCTGCGGCATGACGCCAGATGGTCGAACGGCCAGCCCGTGGTCGGTGCGGATTTCGTCGCCGGCCTGCGCCGTCTGGTCGATCCCCGCACCGCCTCGCAGTACGCGGAAGTCGTCGATGTGATCGTGAACGCCAGCGACATCGTCGCCGGGCGCAAGCCCCCCGAGAGTCTCGGCGTTTCCGCTCCCGGCCCCTACACGGTGATCGTGCAGCTGCGCACGCCCGCCCAGTATCTGCCGGCGCTGCTCTCGCATCCCAGTACGTGTCCCGTGAACCCCGTCGCCCTCGTCAACGACGGGGACGCATACGCCCGGCCCGGCAATCTGCCATCGGATGGAGCGTTCGTCCTGTCGCAATGGGTCCATGGCTCATACATCTATCTCACGCGTAATCGATATTACTGGAACGATGCCGCCACCCGTCTCGATGGGGTGAAGTACCTCATCATTACCGACGAGAACGGCGAGCTGACGCTCTACCGCGCAGACCAGCTCGACATCACCGATGTCATCCCCAGAAGCCAGTATGGGTGGATCCGCTCGCACCTCGGGGATCAGCTGCATATCGCGCCGGAGCTGGGCGTCTACTTCTACGGCTTCAATCTGCAGCGCGCGCCGTTCGCGAACGATGCGAAAGTGCGCCGCGCGCTCGCCATGGTGATCGACCGCGAGAAGCTCGCGCAGCTCGTGCTTCGCTCCGGCGAGCTGCCCGCATACGGTTGGATCCCGCCGGGGGTGGCCGACTACGCGCCGCAGTCGCCCGATTACCGCTCACTGTCCATGGCGCAACGCCTGGCGGAAGCCCGGAAGCTGTATGCCCAGGCCGGCTATTCAGCCGCGAGGCCGCTGCGGTTCGAGCTGCGCTACAACACGGGCGAGGTGCACGCGGAAGTCGCCATCGCCGCCGCTTCCATGTGGCAGCAGGCCCTCGGCGTGCAGGTGACCCTGAGGGCGGAGGAGTTCCGGTCACTGATGCAGGACATCGACCGCGGTGACGTGCAGATGTTCCGGTCCAGCTGGATCGGCGATTACAACGACGCCTATACCTTCGCTCAGTACTTCAAGAGCGACTTCGGGATCAATCTCACGCACTACCGCAACCCCGCGTACGATGACCTCGTGAGGCAGGCGGCGGCGGCGGTCGATCCTGCGAAGCGCCGCGCGCTCCTCGAGCAGGCGGAGCAGCTCATGCTGCGCGACCAGCCGGTGATCCCGATCTACTTCTACGTGAGCAAGCACCTCGTCAAGCCGCGCGTGCTGGGTTGGTACAGCAACATCATGAATGTCACCTACAGCAAGGATCTGGGACTG
>JAGWPE010000407.1 GCA_028870635.1 Gammaproteobacteria bacterium | reverse complement strand
CCGCCTATCGGCGCAGAGTGTACTCTGCGCCGCAATAAGGGCATTTGGCCCAGCCGGTATTCTCGATGGGCAGATAAACCCGCGGGTGCGAGTTCCACAGGTACATCTGCGGCATCGGGCACGAGAGCGGCAGGTCTTCCGCCGTGATCTCGTACTGGTTCTGCGCGTTCGGCTGGATCAGTGATTTGGGTTGAGCGGCCATGGCGTCGATTATACCCGGTCGGCCCCCGCCATCACGCCGTCCCATATCCCCCTGACGGCAGCGCGCTCGGCGACGAACTCTTCCGCGGAAATCGATCCCGCTTCCCCGGCAAGGGACAAATGATGCATCCGCGTACGGTACGCCCGGTAAGCACTCGTGAGGACATCGACGCTCGCCTGCGGCACGAGATCGGCTGAAGCGACCGACTCGAGCTGCCGGATGGTGTCGGAAAACATCGCCACCGGCGGATAGTCCCGAGCCCATTTCAGTGCCCAGTACTGTGCGAGGAACTCGATGTCGGCGATGCCGCCGGAATCCTGCTTCAGGTCCAGCCTGCCGCCGCCGCCCTTCGAGAGCTCCCGCCGCATGCGCTCGCGCATCGCTCGCACCTCCTCCCGCAGGCTCTCGCGCCGCACCGCGTGGCGCAGCACATCGAGGCGAGTGCGCTCGAACTCGGTGCACAATGCAGGGGAGCCGGCCACCGCGCGCGCATGCAGCAGCGCCTGATGCTCCCAGGTCCAGGCTTCCCGCCGCTGGTACTCGGCAAAGGCATCGATCTGCGTGACCAGCAGTCCCCCCTTGCCGCTCGGCCGAAGGCGTACGTCCACCTCATAGAGCCGGCCCGCCGCCGAGTGCATGGTGAGAAGATGCACCAGCCGCTGCGCCAGGCGGACGAAGAACAGAGCGTTATCGATCGGCCGTGCGCCGGGCCCAGTCGCGCCGGGGCCGTCCGTCTCCTGGCGCTCCCCCCGGGAGTCGTGCAGGAAAACGAGGTCGAGATCCGACGCGTAGCCGAGCTCCAGTCCGCCGAGCTTGCCGTAGCCCACTGCGCAGATGCTCACGGGTCGCCGCTGCGCTCCCTCGCCGCAGTGCGGCACTCCGAATTGCGCCGTGATCTGCCCCCAGGCGAGCTCGACCGCCTGCGCGATGATGAGCTCGGCGACTTCGGTGAGGCGGTCGCTGACCCGCATGACCGGCAGCCGGCCGGTCAGGTCCGCCACCGCGATCCGGAAGATGGCGGCGCGCTGAAAGTGGCAGAGCGCCTCGACCTGGTGCCCCGGGTCCTCCTCGCGGACCTGCTGCATGACGGCCTGCAGCTCGCACACGAGCGCCTCGCGCCCAGGCAGCTCCGAGAGCAGCCGCTCGTCGACCAGCTCATCGAGCAGCAGCGGATACGAGGCGATCTGGCGAACCAGGAACTCGCCGTGCCGGCAGACCTCGATGAGCCGCGAGCGCGCAGGCTGGCTCTCGCGCAGCAGCGCGAAGTAAGCGGAGCGCTTGCCGGTCGCCTCCAGGATGGAGACGATCCGGCGCAATACCGCGAGCTGCTCCGCGGGCGCCAGCCGGGCAGCGCCGATGTCCGCGAGCAGCGGCGGCAACAAGGCCTGCAGGCGCCTTCGTCCGGGCTCATCGAGCTTGCGCACCAGTGCCGAGGCGCGCAGCGCCAGCAGCATCTGCGCCGCTTCGGCGGGCTCGGCGAAGCCCGCATGGCCCAACGACTCGGCGAGCACCGCGTTTTCCGCTTGGCTTTCCCAAAACCGGCCGAGATCGATCCTGACTGCGGTGCCGCTGCCCGCGCCGCCGAAGACGAAGCGCTTGAAATGCCCGCTGACGCACGCCTGATGACGGCCGAGCTCCCCGAGCAGCGCCTCCCAGCCAGAGGCGCCCATGGCGAGCGCGATGCGCTGCCGCGAGAGCTCATCGGTGGGCAGCTGG
>JAGWPE010000406.1 GCA_028870635.1 Gammaproteobacteria bacterium | reverse complement strand
GCCGCTCTTTGCGCCAATAAAAAAGAACCCCGCCAGGAGGCGGGGTGGTCTATCGGTCGCTTGCTTGTGGAGGAGTGTCGTTCTTGTTATTCAAGGGGGACACGGTGCTGGTGTGCGCCATCCCGCGCTTGGGCCGGCCCGTGCTTTCTTCGAATTGCGCTACTAGCTGCTTCCTTCCGGGCCGCCTGTCGGCCCTCGATGCTGTGTATACAAGCAACGCGCATGCCAGCGTGTCCGCAAGCCGTTCCGATGTGACATGTTGTATCTGCGACGCGGTTCAATTGTGACGCAGTGCGCGTTGTGAGAAGTTATCGGGCATCCGGAAAGGCGCTCACCGCTCCCCGGTCGCCGCCCCCGAAGGGGCGCCGACCGGCCGAGTGTCAAGTTCATCGACACTTGCGCGGCGGTGGTGGCGGCTCCAGCCGGGCGGTAAATTCGCAAGTCTCTGAATATCCAGACGATTCTTCGGCGGGGCGGTGTGTAAATGAACTCGACACGGGAGGCGGGCGCCTCGCGGGGACGATGGGGCTGGCTGTGGGCGGTCCTGTTGCTGCCATTCGCGGTGGCGCGGGTGCCGGCGGCCGATCAGGCCCTGCCTTATCCCCCACAGCTGCAGCGGGATGTGGATTTCTGGGTACGCGTGTACAGCCAGATCGACACCAACTCCGGCTACCTGCACGATCAATACGATCTCTCTGTCATCTACGACACGCTGCACTTCGCGCCGGACAGCTCGCCGCGCGCCCGGCAGCGCATCGTGAATCAGGCTCGCGACCACTACGCCGCGGAGCTGCGGCGAATTGCCTCGGGCAAGGGCCCCCTGTCACCGGAGGACGAGCGCATCAAGGCGCTCTGGGGCGCCGAGGGCACCCCGGAGCGGCTGCGCGAGGCGACGGATGACATCCGCTTCCAGCTCGGCCAGGCGAACCGCTTCAAGGCGGGGCTGATCCGCTCCGGCGCCTGGCACAGTGCCATCGCCAGTGCGCTGCGCGAGGAAGGGCTGCCTCCCGAGCTCGCCGCCCTGCCGCTCGTCGAGTCCTCCTACAACCCCCGCGCCTACTCGAAGGTGGGCGCCGCCGGCCTCTGGCAGTTCATGCCCTCGACCGGACGGCGCTTCATGCGGATCGACCGGGCGGTCGACGATCGGATGGACCCGTTCGCCGCCACCGAGGCCGCCGCGCAGCTGCTCGCCTACAATCACCGGATCCTGGGCACCTGGCCGCTGGCGCTCACCGCGTACAATCATGGCGTCGCCGGCATGCGCCGCGCGGTGGAGACCCTGGGGACGACGAACATCGTCACGATCGTGCGCAACTACCAGAGCCGCACGTTCGGCTTCGCCTCGCGCAACTTCTACGTCTCGTTTCTCGCGGCTCTGCGGATTCTGAACGACCCGCAGAGGTACTTCGGTGACATCGTGCCGTTACGGGAGGCGCACTTCCGGGAAGTGAGGGTGCCGGCGTATGTCGCCATCAGACCGCTCGAGCGCGCACTGGCCGTCGATCCCGAGACATTGCGCGACTTGAATCCCGCTCTGCGGCCGGCCGTATGGCGGGGCCGGCTGTCCGTGCCGCGCGGCTACGAGCTGCGCCTGCCCGCGGAAGGGCCCACTCTGACCACGGCGATGCTCGTCAGGCGGCTGGGCTCCCAGGCACTGCTGGCGAGCACCGCCGCCCCGCCGCGCAGGGCGAGGAGGGAGTCCCCGCTGGCGGCGACCGGCGCCCGCCTCGTGGCAGCCGTCATGAAGCCCGCGCATGCAACCACCGCGGCGCCCCTTGCCGCTTCGGCTCATCCAGCGTCCACAGCGCCGGCTGTTGCCGCGGCGGTGCCCGCCTTTTATTCGCGCGTGACGTTCGCCGCCTCTTCGGGTGCTTCGCTGGCGATTCCCGCGGGTAATCCCGAAGGTGACGCGCTGCCGGAGGCCGCCGCCAAATTTGGAGTGGGCAGCCGGCGCCTGCTCGACTTCAACGGCATCAATGGTGCTGGGTCCGCAGCGGGCAGCGCGCCGGATTCCGCGCTCATGAGCTCACAGGCCTCGGCCGATGAGTCTGCCGCCGGCGATGATGAAGGCGAGCAGCCGGTGTCCGCCGCGCAGGCGGATGCGCTCGGCCCGTCGCTGGGGCCGGCGGACGGTTCCAACCAGAGCGCCGATCCCACGGACTATTCCGTCGCGCCTAACGGCACGATCGAAGTGGCGGCGGCGGAGACGCTGGGGCACTACGCGGACTGGCTCGGCGTCAGAGCCTCCGACCTGCGGCGCATCAATCACATGAGGTTCGGACGGCCCGTGATAGTCGGCCATCGCATCCGGCTCGACTTCCGGCGGGTGCCGCCCGGTGAGTTCGAGGCCCGGCGCCGCAACTATCATCAGGCGCTGGAGGCGAGCTACTTCGCCGCGCACCGCATCGCGGGCACCGAGCAGTACGTCGCGCAGCGCGGTGACTCGCTGTGGACGCTGACGCAGCGCTTCTCGCAGCTGCCGCTGTGGCTGCTGCGCGAGTACAACCCGGATACCGATTTCGCGGACCTTCGTCCGGGCACGCAATTGGTGGTGCCGCGCATCGAGGACGTGTCTGCGGGCGGCGACTGAGGCTGCCAAGCTTGAAACCGCTCAGGAAACTCTATAATTCGGCAATGTCACCGACGAGAGCGACCCTCGCCGCCATCGTGCTCGGCTGCGGGCTGACCGCGGCCACGGCCAACACACCCACGGTAACGGCCATCCCGACGATTCCGGCCGCGCCGGATACGCCGGGCTCGCCGTCCAGCACGCTGCCGGGGGCGACGCAGGCGCCGCGCGTGGCGCTGCTCGCCTCGCCGGGGCTGCCGCGCGTCGACCACCTGGTCGTGAAGAAATCGCGGCGCCGCCTGTATCTCATGGACGGTGACAGGATCGTGCGCTCGTACAAGATCGCCCTGGGGCTCGAGCCTACCGGACCGAAGGAGCGCGACGGGGACTTCCGCACGCCGGAAGGCTGGTATCACCTGGCGCGCCGCAACCCGCGCAGCGATTACTTCCTGTCCATCCAGATCTCCTATCCGAACACCTCGGACCTGCAGCGCGCGCACCTGCATCACTGGCAGCCCGGCGGCTCGATCATGATCCACGGCCTGCCGAACCGCCTGAAGAACTCGCCCTGGTATTACCAGCACAATGACTGGACCGACGGCTGCATCGCGGTCTCGGACGCGGACATGGTGGAGATCTGGCTGCTGACTCGCGACGACATGCCCATCGATATCCTGCCGTAGCATGGAAAGCACAGTCGTCGTTCCGGAGTTCATCGACGCGCGGGTCGGTCCCCGCGGCAGTCTCGAAAACCTCTCGCAGGCCGAGATCGAGAAGCTCCTCGATTCCGGTCAGGGAGGGCTGTACGCGCTCTTTCGCAAGTGCGCGCTCGCCGTGCTCAACAGCGGCGCCAACACGGACGATGCGAAGGAGATCTTCGACCGGTACCGCGACTTCGACATCCGCATCGTCCGCCACGCGTGGGGCATCAAGCTGGAAGTCCACAACGCGCCTGGCTTGGCGTTCGTCGACGGCCAGATGATCCGCGGCATCAAGGAACATCTCTTCGCCGTGCTGCGCGATGTGGTGTTCATCGCCAACGAGATCCTGGCGGGCGGCCGCTTCGATCTCACGAGCTCCGCCGCCATCACCAACGCGGTCTTCCACGTGTTGCGCAACTCGCGCCTGCTCGACTACAAGGCGCGGCCCAACCTGGTGGTGTGCTGGGGCGGGCACTCGATCGGCGGCGAGGAGTACAAGTACAGCAAGCGTGTCGGCTACGAGCTCGGCCTTCGCGGCCTCGACATCTGCACGGGCTGCGGACCAGGCGCCATGAAGGGCCCGATGAAGGGCGCTACCATCGGCCACGCCAAGCAGCGCATCGAGCACGGCCGCTACATCGGCATCACCGAGCCCGGGATCATCGCCGCTGAGCCGCCGAACCCCATCGTCAACCAGCTGGTCATCATGCCGGACATCGAAAAGCGCCTCGAAGCCTTCGTGCGCTTCGCGCACGGCATCGTGGTGTTCCCGGGCGGCGCCGGCACCGCGGAGGAAATCCTCTATCTGATGGGCATCCTTCTCGATCCCGCGAACCAGGATCAGCCGCTGCCCGTCGTTCTGACCGGGCCGCGCGAGAGTGCCGCCTATTTCGAGCAGATCGGCCGGTTCATCGCCGGCACGCTCGGTGAGACTGCGGCCAAGCGCCTCATCATCATCGTCGACGATCCGGCCGAGGTCGCGCGCCGCATGCTGCACGGCATAGAGGCCGTGCGCGAGTTCCGCCGCCAGCGCAGCGATTCCTACAACTTCAACTGGCTGCTCTCCATCGAGCCGGAGTTCCAGCGGCCCTTCGAGGTCACGCACGAGTCGATGCGTGCGCTCGCGCTCGACCGCGGCCAGCCCCTGCATCAGCTTGCCGCCAACTTGCGGCGCGCCTTCTCCGGCATCGTCACCGGCAACGTCAAGGAGCACGGCATCAAGGCGATCGAGCGCCACGGGCCGTACGAGCTCGCAGGCGACCGCGGCATCATGCAGCTGCTCGATGAGCTGCTCGCCGCATTCGTGGCGCAGCGGCGCATGAAGCTGCCCGGCACGGCCTATCGGCCCGTCTATCGCCTGGTGGCTTAGACAGAAAGCGAGCGATCGGGCGGCCAACTTCATGACATAAGGCGCGCCCGCGCCTGAAACTGTAGGCAATGGGCGACATGCTTGTGAACCAGTTCCTGCGTGCCGCCGGCAAAAGCCGTACGCTGCGGAAAAGCTTAAGGTGCTTCCATGAGCTCAACCGACAGGCGAGGCAGCGCGCCGCCCAGCAAGCAAACGGAGCCGCCCTCCGGCGGACCGGCGGCAACCGATCCGGCCGAGCCGTATCCTGACTGGCTCGACCGCATGCAGCGCGCGCGCGCGCGCCACGCCGCGATCACGCGCAATCTCAACACCTGGTCGAGCTACAAGAACTGGGCCGACCGTATGCGCGAGTCCTGGGAGGACGAGGAGAAGCAGGCGCAAACCAACGGCCGCGACGGAGCGCGCGCGACCAAAGCCCCGGGCCGTTAGCCGCAAGCCCCCGAATCAGCCCTGCAGCTCCTGCGGCTCACCGGCCGCGGGCGCCGTTGCCGCCTCGGCGGACGGCGCGGCGGCCGAGGGCTCCACCCACTCTATCAGGGGCCGCCACTCCTCGATGTCTTGCCGCACGAGATAGCTCTTCATCTCGTGCAGCCCGATTCCCTGCTCCGCGGCGCGCAGATAGTTCTGTGAGTCGCGCAGCGTCGCCACGATCGGAATCCCCAGCGTCTGCAGGAAGCGGATGAGCGCCTGATAGGTGAGGGTGTTGCGGCGGATCCGGTTGGCCACCACGCCGATGCGGTCGCCGTCGCGGCGGACCTTGGCGACCAGCAGCAGGTCGCGTATGCAGCGCGAGCAGGCGTGAATGTCGATGTCGGAAGGCAGCACCGGCACTATGATCTTGCGCGCATCGCGCGTCAGATCCGGCAGTTCGTGCGCCTCCACCGCCGCCGGCGTGTCGACGATCACGTGAGTCGAGAAATCCGGCACGCGAAGCTGGAACGTTCGCGTCGTTCGCGGGTCCTTCTCGAAGGCGTTCACGGCGTGAATCGGCGGAAATTCCGCCGGGCGCTTGCGCACCCAGCGAAGCGAGGAGCCCTGCGGATCGAAGTCCATCAGGACTGGCTTTTGCTGACGCCAAGCGAAGTAGCTCGCGAGGTTGGTCGCAATGGTCGTCTTGCCCGAGCCCCCCTTGGGGTTGAGGACGACGATGCGATTCACCGCTTCTCCGGCGCGGAGACTCCGGTGCTCAGACCGGAGAGGAAGCGCCGCTCCTGGACGGATGGTGGTGACATATGCGCGTCGGTATACGGGCCATCAGGCCACCGGCAATTTTCGAGATAATTTCTCAAGCGGCCTGCAGGCAAACGGGTGCGACGGCGCGTCGGCTTCGGCTGGGAGCGTACGTCGGGTAAGGGCGAACGGACCATGTCCCAGTTGGAACGTCAACTGCCTGATTCTGGGTGTCTCTGTTCTCACGGGCGGAAATCTCCGTCCTCCAGGACGGGGAAGACGTTAAGGTGGTCCTGTGTTCTCTGAACGCGCGCTGAATCGGCCGGGCTCAAGACTACGCACCCGGCTCCGCTCCCGCAAGCCGGCCCGACTGTGAAACTCCGCACGACAACAGCGGATCGACGCGAGTAGAGTTGGGTCGGCATGGAATTCTTCCTGCACTTTTGGGACGAGCTGGACGATGTGGCGGGCGCCTGTCGCCACGTCGCGACCACCGCGCTCGCCGAGGCCGCTTCCCTTTCGACGCCGCTCTTCGCCTGGGCTTCCGCAGTCGGTGTCGGCCTGCTCGCGCCCCAGCTGCGGGTCAATGCGGCGCTGCTCGCCGGCAGCGTCACTTTCTTCGACCTCTATCGCCGCCTGCTGCGTCTCCCGGGCTGATCGGCCCCCGTTCTGCGGGCGCTCTTGAAAATCGGGCGCCTGCGCCCAAAATGTGCCCGCTCCGGCACCTACGAGACATAAAACCAGGAGCGGAGCGCCGATCATGTCGAGTCCCGAGAACGCCACGGCTTCCCCTGCCGACCGGCAGACACACGGCTTTCAGGCCGAGGTCCGCGAGCTGCTGAAGCTCATGATCCACTCCCTGTACAGCCACAGGGAGATCTTCCTGCGAGAGCTCATCTCGAACGCCTCGGATGCCAACGACCGGCTGCGCTTCGCGGCCATCGGCGAGCCCGGGCTGCTCGCGACCGACCCGGAGCTCGAGATTCGCGTGGAGGCGGATGAGACCGCGGGCACGGTCAGCATTACGGACAACGGCATCGGCATGACGCGGGAGGAGGCGGTCTCCAACCTCGGCACCATCGCGCGCTCCGGCACGGCAGAGTTCTTCCGCGGCCTCTCCGGCGATCAGCAGAAGGACTCGCAGCTCATCGGGCAGTTCGGCGTCGGCTTCTACTCGGCATTCATCGTCGCCGACCGCATCGAGGTGCTCTCACGCAAGGCCGGGCTCCCGGCGGAGAGCGGTGTCCGCTGGGAATCGAGCGCCGACGGCGAGTTCAGCGTCGAGACCGTAGCTCGACCGCAGCGCGGCACGACGGTAAAGCTCTACTTGAAGCCCGACGCCAAAGAGTTCGCCGATCCTTTCCGCCTGCGCGGGCTCATCCGCCGCTATTCGGACCACATCGCCTTCCCGGTGCGCATGCGCAAGGAGGGCGAGGCTTCGCTCGAGTACGAAGCCGTCAATCAGGCGAAGGCGCTGTGGACGCGGCCGCGCACGGAGATCACCGACGAAGAGTACGGCCAGTTCTATCAGCATCTGGCGCACGACTTCACCGACCCGCTCGCCTGGAGCCACAACCGTGTGGAAGGCAAGCGCGAGTACACGAGCCTGCTCTACATCCCGGGACGCGCTCCGTTCGATCTCTGGCAGCGGGATGCCGCCCACGGGCTGAAGCTGTACGTGCGGCGCGTCTTCATCATGGACGACGCGGAGCAGTTCCTGCCGCTCTACCTGCGCTTCGTCAAAGGCGTCATCGACTCGAGCGAGCTCCCGCTCAACGTATCGCGCGAGCTTCTGCAGCAGGACCCGGAGGTCGACGCGATC
>JAGWPE010000405.1 GCA_028870635.1 Gammaproteobacteria bacterium | reverse complement strand
GGCCCTCGCTTCGCCTGTCGGCACGAGCGCCTGGACGGATGAGCTCGGCACGAAGCTCACCTGGATGGCGCACCAGGGAATCGAGTCGGCGTCCCTGCAGCTCTCCCCGGAGCACCTCGGCCCGTTGCAGGTGAGCATCTCGGTGCACGGCGGCCAGGCGAGCGTCTGGTTCGGCGCGGCCCAGCCGGACACGCGCTCGGCGCTGCAGCAGTCGCTGCCGCAGCTGCGTCAGCTCTTTGCCAGCCAGGGACTCACCCTCGCCGACGCCGGAGTATCGCGCGAGCCGCCTCGCGGCCAGAGCCGCCAGACCTCCGGCCGGCCGGCGGCGACGGTATCGGGAATCACCGCCGTCAATCTCGACAGTGCCGGCAGCCGCGCCTCGGCCGCCGGCGGACTGGGTCTCCTCGACACCTACGTCTGATTGGCTCGTCAAGAATCCGTCGCCCCCACCCGACTGCGACGCGTCTCACACTCCGCGGCAGGCAACTAAATGCCTATCCGTCAGGCACTTAGACGCGTTTCCAGGGCTGTGGCATGGCCGTTGCACCTGCAGAGGCAAACCAACTGGCGCCTGGCGCCGTGCCACCTGCAGGAGATCACAGACCGATGCCCGACGTACCCGTCCTCGCTCCGGCGCAAGGGCCGGCCGGCGCCGAAGCGGCCGCAACGGGTGGCAAGCGCCGCACCCCGTGGCTGCTCATCATCGTCGCTGTCGCGGTGCTCACGGCCGGGCTCGGCGCCGCGCTCTACCTGACACACGCCTTCGGCCGCTCTGCGGCCGCTTCCAAGGCAGCCGCGAGCCACAAGCCCGCCGGCCCCCCGCTCTACCTGGCGCTCGATCCTCCGTTCGTCGTCAACTTCCAGGCCGACCAGCTCGTGCGCTTCCTGCAGGTCTCGATCGAGGTGATGTCGCGCGATGCGCAGACTCTGGACCTGCTGAAGAACAACGATCCGGTGCTGCGCAACGATCTGCTCATTCTCCTCGCCAATCAGAAATACACCGTGATCTCCACGCCCACGGGCAAGGAGCAGCTGCGGGCCGACGCGCTCGCCGCCATTCGCAAGGACCTCGCGCAGGCGGGCGGCGATCCCAAGAAGCTCGAGGCCGTGTACTTCACGAGCTTCGTGATGCAGTAACCCAGCCCTATCCCACACCATGAGCCAAGAGAAGATCCTCGATCAGGCCGAGATCGACGCGCTGATCCACGGCGTCGATACCGGCGCGGTGAGCACGGAGGCGCCGCCTGCCCCCGGAGAGGCCCGTTCGTACGATTTCAACAGCCAGGTACGGATCGTGCGCGGGCGGATGCCCACGCTCGAGATGATCAACGAGCGTTTCGCCCGCCTCTACCGCGTGAGTCTCTACAACCTCCTGCGCCGCTCGCCCGAGATCTCCGTCGGCCAGGTCGAGATCAAGAAGTTCAGCGAATACGTGCATACCCTGCACGTGCCGACGAGCCTCAACCTCGTCAAGATCAACCCCTTCCGCGGCACCGCCCTCATCGTCCTCGATCCGAAGATGGTGTTCGCGGTGGTCGACAACTTCTTCGGCGGCACGGGCCGTCACGCCAAGATCGAGGGACGCGAGTTCACCGCCACCGAGCAGCGCATCATCCACATAGTGCTGCGCAGCGTCTTTGCGGATCTGCGCGAGGCGTGGTCGCACGTTGCCCCCATCGAGCTCGAGTACCTCAACTCCGAGATCAACCCGCACTTCGCCAACATCGTCTCCCCGTCCGAGATCGTGGTGGTCACGTCCTTCCACATCGAGCTCGACGGCGCGGGCGGCAACCTGCACGTGACCATGCCCTACGCGATGATCGAGCCGATGCGCGAGATACTCGATGCGGGTGTCGCGAGCGACCGGGTGGAGAAGGACGAGCGCTGGATGATGTGCCTGCGGGAAGAGATGGAGGATGCGGAAGTCGAGCTCACCACGATACTCGGCCGCTCCTCGGTCACGCTGGCGGAGCTCATCAATCTGAAGGCCGGCGACGTACTGCCGTGCGACTTCGCCGGCAAGGTGACGGTCGCCGCCGAGGAGGTGCCGATGTTCCGCGGCGGCCTCGGAATCTCGCGCGGCCGCCAGGCGGTGAAAGTGCAGGAGCGCCTGCGCCGCAGCAAGCCCGCCGATGCCCCCGCCGTCCCAGTCAAGTAACCAGAGCAACTGAGGTCTCCCATGTCCGCCAATCCTGCCGAGGTACGTCCCGCCGAGCTCGACGAGCTCACCGATGACGGCGGATCGGGCGCCAGCCGTGACGTCAACCTCGAGGTCATCCTCGATGTGCCCGTGACACTTTCCATGGAAGTCGGCCGCACGCGCATCCCGATCCGCAATCTCCTGCAGCTCAACCAGGGCTCGGTGGTCGAGCTCGAGCGCGCTGCCGGTGAGCCGCTGGACGTCTTCGTCAACGGCACGCTGGTCGCTCACGGCGAAGTGGTCGTGGTCAACGAGCGGTTCGGCATCCGCCTGACCGACGTGATCAGCCCCGCAGAGCGGCTTCGCAAGCTGAAATGAGCCATCTTTTCGCCGCACCGCACGCCGCGGGTCCGATCGTGGCTGCCGCGCCTGGCCCGGGTCAGGCAGCCGGCGGAGTCGTCTCCGTGACCCTCGCCCTGGCTCTCGTGCTCGCGGCGATCTTCGCGTTCGCCTGGCTCGCCCGCCGGGTGCGCGGCTTCGGCAACCGGTCCGGCGACGCGCTCGATGTGATCGCGGAAATGCCGCTCGGACCCAAGGAGCGCGCCGTGCTCCTCAAGGTCGGGACGGAGCAGATCCTGGTGGGCGTCGCGCCCGGCCGCCTCAGCGCGTTGCACGTGCTGCGCGAGCCCGTCGAAATCCCGAAGGCCAGTACCGCTGCCGCCCCCGGCGCAATGTCATTCGCTGCCCTGCTCAAGCGGAGTTTGGGAAAGTGAAGATGCTGCCGCACGGACGTATTCACGGCGTTCTGGCCCGAGGGCATCTCGCGATGCGCTCGAAGGTCTGCCAAGCGACGCTCCTGATACTGGTTTTCCTGACGCCTGCCGTGACCTCAGCGGCCCCCGGCATCCCCGCATTCAGTGTCCAGAGCGCCGCCGGCGGCGGCCAGACTTACACGCTGACCCTGCAGGTGCTCGCCCTGATGACGGCGATCACGCTGCTGCCGGCGATCCTGCTGATGATGACGGCGTTCACCCGCATCGTGATCGTCCTCAGCATCCTGCGCCAGGCGCTCGGTGCCGGTCAGACACCGCCCAACCAGGTGTTGCTCGGGCTGGCGCTGTTCCTCACCTTCTTCGTGATGTCACCGGTCATCAACCGCATCGACCAGGTCTCCTACCAGCCATACGCCGCCGGCACCATCGATGCACCGACGGCTCTCTCGCGCGCAGAAGTACCGTTGAAGGAATTCATGCTGCACCAGACGCGCGAGAACGACATCGCGACATTCGTGCACATCGCAGGAGGGCATGGCTACCAGACTCCGCTCGACGTGCCGCTCAGCGTGCTCGTACCGGCATTCGTCACGAGCGAGCTGAAGACCTCGTTCATCATCGGGTTCCTGCTGTTCATTCCGTTCGTGATCATCGACCTGGTGGTCGCCAGCGTGCTCATGTCGATGGGCATGATGATGGTCTCCCCCGTGCTGATCTCCCTGCCCTTCAAGCTGATGCTGTTCGTGCTGGTCGACGGCTGGACGCTCGTCATGGGCACGCTCGCCTCGAGCTTCTACCACTGAGGGCCGGGCATGACTCCCGACACCATCATGACCATAGGCACGCGCGCGCTCGAGATCACGCTCGCCCTGGCGGCGCCGCTCCTGCTCGCCGCCCTGATCACCGGCATCGTGATCGGCGCCTTCCAGGCCGCCACCTCGATCAACGAGATGACACTGTCGTTCATCCCCAAGCTGATCGCCATCGCGGTGACGCTCGCGGCCGCGGGTCCCTGGATGCTCAAGACGCTGGTCGGTTATACCCACGAGCTCATCGTGAGCATTCCGGGGCTCATCAACTGACGCAGCGCCCGCAGCCATGATCACCCTCACCTCGAAGGAATTGGACGGCTGGCTCGCCGAGCTCTTCTGGCCGTTCGTGCGCATCGGCTCCTGCTTCATGGTGGC
>JAGWPE010000049.1 GCA_028870635.1 Gammaproteobacteria bacterium | reverse complement strand
TGGCGACCCCGATCGGCGGGGGGATCCGCTCGCTGAACGTGGCGATGCGCCAGAACCTCGATCTGTACGCCTGCGTCCGTCCGATCCAGTACTTCCCGGGCGTCGTGAGCCCCATGGCCGATGCCAGCCTCACGGACATGGTGATCTTCCGCGAGAACACCGAGGACATCTATACGGGCATCGAGTGGGCCGCGGGCTCGGCCGAGGTGCACAAGCTCATCGCCTACCTGCAGAAGGAGTTCGGGGTCACGGGCATCCGCTTCCCCGCGAGCTCGGCGATCGGCATCAAGCCGGTCTCGAAGGAGGGCAGCCAGCGCCTGATCCGCAAGGCCATCCAGTACGCCATCGAGAACGATCGCGTCTCGGTGACGCTGGTGCACAAGGGCAACATCATGAAGTTCACGGAGGGCGCCTTCCGCAACTGGGGCTACCAGCTCGCGAAGGAGGAATTCGGCGCCAAGGAGATCGACGGCGGCCCGTGGCTCAGGTTCCCCAACCCGCTCACCGGCCACGAGATCATCATCAAGGACGTGATCGCGGACAACTTCCTGCAGCAGGTGTTGCTGCGGCCGGAGGAATACGACGTCATCGCGACGCTCAACCTCAACGGCGACTATGTTTCCGATGCGCTCGCCGCCCAGGTCGGCGGCATCGGCATCGCCCCGGGAGGCAACATCGGCGACGGGCTCGCGGTGTTCGAGGCGACGCACGGCACGGCGCCGGGATTTGCGGGCAAGGACCGGGTGAACCCGGGCTCGCTCATCCTTTCCGCGGAAATGATGCTGCGCTATCTCGGTTGGAAAGAGGCCGCCGACCTCATCATCAAGGGCGTCGCCAATACGATCGCCAGCAAGGAGCTCACCTACGATCTCGCGCGCCTGCGTGAGGCGATCAAGGCCCCGAAACGCGAGCTCGCGGCGCGCAGGAGCGTGGAGGAAGACCTGCAGCGCCTCATTCCCGGGGCCAAGCTCATGAGCTGCTCGGGCTTCGCGACGGCGATCATCCATCACATGGATGACCCGCATTAAGCAGCTGCGGACCAACGAGGGGCGGCGCCCGGTCCTGCGGGTGCCGCGCAGTGCGGCGTACGACCCAGGGTGCACCCGCTGCCCGCGCCTCGCGCAGTTCCTGGCCGAGATTCACGGCAGCTATCCCGATTACTGGGCACGGCCCGTGCCCTCCTTCGGCGCGGCGGACCCGCGCATCCTCATCGTGGGCCTCGCCCCCGGCCTGCACGGGGCGAACCGGACCGGCAGGCCCTTCACCGGGGATTACGCCGGGGAGCTGCTCTACCGGACGCTCCACGAGGCAGGGCTCGCCACGCGCCCGCAGTCGCTGTCCGCCGACGACGGGCTGGAGCTGAAGGACGCGCGCATCATCAATTCCGTCAAGTGCGTGCCCCCGGGCAACAAGCCGCTGCCCGATGAGATCCGCAGCTGCAATGCGTACCTGAAGGCCGAGCTCGCATCGCTCGAGCGCGCGCGGGTCGTGCTGGCGCTCGGCAGGGTGGGCCACGACGCCTTCCTCATGGCCTGCGGGCTCAAGCGCAGCGCGTTTCCTTTCGGCCATGGGCGCGAGCACCGGCTCGAGCAGACGCGGTACCTGATCGACTCGTATCATTGCAGCCGCTACAACACCTCGACCGGGGTGCTCACCGAGCCGATGTTCAGGAAAGTCGTGGCGCGCGCCTGCGAGCTGGCTCGTTCATAGCGCTGGATCCGCGCTGCCCGTTCGAGGCGCTGGATCCGGGCTCCTGCGCGAACGAAGCGCTGCTTTGGGCAAAAAGCGAGGCTTTTGCCCAAAGCCCCGCCACCTCCGGCGGCGGGGCACATCCCTGTGCCTGAGGTACGGAGCACGCGTCGATGGGCAATTGCGATGAGCTCGACTGAATTCGATCACAAGGCGTTCACGGCGGCGCTGCCGCGCCGGCCCGGCGTCTACCGCATGTTCGGCGCCGGGCACGAGATCCTCTATGTCGGCAAGGCGCGCAGCCTCAAGGACCGGGTGAGCACGTATTTCGCGGCGAGCAACGTCAACCCGAAGGTGCAGGCGCTGGTCCACCAGATCGCCGACATCGAAGTGACGGTCACCAACTCGGAGACCGAGGCGCTGCTGCTCGAGTACAACCTCATCAAGGCGCACAAGCCGCGCTTCAACGTCGTGCTGCGGGACGACAAGAGCTTCCCCTACGTGCAGCTCTGCGTCGATCACGAATTTCCGCGGCTCGCCTTCTACCGCGGCGCGCGCAGCGCACCGGGACGGTATTTCGGGCCGTTCCCGACCGCCTGGGCCGTGCGCGACACGCTCAACCAGCTGCAGAAGCTCTTCCGCATACGCAACTGCCGCGACAGCTTCTTCGAGAACCGCAGCCGCCCATGCCTGCAGCACCAGATCGGCCGCTGCACAGCGCCGTGTGTCGGCCTCATCAGCCGCGAGGCGTACGCGCAGGACGTCGAATCCGCCGTCAAGGTTCTCGAGGGCCGCAGCGATGAGGTGAACGCGACGCTGCAGAAGCGCATGGAGGAGGCCGCCAGCCGGTTGGATTACGAGCGGGCGGCGCAGATCCGCGACCAGCTCGCGGCATTGAAGCATATCCAGGCGCAGCAGATTGTGACGGCGGAAGGCGAGCGTGACGTCGACGTGTTCGCCATCGTTGGAGAGCCTGGCGAGTACGCCATCAGCGCCATGCTCGTGCGCGGCGGACGCAACCTCGGTACCTCCAGCTACTTCCCGAGGGCAGTGCTCGCGGAGCCGGAAGAGGCGCTCTCATCATTCGTGATGCAGTACTACGCCGCGCAGGAGCCGCCTCCGGAGGTCCTGGTCGGACAGAAGCTCGAGGACACCGAGTCGCTCGGGCAGGCCCTCTCGGCTCGGGCGGGGCACGCGGTGCACGTGCGCAGCCCTTCGCGCGGACTCGGCGCCCGCTGGGCGGAGCTGACGCGCGAGAACGCGGCGCAGGCATTGCGCATGCGGCTGGCGCAGAAGCAGGGACTCGAGGAGATGCTCGCGGCGCTGGCGGCGGAGCTCGAGCTGCCGGAGCCGCCGCAGCGGATCGAGTGCTTCGACATCAGCCACACGGGCGGGGAGGGCACGGTGGCCTCGTGCGTGGTCTTCGGGCCGGAGGGCGCACTCAAGAAGGAGTACCGCCGGTTCAACATCACCGGCGTGACGCCTGGCGATGACTATGGCGCGCTGCGCCAGGCGCTGGAGCGGCGTTACACGCGTGTGCGGGAAGGGGAGATTCCCCCGCCCGACCTGCTGCTCATCGACGGCGGCCTCGGGCAGATCGCGGCGGTCCACGAGGTGCTGGCCGAGCTCGGGTTCGGTGACGTCACGCTGGTCGGCGTCGCCAAGGGTCCGGACCGGCGCGCAGGGCAGGAGCGGCTCTTCGTCTATGGCGCGGCCGCGCCGCGGGTGCCGCAAGCGCACTCTCCGGCCTCGAGGCTCATCCAGCGCATTCGCGACGAGGCGCACCGCTTTGCGATTACCGGCCACCGGCGCAAGCGCGCGCGCCGCTACAATGAGTCGGTGCTGGAAGCGGTGCCGGGGCTGGGACCTGCCAAACGCCGCGCGCTGCTGACGCATTTCGGCGGCCTGCAGGGCGTGATGCGCGCGGGAGTGGCGGATCTCACCGAGGTGGCCGGAATCGGAGCGGCGCTGGCCCGCACACTTTATGATCACCTCCACCCGGGCTCTTGACCGCGCGATGCTCTGGAACCTGCCGAATACGCTGACCTGGCTGCGCATCGCCGCAATCCCGCTCATCGTCCTCTTCTTCTTCATGCCCTATCACTGGTCGGACCCGGCCGCGGGGCTCCTCTTCGCGGCCGCGGGCATCACCGACTCGCTCGACGGCTATTTCGCGCGCCGCCTGGGACAGACCTCGCGCCTCGGCGCCTTTCTCGATCCCGTCGCCGACAAGCTGATCGTAGCGGTCGCGCTCGTTCTGCTGATCAGCAAGGACACGAGGGCGCTGATCGTGCTCACGGCGGCGGTGATCATCGGCCGGGAGATCACGATCTCGGCGCTGCGGGAATGGATGGCGGAGATCGGGCAGCGGCGCAAGGTGGCGGTCTCGCAGCTCGGGAAGATGAAGACCATTCTGCAGATCGTCGGGCTCTCGATGATGCTCTACCGGGCGCCGATCCTCAGCGTGCCCATCTATGGGGTGGGGGTGGTCCTCACGGAGATCGCCGCAGCCGCGACGCTCATCTCCATGGTTGCGTATCTGCGCGCGGCGTGGCCGGAGCTCAGGCGCTGAGTGGCTTGCCTTGACTTCGCAGGCCCTGCACTTACAATCCCGTCCCTCACTCGGGACGCGGGAATAGCTCAGTTGGTAGAGCACAACCTTGCCAAGGTTGGGGTCGCGAGTTCGAGTCTCGTTTCCCGCTCCAGTCTCACCTTGATCCATTCACCCCAATTGGGCCCGCCAACGGCGCGCCGCCGATAAGTGGGACCTGCTTCGCATGTCTAAACGCGGACCCCGGTCGGGCGCCCGAGGGGTTCCGTACGGCTATTGACTTGCGCCAATTATGGTCCATTCTGTGCCCGGTCGCGCCCGGGACCAGGCCGCGGGGGGTCCGTCGGGGACGCAACGGATGTCCTGTCACGGCTGTGCGGATAACGAAAAACCCAAGCAGCGAATGCAAGTCGAAGCCTCAATCCTGGTGACGCCGATCGCGGAGGATCGACCCTGCGGCGAGGATCTGGACGAGAGCCAGCCGCTCGTGCTGGCGGGCTTCGACTCCTATCGCCTGTTCGGCCAGATCACACCCTGGCCCAAGGACAAGCAGCCCGACTGGCGCGAGATCCGTGACCGCTCGCTGGAGGTGCTCGCCCAGAGCCGGGACCTGCGCGTCCTGGCGCATCTTGCCGCGGCGGCATTGCATACCGAGGGGCTCGGCGCGTTCGGGCAGACGCTCGAGGCGGCCAAAGCCTGGCTCGGCACCTGGTGGGACCAGACGTACCCGCGAATCGACGAGGATGCGATCCTGCGCCGCAACGCGCTCAACTGCCTCGCGGATCGGGTCGCCGTGGTCGATGGGCTGCGCCGCGCTCCGTTGCTGGTACACCGCCAGCTCGGCACCTACTGCATCCGGGACATCGAGATCGCCCAGGGACATCTGACGCCGGCTCCCGAGGAGCAGGCGCGGGACCCGAGCCAGCTCGATGCCCTGCTGGCTGCCATCGAGACCGAGAATCTGCAGGCGATCGCCGGCCAGGTCAGCACCGCAATCGAGAGCTTCCGCGCCATCGAGGCGACCATGCGGGATCACGGCGGGAGCGAAGCGGCCCCCGACTTTGCCGGCCCGCTGCAGCTGCTCAGCCGTACGAAGATATTGCTCGATGGGCAGCTCGCCGCGCGCGCGCCGGCCGAGGCGGCCGGCGCTGCGGCCGATGCCGGCGGGGACGGCGGGCGGCTCGGGGGCGTCCGTGTGCCCGGCGCGATCGGCACGCGCGATGACGCCATGAGAACGCTCGATGCCGTGGCGGCATTCTTCCGCGCGAACGAGCCATCGAGCCCCGTACCTTTATTCATCGAGCGCGCCAAGCGCCTGGTCGGCAAGGATTTCCTGGCCGTGCTCGAGGACGTCATTCCCGATTCCGTCGCCCAGGCGAAGAGTGTCGGCGGCATACGCGACGCCGAGTGAACTTTATTTAACGGAGACGACCCGTGGCCAAGCCAAGCAGTCAGAAATTCATCGCCCGCAACCGCGCGCCGCGCGTGCAGATCGAGTACGACGTCGAGCTGTACGGGGCGCAGAAGAAGATCCAGGTCCCGTTCGTCATGGGCGTGATGTCGGATCTCACGGGCGATGCCAAGGAACCGCTTCCCGGCGTGGATGAGCGCAAGTTTCTGAGCTTCGACATCGACAACTTCGACGAGCGCATGAAGTCGATGAAGCCGCGCGTGGCCTTCAGCGTGCCGAACACGCTGACCGGCGAAGGCAATCTGAGCGTCGACCTCACCTTCGAGAGCATGGAGGACTTCTCGCCCGCGGCCGTCGCGCGCAAGGTGGATGCCCTCAGCAAGCTCCTGGAGGCGCGCAGCCAGCTGGCCAATCTGGTGACCTACATGGACGGCAAGGCCGGCGCGGAGGACTTGATCGCGAAAGCACTCAACGATCCGGCGCTGCTGAAGTCGCTCGCCGCCAAACCCAAGCAGGAAGATTCCGGGAGTTGAGCCATGGCTGAAAACAAGCAAGCCGCCGCCGCCGCCGCAGTCGCCACCGAGCCGGACCAGTTCGCCGCTCTCCTGCAGAAGGAATTCAAGCCCAAGACCGACCGGGCGAGGGCGGAGGTCGAGCGTGCGGTCCAGACGCTCGCGGAGCAGGCGCTCAGCGAGACGGCGGTCATTTCCGATGACGTCGTCGGCACCATCAAGGCCATCATCGCCGAGATCGACAAGAAGCTGTCCGACCAGGTCAACCTGATCCTGCACAGCGAGCGCTTCCAGCAGCTCGAGAGCGCCTGGCGCGGGCTGCACTATCTCGTCAGCAATACCGAAACCGACGAGATGCTCAAGATC
>JAGWPE010000048.1 GCA_028870635.1 Gammaproteobacteria bacterium | reverse complement strand
TCCAGGAGACCTACAAGGACGACAAGGAGAAGCTCGGCCGCGCGATGATGGACGTCTACAAGCGCGAGAAGGTGAACCCGGTCTCGGGCTGCCTGCCCATGATCGTGCAGATCCCCGTGTTCCTCGCCTTTTACTGGGTGCTGCTCTACAGCGCGGAGATGCGCCAGGCGCCGTTCGCGTTCTGGATCCAGGACCTCTCGGCCCGCGATCCCTTCTTCATCCTGCCGGCCATCATGGCGGTCGCCATGTTCGTGCAGTACAAGCTGAATCCCACCTCGCCCGATCCCGCGCAAGCGAAGGTGATGATGATCATGCCGATCGCCATGTCGGCCATGTTTGCGTTCTTCCCCGCGGGCCTGGTGCTCTATTACGTCACGAACACCATTCTCTCGATCGCGCAGCAGTGGAACATCAACCGCCGGCTGGGCGTCAATACCACGCCCCAGAAGGCGTGACGAGCCTCATGCCCGGCACGGGGTTGCTCCATCGGCGGAACGGTTGAGCGGCTTGCGGCGGAGTTGCTGCCCCGGGCGACGAGCGGCTCTTCAACCGGCGCAAGAGCGGCGGTAGCCTCGGCAGCATGAGCCGCACCGATACCATCGTGGCGGCGGCCACCCCGCCCGGAAGAGGCGGGATCGGGATCGTACGGGTCTCGGGTCCGCGGGTACCCGAGATCGCCGCCGTGCTGCTCGGCGAGCTGCCGCTGCCCCGCCGCGCCGGATTCGCGCGCTTCCTCGACGCCGCGCAGGAGCCGATCGACGCCGGCCTCGCGCTCTTCTTTCCCGGCCCGCACTCCTACACCGGCGAGCACGTCCTCGAGCTGCACGGGCACGGGGGGCCGCTGGTGCTCGAGGCGCTGGTGGCCAGAGTGGCGGAGCTCGGCGCCAGGCGCGCGCTGCCGGGGGAATTCACCCAGCGGGCCTTCCTCAACAACAAGCTGGATCTCGCTCAGGCGGAGGCCATCGCGGACCTCATCGACGCCGGCTCGCGCGAGGCGGCACGCGCGGCCATGCGCTCGCTCCAGGGGGAGTTTTCCGCCATTGTGCGCGGTCTCACCGAGGCGGTGATCGACCTGCGGACTTACGTCGAGGCAGCGATCGACTTTCCCGAGGAGGAGATCGACTTCCTGGCCGACCGGGAGCTCGAGGAGCGCTTCCAGGCCGTGCACGACCACTTCAAGGCGGTCGAGCAGAGCGCGCGGCAGGGCAGACTGCTGCGCGAGGGGATGACGATCGTGATCGCGGGCCGGCCCAATGCCGGCAAATCCAGCCTGCTCAACCGGCTCGCCGGATATGACGCGGCCATCGTGACACCCATCCCGGGGACCACTCGCGATATCGTCCGTGAGCGCATCGATATCGACGGCATGCCCCTGCACATCCTCGATACCGCTGGTTTGCGGGAGGATGCGGATGTAGTCGAAGCGGAGGGCATTCGGCGGGCGCATGCCGAGATGCGGCGCGCAGATCGGGTCCTCTTCGTCATCGATGCCGCCGACGATCCCGACGCAGCCGCTTACCGCGAGGAAAAAGGCCGGTTGCCGGTCGACATTCCCGTGACATTGGTGCTCAACAAGTGCGATCTCGCGACGGGCATCCCCGTTGCCGACACCATGACGGGGCCGCCGCGGCTCGCCCTGTCCGCCCTGACGGGCGAAGGGCTGGATACCCTGCGCGCGCACCTGAAGACCTGCGTGGGATATCAGACGTTGGAGGCCGGCACCGTCTCGGCCCGGCAGCGGCACCTGGATGCGCTCGATCGCGCCCGCCGCCAGGTGGCTGAGGCAGAGCGGCGGCTGCGCGACAGCCGCGCCGGGGAGCTGGTCGCGGAGGAGCTGCGCGGCGCCCAGCAGGCGCTCAACGAGATCACCGGGGACTTCACCAGCGAGGACCTGCTGGGCCGGATCTTCGGCAGCTTCTGCATAGGCAAATGACGCAGGGTATCCTGGGGCTCTTCCCCTAACGGACGCGTCTCTCAGAGGCGGTCCCCGAATATGCTAGGGCCTCTCCCGTCCGCTTTTGCGGAGCCAAACAAAAAAGGCACATGGTGTACCAGCGAATTCTCCTGGCCTACGACGGCTCGATCGAGGGTCGTACCGCCCTGCGCGAGGGGGCGCTGTTGGCGCGGTGGTATGGCGCGCAGGTGTTCGTGCTTTCGGTCATCACCGAGGCCGCGGGCACCAAGCTTGGCGAGGGAGTGGGCGGCGGCGGCATAGCGCAGCAGCGCCTCGAGTACGAGCGAGTGCTGCAGGAGGGCATGGCGCGACTCGCGGCGCTCGGCTTCCAGGCTTCGGGCAAGCTCGTCATCGGCGAGCCGGCGCGGGAGATCGCCGCCTACGCGGAACAGGTCAAGGCGGATCTGGTCGTGGTCGGGCATCGGCGCCAGAGCGCGATCGGGCGCTGGTGGTCGGGGGCGAGCGGGGCATACCTGAGCGATCACATCCGCTGCAGCCTGTTGGTCTGCCGGAACATCCTCGACGACGAGCAGTTCGCGAGCCTGTTGGCTCAGGGCGCCGTGCCTGCCGCCACGCTCTCTCGCTTGGGAGCCGCCCAGGAAGACGGCGACCGACGTGCATACGAGCGTGATGCCGGCGCAGCTTCGACCAGTCGCCCCGGCCCGGTGGTGCACGCGCCGTCCCCCACCCCCGCGCCGGCGCACCCGCCGCCCTCGGCCACCCGGCGCCGGCTGCGTGCCGTGCTGTTTCTGCTCCTGCCTCTGGTGCTCATCATCGCCCTGATCGCCTACGCGGCGGGCGGCGGCACCATGTCGACCGACAACGCATATGTGGAAGCCAACACGGTCGGCGTTTCGGCCGATGTATCGGGCATCGTCGCGCAGGTATTCGTAAAGGAGAACGAGCCGGTCACGCGCGGCCAGATCCTCTATACGCTGCGCGATCTACAATACCGCTACGCGCTCGATCGCGCCAACGCGCAGCTCCTCGCCGCCCGCGACAACCTGCTCGCCCTGCAGGCGAGCTACCGTCAGATGCAGGCGAAGATCGCGCAGGCGCAGTACGACCTGGGCTACAGCCGGGTGCAATTCAATCGGGCGCGCAATCTCGCCCGGGTTCAAATCGTCTCGAAGACAGGCTACGACACCGCGCACCGCGACCTCTCGAGCGCGCAGCAGTCGCTCGCTTCCCTCAACGAGCAGCTCGCCGGCATCGCCGCCAGCCTGAACGGCCATCCGACCGGCTCGGTGCAGCAGTATCCGCAATACCTGAGCGCCCTGGCGGCGCGCAACGAGGCAGCGCGCGAGCTGGCCCACACCGTCGTGCGCGCTCCGTTCGACGGCATTGCGACCAGCGTGTCCTCCATCCAGCCGGGCCGCTATCTTGCGGCCTCCATCACCGCGTTCTACCTGGTGGACACCGATCACATGTGGGTGCGCGCAGACCCCAAGGAGACGGAGCTGACGTATGTGCGTCCGGGGCAGGCAGTCACGGTGACGGTCGACACCTATCCCGGCGACAAGTGGCATGGAACCGTCGACAGCATCAGCCCTGCGGCCGCGCAGCAGTTCTCGCTGCTGCCGGCGCAGAACACGAGCGGCAACTGGGTGAAGGTCGTGCAGCGGATCCCGCTGCGCATAGCCGTCGACACGAGCGACCGGAACCTGCCGCCGCTGCGCGCCGGGATGAGCGCCGAAGTCAGCATTCACACCGGCCATGTGCGCGGCTGGTCCATTCTCTGACAGGGAAAGCGATGGCCGAAGAGCTGCACCCCAACACGCCGCACCGCGGTGCCATCACGGCCTGCGTGATGCTCGCCACCCTCATGCAGTCGCTCGACACGACGATCGCCAACGTGGCGCTGCCGCATATGCAGGGGAGCCTGGCCGCGAGCCAGGACCAGGTCGACTGGGTGTTGACCTCTTACATCGTGGCCGCGGCGATCGCGACGCCGCTCACCGGCTTTCTGACGGCGCGGCTCGGCCTGAAGCGCCTCTTCATCGTCTCCGTCATCGGCTTTACGGTGGCCTCCATGCTCTGCGGCATGGCGGACACGGTGACCGAGATCGTGCTCTTCCGCTGGCTGCAAGGGCTCTTCGGTGCGGCTCTGGTGCCGCTCTCGCAGACCGTGCTGCTCAACATCAATCCGCCCGAGCGCCATGGGTCGGCGATGGCCGCCTGGGGCATGGCGGTGATGGCGGCGCCGATTCTGGGACCCGTGCTCGGCGGTTGGTTGACGGAGGATTACAGCTGGCGCTGGGTGTTCTACATCAACCTGCCGATCGGCATAGTTGCCTTCATCGGCATGACGACCTTCCTGCCGCAGGCGCAGCGGCGCGAGGCGAGGCTCGACTGGACCGGCTTCGCGAGCCTGAGCATAGCGATCGCCGCCCTGCAGGTGATGCTCGACCGGGGCCAGGAGCTCGACTGGCTCGGCTCGAAGGAGATCGTCGCCGAGGCGATCGTGGCAGGGTCGGCGTTCTATGTCTTCCTGGTGCATATCTTCACGGCGCGCGAGCCGTTCCTCAGGCCCGCGCTCTTCCGCGATCGCAACTTCACCGCCGGTGTGCTCTTCGTCGCGATAGTCGGCCTGACGTTTTACGCCTCGCTGGCGCTGCAGCCCCCTTACCTGCAGGACCTCATGAATTACCCCGTCATCACCGCCGGGTTCGTGATGGGTCCGCGCGGCATTGGCACGATGGGCGCCATGATGATCGTCGGCAAGCTGATGGGCCGGGCCGACACGCGGCTTCTCCTCGGAATCGGACTAGGCCTGTCGGCGTGGTCCTTCTATCTCATGACGGGGTGGACGCCGGACGTGTCGAGCTGGACGGTGATCTGGGTTGGCGTGATCCAGGGCGTCGGGCTGGGATTTCTCTTCACGCCGCTCAGCGTCGTATCGCTGGCGACGCTTTCACCCGGCGTGCGGCCCGAGGGCGCCGGCTTCTACAACCTGGCGCGGAATGTCGGCTCGAGCATCGGCATCTCGATCGTCGGCGCGCTCCTGGCACGCACGACGCAGGTCAACCATGCGGACATCGCGCAATACGTCACCGCGGTGAACCGGCACTTCGGCAATCCGGCCGTCGCGCAGACATTGAGTCCCTTCACCGCCTCGGGGCGCGCCGCGCTCGATGCGCTGATCACCCGGCAGGCGCAGGTCATCGCCTACATGGACGACTACAAGCTGCTGATGATCGCCACCCTCGCGGTCATCCCGCTGCTCATCGTCTTCCAGGGACGGTCGGGCGTCCCGAGCGGGGAGCATTCGACGGTGGCGGAGATGTAGGCGTCAGCCGGCCACGGGGGAATCAGTTACGGAAGGCTGAAGAGGCTCGTAGCCCAGCCTGTCGAGACCTCGGGTCATCACCTCGATGAGTCGGTCGGCGAAGTTGCGGGCCGAAGCATGCCGCTTGCCGTAGAGCCGAGCATCAGCCATCGCGACACTCACACCGTGGGCCACGCGATCGAGCAGCTCGACGGTGGCGGGCAGGCTCTTTGAAGTGACGTTTCGCATCAGGCGCAGCAATGCGTCTCGCGATGGAAAGCGCTTCGTGCCGCCCAGTGTCAACGCCAGCGTGTCCCTCGGCAGGTAAGGTGTCGTGGAGACGATGTCAAAGGCTGGCGCGAGGCGAATCTCCCGTTCCGGGGTCTCGTAAATCACTGCGAAATTCTTCAAATGCGCGTCGCCGTTCTCGATGGCGCATGAGTAGGCAACCATCAAAGCGTACTGCTCGCGGGCCTGCCGCAGGGCTGCCGGGGAAACGAAATCGGTCATTCTGCGCGCCACACCTTCGTACGAACCCTCATAACGGCCATGCGACCGCATCCCCTCGAGAACGCAGAAATCCTCGAGCCCGAGATACACGCCGTCCGGCCGGCGATCGAAGCGCTCCGCGACGAGGAGCCGCCTGTTCCGGGACAGCGTGAGATTCGCCGTTGGAATTCCGGCAGCAGCCGCGCCGCGAGTGCAGATGAGCTCGTTGGCAGCGAGCTCGGGGTATTCGGCAGCGTCATAGGTCTTGACGATGTGGGTCGCGCCACGATCGGTCAGCGTGTCGGGCGCCTTTTCGTCGCGGATGAGCACCTTGGGTTGAATACCCGAGATCCCCGAGTATGCGGCGAACCTGTCGAGCAGATACGCGAACAGATCGGCTGCTCCGCGATAGGTCAGTATCTCCTCGAGATCCTGCGCCGGAACCTCTTGCCTAAGCTGAGCCTGCTGCGAATACCGGAGGCGACCTATCTGTGAAGCGCCCACTATCGTCAGCAGATCCAGGTCATCGAATTCCGGGATAGCCTTGGCAAAGCGGAGCCGGAGGCGCTCCCGCAATGCGCCCTCAGGCAGGTTCATCTCGAAAATAGGGAGGAGGCCGCCGGAGGCATCGTACTGATCGGTCCTGACCGGCATGGTCAGGGATACCGCCTGTGCGGGAGTGCAGTGCTCTCGATACGTGAACAGGACGGTGTCCGGCTCACGCTCGCTGCGTTCCAGGCGGCCCGCGGCAACATCCCCAGCAAAGACGTTAAGTCCGGGCTTTTCCATGTCGACGCTCCGCGCGCAGGTCATCGAGAGTCGGCCGGGCCTTTCGCGGAGCCACGAAAAGGTCGAGCCCGACCGTCTGGAGCAGCGCTGTCAACTTGCGAACACCAATTTCATCACACCGGCCGCTCTCCAGCGCAGATAGAGTCGCCCGACTCATGCCGAGCTCCCGCGCCAGATCCGACTGGGTACGGCGGTGCTGGCGCCGGGCGGTACGGAATGCGGAGCCGATTTCGGCGAGGTCCACGGCGATGGATCCACTATGCACTATATATGATGCATCATACCCCGGTCGGGCAGATTTTGCATCACATATGATGCGGATTACCGTCGCGGTGTCCTCTGGTCTTAATGAGCCGCGCGCAGTCCCAGATCCTTGCTGTAGGTGACATTCATGATGTTGCTGTACCAACCCAGCACGCGCGGCTTGACGAGGTGCTTGCTCACGTAGAAGTAGATCGGGATCACCGGCTGGTCGCGCAGCATGAGCTGCTCCGCCTG
>JAGWPE010000404.1 GCA_028870635.1 Gammaproteobacteria bacterium | reverse complement strand
TCGTTGAGCGCCGGGGAGTCATTGCGCAGCCACTGAAAGCCCGTGGTCGAGATGCCCGGCCGGAACGCCGAGTCAGGGATGCGCGAGCGGACCTTGAGGTTGGCGAACACGATCTGCTCGATCACGTCTCCACGTGCGTCACAGAGCTGGGTCTTCATCGGCATGGCGGTGGAGTCGTCGATCCAGAGACGGTAGCCGTAGCGGTACTGGTCGCGCGGCATCACGGTGATGAGGTGCGTACTGCGCCGATTGAAGCGCATCCGGGCGACTTCCTTGATGTCGTAGAAACGCGCGGTCTGCGCGTCGATCGCGGGAAAGCCGCCGAGGAGTGAGACCTTGGCCGGCGTGCGCTCCACCAGCACGACATGCTTGTCGGGAAGATAACAGGCGAGGCTCGCGCCGGTACGGATGAACTCCCGGCCGGAGCCGTCTAGGGACACGAGCCGCTCGGAGACCGTGCCGTCCTCCACCCGATGGATGATGCGCAGCATCTCCACCTTGCCGCCCTCCCAGTGGGCGAACGTGCCGTCGTAGTTGAGCGTCGTGAGCGCGTGATTCATGCGCTCGAGCCACTTTGCCGGCTCATCGGCGCTCGCCACGCCGGCGATGGCCAGGGCGAGCGCCAGCCAGCCGATACGCTCGCTACTTCGGATTCTGGATCGCATTGCCTTGCACGCCTGAAGCTCGCTGATCCGACCTTGCGGGCGTGCTGGAGGTTCCCGGCTCGCTCACCATCAGCGCCGAGAGAAGATTCCCGCGGCTGACGGGCCAGGAGAAGGCGCTGTGGGCGACCACGTAGTCGGCCAGCTCCGTAGCCGGGACGACCATCATCGGCCGTTGCGGCACCGGCGGCACGACGAAGCTGTCGGGTGCCGTGGCGCTCGCGCTTTGCAGAGCCGACTGCGCGGCGGGCACGGGGAGAGTGGCGGTGCTGGCGACCACCGCGGGCGCCATCGCATGCAAGCCAGGCTGCGCCTGCGATCGCAGCCAAAGGATGGAGACCACGGCCACGCCGGCTGCGAGGCCGGCGCCCGCCAGCGGCTGCCACCAGCGGTACTGGAGTCCACGACCGGAGGCTCGTACGCTGCCGGCCTCGGAAAGGGCAGGCTCGCTCGAGAGGGCCGCGCTCACCCGTCCGGCCACAGGGCCGTCCAGAGTGACGCCCCGCTCCACGCGAATGACCGCGCCGATGACGGCGTACCGGCCCCAGCGGGCCTTCAGGTCCGCGTCGCGGGAGAGCCGGCGCGCGAGCAGCTCGCACTCTGCGGGCGGCAGCTCGTTGTCGAACATGGCGGACAGCTGGCTGTCGAGCTCCTCGTTCATCCCAACTCCTCCGCGCGGCCTAGGCCGCCCTCGAAGACCTCGCGCAGGCGCCGGTCGATCGCCTCGCGCGCCCGGAAGATGCGCGAGCGGACGGTGCCCACCGGACACGCCATGGCCGCGGCGATCTCCTCGTAGGAAAGGCCCTCGAGCTCGCGCAGGACGATCGCGGTGCGCAGATCCTCCGGCAGCGCATCGATCGCGGCATTGACGGTGGAGCGGATCTCATCGGTCAGCACCAACCCCTCGGGGGTCTCGGAATCCTTCATTCTGCCTTGCATGTCGTAGGACTCATCGGTGTTGCTGCGGTCGAGATCGTATTCGACGGGATTTCTGTCGCGCGATACCACGGCGTTCTTGGCGGTATTGATCGCGATCCGGTACAGCCAGGTGTAAAAGGCGCTGTCGCCGCGAAACTGCGGCAGCGCACGGTAGGCCTTGATGAAGGCCTCCTGGGCGATATCCTCGGCCTCGGCCGGGTTGCGGACATAACGCATGACCAGCTTGACGAGTTTGTGCTGGTACTTGAGCACCAGCGCATCGAATGCCCCCTTGTCGCCGCGCTGCACGCGGCGAACCAGGCTGAGATCGCTTACATCGGCGCTCATACGCGCCCTCTCCTCCCAGGGGTAAGGCCGCCGCGCCGCGACCTGAATAGACCCTGAAACAATTTGAAAGTTCAGGGACCGTGCCATGTCCGCACCGGCACCTCAGGAAAATTGGACTCGGCCGAGGGCTTTCAAGGGGCTTGGATCATGCCTGAAGTCGTGATGCGCGTCACGAGCGCCGCCAGCTCGGGCTCCGGCGGTACCTCCCCGCCCAGAAAGTACCCGGCGAGCTCGGGATCGGGGCGCTCCAGGAGCCGCGCGAGGAGCTGGCGCTCGACCTGGCCCGCTTGCGCGAGCGCGGCGGCCGCATAGCGCCCGAGCACGATATCCAGCTCCTTCATTCCGCGCCGGCAGCGCCAGAGGAGCGCTCGGGCTTCAGCATCCATGAGAGCGGGTCACGCCTGCCGCTCGACCAGCATGCGCTTGATCTCGGCGATGGCCTTCGCGGGATTGAGGTCCTTGGGGCATACGTCCGTGCAGTTCATGATGGTATGGCAGCGATACAGCCGGAAAGGATCCTCGAGCGCATCCAGCCGCTCGCCCGTCGCCTCGTCGCGGCTGTCGATGATCCAACGGTAGGCGGCGAGCAGCGCCGCCGGGCCGAGGAACCGGTCGCTGTTCCACCAGTAGCTGGGGCACGCCGTGGAGCAGCACGCGCACAGGATGCAGGCAGCCGGACGGTCGATCCGCTCCTGCTCCGCCTTCGACTGCAGCCGCTCGCTGTCCGGCGGCGGCGGCGTGTGGGTGATCAGCCACGGCTTCACCGAGGCGTACTGGGCGTAGAAGTTGGTGAGGTCCGGGACCAGGTCCTTGACCACCGGCATGTGCGGCAGCGGATAAATGCGGATGTCGCCGCCGCCGAGATCCTCCATGGCGGTGGTGCAGGCGAGGCGGTTCAGGCCCTCGATGTTCATCGCGCAGGACCCGCAGATGCCCTCCCGGCAGGAGCGGCGGAAGGTGAGCGAGGAGTCGATGCCGTCTTTGATCTGAATCAGCGCATCGAGGACCATCGGCCCGCAGCCCGCGACATCGAGCTCGAAGGTGTCCACTCTGGGGTTCTCGCCTGAGGTGGGGTCGAAGCGGTAGATGCGGAAGGTACGCACCTGACGCGCGCCGGCGGGGGCCCGGTGGGTGTTGCCTTTGCGGATGCGGGAATTGGCGGGAAGTCGGAAGTCGGCCATCGGTGAACCTTGGCAGTCAGTACGTGCGCGCCTTCGGCGGGATCGTCTCGACCTCATCGGTCAGAGTGTTGAGATGCACCGGCCGGTAATCGAAGCGCGCGCGTCCGGGTCCCTCGACCCAGACCAGGGAATGCTTGAGCCAGCGCTCGTCGTCGCGCTGCGGGAAGTCCTCGCGCGCATGGGCGCCGCGGCTCTCCGTGCGGTTGCCGGCGGAGTGGATGGTCGCGGTCGCCTGCAGGAGCAGGTTCTCGAGCTCCATCGTCTCGATGAGATCGGTGTTCCAGATGAGCGAACGGTCGGTGACCCGGACGTCAGCAAAGGACGCGAAAGTCTGCGCGAGCTTACGGGCGCCCTCTTCCAGCGACTCCCCCGTGCGGAACACCGCCGCATCCATCTGCATGACCTTCTGCATCTCCAGGCGAATCGCGGCCGTCGGGCGCGAGCCGTCGGCATTGCGCAGCCGATCGAGGCGGGAGACGGCGAGATCCGCGGCGTCCTTGGGCAGCGGCGCGTGCCGCATGCCGGGCCGGATCACCTCGGCGCAGCGACGCGCGGCCTGACGGCCGAAGACGACGAGGTCGAGGAGTGAGTTGGACCCGAGGCGGTTCGCGCCGTGCACGGAGACACAGGCCGCCTCGCCGACCGCCATCAGGCCGGGGACGACAGAGTCCGGGTCGCCCGCTTTGGGACGCACCACCTCGCCGTGGAAATTGCAGGGCACGCCGCCCATGTTGTAGTGGACCGTGGGCTGCACGGGAATCGGCTGCTTGGTGACGTCGACGCCCGCGAAGATCCGCGCCGTCTCCGCGATGCCGGGCAGCCGCTCGTGCACCACCTCGGGACCGAGGTGCTCGAGATGCAGATGGATGTGATCGTGCTCGGCGCCGACGCCGCGACCCTCGCGGATCTCGATCGTCATGGCGCGGCTCACCACATCGCGCGAGGCCAGGTCCTTGGCGTTCGGCGCATAGCGCTCCATGAAGCGCTCGCCCTTGGAATTGGTGAGATAGCCGCCCTCGCCGCGCGCGCCCTCGGTGATGAGGCAGCCGGCGCCGTAGATGCCGGTCGGATGGAATTGCACGAACTCCATGTCCTGCAGCGGCAGCCCGGCGCGCAGCACCATGGCGTTGCCGTC
>JAGWPE010000403.1 GCA_028870635.1 Gammaproteobacteria bacterium | reverse complement strand
TGCAACATCCTGTGTCTGACGGGCGACGGCGTGCAGGCCGGCGATCATCCGCAGGCGCTGCCGGTGTTCGACCTCGATTCCATGACGCTGCTCGAGACCGCCCGGACCATGCGCGACGAGCATCGTTTCCTGAGCGGACGCAAGCTGACCTGCGCGCCGAGAGTGCTGCTCGGGGCCGCCGAGAATCCCTTCGCGCCGCCGCTCGAATGGCGCGGGCAGCGGCTCGCGAAGAAGATCGCCGCCGGGGCGCAGTTCATTCAAACCCAATACTGCTACGACGTGCCGCTGCTGAAGGCCTTCCTGCGCCGGATCGAGGATCTCGGCCTGCTCGAGAAGATCTTCATCCTGGTCGGAGTGGGTCCGCTGCGCTCGGCCAAGGCGGCGGACTGGATGCGCACGCACGTTCCCGGCCTGCACATTCCCGATACGGTCATCGCGCGCCTGGCGGGCGCGGCCGATGCCGCGCGCGAAGGGCGCAACCTCTGCATCGAGCTCATCCAGGAGATCCGCTCCGTGCCCGGCGTGAGCGGCGTCCATGTGATGGCCTACCGCCAGGAAGACAGCGTCCCCGAAATCATCGATCGCTCCGGAGTGCTCGGCGGGCGCGTCCCGTGGTATCCCGGCCGCGATCCGCAACGTAACTCCAACAGGCTGGCCTCATGACCGACACCATCATCAGCTCTGCAACCCGCGAAGTCGTGATCGGCTTCGATCGCCCGTTCGTCATGATCGGCGAGCGCATCAATCCGACCGGGCGCAAGATTCTGGCGGCGGAAATGGCCGCAGGAGACTTCAGCCGGGTCGAGGCCGATGCGCGGGCGCAGGTGGCTGCCGGCGCTCACATGCTGGATGTCAACGCCGGCATCCCGCTCGCCGACGAGCCGGCCATCCTCGCGAAATCCGTGCAGCTCGTGCAGTCGGTCACGGACGTGCCGCTTTCCATCGACTCTTCCATCGTCGCCGCGCTGGCGGCGGGACTCGCCGTCTACAAGGGCAAGGCGCTCGTCAACTCCGTCACGGGGGAGGACGAGCGTCTGGAGTCGGTCCTGCCGCTCGTGAAGAAGTACGGCGCGGCGGTGGTGGCGATCTCCAATGACGAGACCGGGATCTCCGAGGACCCGGACGTGCGCTTCGAAGTGGCGAAGAAGATCGTCCACCGGGCGGCGGACCACGGAATACCGGCAAGCGACGTCGTCGTCGATCCGCTCGTCATGCCGATCGGCGCCATCAACAAGGCATGCGTTCAGGTCACGCATCTGCTGCGGCGTCTGAGAAATGAGCTGAAGGTGAACACGACCTGCGGCGCCTCCAACATCAGCTTCGGGCTGCCGGCGCGCGAAGGCATCACCGCGGCGTTTCTGATCTCCGCGATGGGCGCCGGCATGACCTCCGCGATCATGAACCCGCTGCACACCGAGATCGTACGGGCCATCATGGGCGCGGACGTCATGATGGGGCACGATCCGGATTGCATGCGTTGGATCCGCAGGTTCCGCGAGACGCCGCCGGCGCAGGGGCCCGCGGGAGCCGCGCCCGGCGAGGGTGCCGCACGCGGCCGGCGCGAGGGAGGCCATCGCCGCCGTGTCAGCTGAGACGCCGGACGCGCTGGTCGTCTTTACGCCTTCGGGAAAGCGCGGACGCTTCCCGCTGGGCACACCGCTCCTGCAGGCGGCTCGCTCACTGGGGGTGGACGTAGACTCCGTATGCGGCGGCCGCGCCATCTGCGGCCGTTGCGAGGTGCTGATCATGGAGGGCGAGTTCGCCAAGCATGGCGTCGTCTCCCGGCTGGGCAACCTGTCGGCGCCCGGCGCGGCCGAGGAAAGTCCCGCCGGCCGCCGGCCTCTACCGGCCGGCCACCGCCTCTCCTGTCAGGCGCGCATCCAGGGCGATCTGGTCGTGGACGTGCCCCCGACCAGCCAGGTGCACCGGCAGGTCATCCGCAAGGAGGCCGAGGCGCGGGCGATCACACTGGATCCGGTGGCGCGCCTGCATTACGTCGAGGTGCGCGAGCCCGACATGCACGATCCCGCGGGCGACCTGCAGCGTCTCGAGGAAGCCCTGCAGCGTGAGTGGCAGCTGACCGGCCTCAGCTGCGACCTGCACATGCTGCAGCGGCTGCAGCCGGCGCTGCGCAAGGGAGACTGGAAAGTGACGGTCGCCGTGCACGGCGGCGAGCGGATCATCGGCGTCTGGCCGGGCTTTCACGAGCTGGCGCTCGGTCTCGCCGTCGACATCGGCTCCACCACCATCGCCGGCCACCTCTGTGATCTCGAGTCCGGCGAGGTGCTCGCCTCGAGCGGCGTCATGAACCCGCAGATCCGCTTCGGCGAGGATCTGATGAGCCGCGTCTCCTATTCCATGATGCACCCGGGCGGGGCGCAGCAGATGACCGCCGTGGTGCGCGAAGCGCTGAATCGGCTCGCCGCCGACGTTGCGCGTCAGGCGAAAGCGCACACCGACAACATCCTCGAGGTGACGCTGGTCGGTAACCCGATCATGCATCACCTGTTGCTCGGCATCGACCCGGTGGAGCTCGGAGGCGCGCCTTTCGCGCTCGCGACCGACGAAGCCTTGGAGTTTTGGGCCACGGAGATCGGCCTGCACTTGCACCGCGGTGCGCGGGCGTACGCACTGCCCTGTGTAGCCGGCCATGTCGGGGCAGACACGGCCGGCATGATTCTGGCCGAGCGGCCCGACCTTGGCGATGCCGTAACGCTGCTGGTCGACGTCGGCACCAACGCCGAGATCGTGTTGGGCAACCGGGAACGCCTGCTCGCTTGCTCGAGCCCGACAGGGCCGGCGTTCGAAGGCGCGCAGATCAGCTGCGGCCAGCGCGCCGCGCCGGGCGCGATCGAGCGCGTGCGGATCGATCCGGTCACCCTCGAGGCGAGATTCAAGGTCATCGGCTCGGACCTGTGGTCGGACCAGCCGGGCTTCGAGGAGTCCGTCCAGGCCACCGGCGTCACCGGAATCTGCGGCTCGGGCATCATCGAGGTCATCGCCGAGATGTACCTGACGGGGATCATCAGTCAGGACGGCGTGGTCGATGGCGAGCTTGCCGCGCGCAGCCCACGGGTCGTGCCCCAGGGCCGCACGTTCGGTTACCTCATCCACCAGGGTGCGCAGACACTCACGGTCAC
>JAGWPE010000402.1 GCA_028870635.1 Gammaproteobacteria bacterium | reverse complement strand
GAGCCGACACTGGACCTGCGCGCCGTCATGAAGGGACTTCTGGCTGAGCATCTTGGAGTGCCGGAACGGGCGCTGGAGAGCTCCGTGTTCCCCGAAAGCCGCGCGGCCCGGCCGCTGGAAGGCCTGCTGCGGGCATAACTCAGTGCTGCGCGGCCTGCACCACGTCCAACACCGCGCTGCCATACCGCTCGAGCTTGACTGCGCCGACACCGCTCACCGTCCGCAGCTCCTCTGTCGATCCGGGACGCCGCCGGGCGATTTCCTCCAGCGTGGAGTCGTGAAATACCGTGTAGGCGGGCACGCCGTGCTCGCGCGCGACCTGCAGACGCCACGCGCGCAGAGCCTGGAAAAGAGGCAGGTGTGTGTCATCGTCATCAAGAGGCGCGGAGCCGGCTGACAGCACACGCGCAACCTGGACGCCCGTGACCCGCGTGCGATCGATAGCGCCACGCCCAGCAGGACGCGTCGCGCCACGATCGATCGCTCGCCGCAACCGGATCGTGCGCTGGCCACGCAACACCTCGCGACACGCTGCCGTCAGACGCAGGACGCTGTAGCGCTCCGTGTCCACCTCGACCAGGCGCAGCATCACCAGCTGGCGGAGCACGGCGCGCCACTGAGCCACTTCGAGGTCTGCGCCGATGCCGAACGTGCTCAGGCCCTCATGGCGGAATTGCTCGACTTTCGCGGTGCGGTTGCCGCGCAGGATGTCGATGATGTGCTGGGCGCCGAAGCCGAACCCGGTGGCCGACTCGCAGCGTGCGATGCAGGAGAGGAGCTTTTGCGCCGCGACGGTGCCGTCCCATTCCTCCGGCCTGTCCAGACAGTTGTCGCAGTTGCCGCAGGGCGTCGCAGCCTCGCCGAAGTAGTCGAGCAGGCGGACACGCCGGCATTGCGCCGTCTCGCAGAGGCCGAGGAGAGCATCCAGCTTCGCGCCGGCCACTCGTTTGTAGTCTGCGCTGGCTTCCGATTGCTCGATCATCCGCCGCTGCTGCACGACGTCCTGGAGCCCATAGACCATCCAGGCATCGGCGGGAAGGCCATCGCGGCCGGCACGGCCGGTCTCCTGGTAGTAGCCTTCGATGCTCTTGGGCAGATCCAGATGCGCAACGAAGCGCACATCCGGCTTGTCGATGCCCATTCCGAACGCGATGGTCGCCACCATGACGATGCCGTCGTCGCGGATGAAGCGGCGCTGGTTGTCCTCACGGGTGCCGCTGTCGAGCCCGGCGTGATACGGGAGCGCGTCGACCCCCTGGCGGACGAGAAAGTCCGCAGTGTCTTCCACTGACGCGCGCGCCAGACAGTAGACGATGCCGGATTCGCCCGCATGCTCCTCGCGGATGAATCGCAGAAGCTGCCGGCGCGGATTGTCCTTCTCGGCGATGCGGTAGCGGATGTTGGGCCGGTCGAAGCTGGCGATGAATACCCTGGGGTCGCGCAGGCGCAGCCGCTCGATCATCTCCCTGCGCGTGGCGATGTCCGCGGTCGCCGTGAGCGCAACGCGCGGCACGCCCCCATAGCGCTGCGCCAGCACCGCGAGCTGCAGATATTCCGGCCGGAAGTCGTGCCCCCACTGCGAGACGCAATGCGCCTCGTCTATCGCGAAGAGCGCGAGGGCGCACCGATCGAGAAGGGACAGGCAGCGCTCGGTGAGCAGGCGCTCCGGCGCGACATAGAGCAGCTCGAGCTCGCCGGCGCGCGCCTGTCGCTCCGTCTCGAGCACTTCCGGCCAGCTCATGGCGGAGTTGAGAGCCGCCGCGCGCACGCCCGCCTCCTGCAAGGCCGCCACCTGATCCTGCATGAGCGCGATGAGCGGCGAGACGACCACACCCATGCCGGCGCGGGCGAGGGCGGGAATCTGGTAGCAGAGCGACTTGCCGCCGCCGGTGGGCATGAGCACCAGCGCATCCCCGCCCGCGATCAGGTGGCTGATGATCTGCCGCTGCTCGCCGCGGAACTGCGGATAGCCGAAGACCTCGCGCAGGATTCGGCTCGCTTCATCATCGACGTCCATGAAATCTTCGCCCTGGCACGGAGAGCCGCAAGTCTATGCGAGCGGCGGCGGCAGCGGAGCGCTCATAGGAGAAACGGCGCGGATCGGGCAAAAAGGCGCCGTTATTGGGGCGGCGGCGGACTCTGTGGCGGACCCTGCGGCGGAGAGCCCGAAGGTGCGGGAGCCTTGCCTTTGCTCTTTCCGGCGGGCGTCTGCGCCTGACCCGCAGGGGGCGCTCCCTGCGTGGCCAGCGCGGGCCGCACGGCAGGCGCAGGCTGTGCGGCCTGCGGCGGGTGGGTGACCACGGTGGCGTTGCGCTCCGGAAGATAGAGCGGTCCCTTGAATCCGCAGCCCCCGCAGGCGAGGAGCACGCCGATGGCCGCGATCCAACCCCACGCCGCCCGAGCCCTCACGACGCCGACCCCCGGCGCTGCACGATGGCCATGGTGAGGCGCGAGACGCAGACCAGTCTGGCCCGCTCGTCGCGGATCTCGATTCCCCAGACATGGGTGCGGCTGCCGATGTGGTAGGGACGTGCGGTGGCGGTGACGACGCCGGAAGCTACCGAACGAAGGTGGTTGGCGTTGATCTCCTGGCCGAAGCACTCCAGCCGCTCCCTGTCGACGCACAGATTCGCCGCGACGCTGCCCACGGTCTCCGCCAGTGCAACGGACGCGCCGCCGTGCAGCACGCCGTAGGGTTGATGCAGCTCCGGCGTGACAGGCATGGTCGCCCGCAGATAATCAGGGCCGACCTCGGTGATACGGATGCCGATGCGCTCGGCGAAGGTTCCGCGCGAAAGACGCTCGAGCAGCTCGGGGGTGACTTCGGTACGCCAGATGACCATCGCGCTATTCTACGCGGCATGAAGCTCTATACCTATTTCCGCAGCTCCGCGGCCTATCGGGTTCGCATCGCACTCAATCTCAAGGGAATCGACTGCGAGTCCGCGCCGGTCAACCTGCGGCCGGGCGCGCACCGCCAGCCGGACTACCTGGCCCGCAATCCGCAGGGTCTGATCCCGGCTCTCGAAGACGGCGGCGCCGTGATCGGCCAGTCCCTCGCGATCATCGAATATCTGGAAGAGACCCATCCGCAGCCGCCGCTGCTGCCGCGCGCGACGCTGGATCGCGCGCGCGTACGCTCGATGGCGCTTGCCGTCGCCTGCGACATACACCCGCTCAACAACCTGCGCGTGTTGAATTACCTGCGCTCCCCTCTCGGCCACGACGAGGCGGCCGTGGACACGTGGTACCGGCATTGGATCGCGGAGGGTTTCCGCAGCCTCGAGGAGGAGGCCGAACGCGTGAGCGGCGACGGCCGCCACATGTTTGGCATGGAGGTAACGCTCGCGGACGTCTGCCTCGTGCCGCAGATGGCCAACGCCCGCCGCTTCAAGTGCAACGTGGAGCCGTTCCCCGTTCTGCGGGCCATCTGTGCGCACCTGGAGACACTGTCGCCGTTTGCGCGCGCCGCCCCCGACGCGCAGCCGGACGCGAGCTGATGCTACACTGACACTACCCGGCCGGTATGCTCGTCGAGTCAAGTGTTCGATCGCAGCGGCTGACCAGACAGGGGTAGTTGGCGTGGAGAACATCCAGGGTGGGCCTCCCGATGCCGCAAAGGCGCTCGAGGCCGTGGGCGAGCTCATCGAGGCGGGCGACCTCGAGTCGCTCTACGGCCGGGTGATCGATGTCGCGGCCGAGCTTCTGCAGGCGGACTGCGCGAGCATCCAGGTGCACCTTCCGGACAAACAGCAACTGCGGCTGCTGGCGGCCAGAGGCTTCGTGCCCGAGGCCGCGGCCTTCTGGGAGCACGTCGACGCCGGCTCGAGCAGCTGCTGCGGCATGGCCTTGAGCCGCGGCGAGCGCGTCATCATCGCGGACGTGGAGAGCGACGAGCGGCTGGCAGGCACCGAGGACCTGCGCCAGATGCGGCTCTGCGGCATTCGCGCCGTGCAATCTACGCCCCTCGTCTCCCGCGGCGGCGACCCGCTGGGCATGCTGTCGACCCACTGGCGGCGCGAATACCACCCGTCGGACTCCATGCTGCGCCTCCTGGATGCACTTGCGCGGCAGATCGCCCGGCTCATCGAGCACGGCACCGCGGAGGAGGCGCGGGACGCCAGCGAGGCGGGCATGCGGGTCAGGGTTGCGGCGCTCGAGCGCGTCGACCGCGAGAAGAACAGCTTTCTCGCCATGCTCGCCCATGAGCTGCGCAACCCGCTCGCCCCCATTCGCAACGTGGGCGAGGTCCTCGCCCACGTGCTGCACGATCAGCCGGCGGCGCGCCACCCGCTCGCCATCCTGAAGCGCCAGACGGATCAGCTCACCCGGCTCGTCGACGATCTGCTCGACATATCGCGGATTCAGCAGGGCCGCCTGACGCTGCAGGAGAAGCCGGTCGAGATCGGCGAGATCCTGGAGCATGCCCTGGAGACGGTGCAGCCGCTCATCCGCGAGAAGCGGCACTACCTGGCGCTGGAGCGGCTGCAGGCGCCGGTCTTCGTGCTCGGCGACCGCGCCAGGCTCGTTCAGTGCGTCGCCAACCTGCTGCAAAACGCGGCAAAGTACACACCGCCTGGCGGCCGGATCCACATGGGCTGTGTGGAGTCGGGCGCGAAGATTTCCGTCACCGTGCGGGACAACGGCGCCGGGATCGCGCCTTCCCTCCTACCACAGCTCTTCGATCCCTTCGTGCAGAGCGAGGGCACGCTGCAGCATTCCCGCGGCGGTCTCGGCATCGGGCTCGCGATCGTCAGGCAGCTGGTCGAAATGCACGGCGGCAGCGTGGAGGCGGCAAGCGACGGCGAGGGGCGCGGCGCCGCCTTCACGATTCACCTCTGGCGGCTGGATTGCGCGCAGGCGTCCGGCGCGCCCCAGGAAGCGGCCGCCACGGCACCCTCCAAATGCATCCTGGTAGTCGACGGCAACCCGGATTCGGCAGACACCCTCGCCGCGATCCTCACCACCATGGGGCACCGGGTGGAAGTCGCCTATTCGGCCCTGTCGGCGCTCGCCGCCGCGGAGCGGCTGCGGCTGGATGCGATCCTGCTGGACCTCGATCTGCCGAGAATGAGCGGGCTGGCCGTGGCACAACGGCTGAGGTCGCAATCCGAGCTGGGATCGACCCTGCTCATTGCGCTCTCCGGAGATGGCGACGAGGCCGCGGCACGGGCCGCCGGGTTCGATGGACACCTGAAGAAGCCGGTCGACGTGGCAGCGCTCGAGCGCGCGCTCGCCTGAGCGGGGGCTCGGCCATTGCCAGGGCCCTGATGAAAAAGGGCTTTTTTTCCAGTGTGCCGGGCGGAACTTCGCCCACCCGTCCCCGTCTAATCTTTCGAGTGCTACGGCGCTCCCCGCTTCCCTCCCTGAGCGGGTCGACCCGGTTCACACGAGACCTGTGCCGGGTTAGTCTGCCCCGGTGGCCTCGCCAGAGGTCATCGGGGTTTTTTCTTTGGCGCTCAGCCAGACCCTGAGCACACCCTGCGCCTCTTCCAGACCGGCATGCGCATGCGCGGAGAACAACTGGACGGTCGCGCGCCCGCCGAGTGCCCGTGCCGCTGCGGCGAGCACCTGCCTCCCCTCGTTCCGGCTCAACTTGTCCGCCTTGGATAAGAGCACGTGCGCCCTTTGCCGGGGCAGCGCCCACGCGAGCAGCGCCTCGTCGCCTTCGCCGATCCCGCGGCGCGCATCGACGATCACGAAGAGGCCCTTCAGCGCATCACGCTGCCGCAGCGCCTCGAGGAGGCGCGGCCACGTGCGACGCTCGCTCTCGGGGGCCCTCGCATAACCGTATCCCGGCAGATCCACGATCCGCTCGTGTGGCGAGAGCTCGAAGAAGTTGATGAGCCGCGTGCGGCCGGGCGTCTTGCTGGTGCGCGCCAGCCCCTGGCGGCCGACAATGGCGTTGATGGCACTCGACTTGCCGGCGTTCGAGCGCCCGGCAAAGGCGACCTCCGCACCCCGGTCGGCAGGATACTGCTCCGGAGCGGCGGCGCTGATAAGAAACCTGGCGTTCGGGAATGCGGCCACGGCCGTAGTGTACAATCCGGCGCTTTCGCGTCACTGCCGATACTCGGGGAAAGAGCGAAACGATGGCGAGAAGAGCACCGCTGGCAACCGCCTCCGCAACACTGTTGTCCGTCGTCGGGGCCGCTGCACTGGCTACCTTGGCCGCCCCGGCCGTCTCCCGCGCCGGAACCGCAGATCAGCCGCCGGCCGCAGACAGCACGAGTTCCAACCAGGCCGCCGCAGGTCCCGCGACGGCCACCGGAAGCCCGGCGGCGGCCAGCCCGCCAGTCACCCCGGACCCATACGCAGACGGCTCCGCACAGGCGGGCGCCGCCAAGGCCGCCGTCTGCTTCTCCTGCCACGGACCTAATGGCAACAGCCAGAATCCCGTGTGGCCGCGCCTCGCCGGCCAGAATGCCGTGTACATCGCCGAGCAGCTCCATCTCTTCAAGGCCGGAGTGCGCCAGAACCCGGTGATGCAACCCATGGCCGCAGGTCTCACCGACCAGGATATCGATAATGTCGCGGTGTTCTTCGCCGCGCAGACGCCAGCCGGCCTCGAGGCCGACCCGTCCTACTGGAAGGCGGGCCAGGCGCTGTACCTCAATGGTGATGCCGAGCGCGGCGTTCCAGGATGCGTCGCCTGCCACGGGCCGCTCGGCCGCGGCAATTCCGCCGCGGGGTATCCGGCACTGGAGGCGCAGCAGTCGGTCTATGTGGTGTCGCAGCTGCAGAACTACGCCAACGGCACGCGTTACAGCGGCCCGAACGCCACGACCGCAACCGCCAACAGCGTCATTATGTTCGACATAGCCAAGCGCCTGACACCGGAGGAGATCCGCGACGTCGCCTCCTACGTGCAGGGCCTGCGCTGAGGCAAGGAAACACCCCGATGACCCGAAAGCTCTCGCTGGCCGCCTCCCTCACTGTATCCGCAGCAGT
Source organism: Gammaproteobacteria bacterium (assembly GCA_028870635.1). Lineage (GTDB taxonomy): Bacteria > Pseudomonadota > Gammaproteobacteria > Steroidobacterales > Steroidobacteraceae > 13-2-20CM-66-19. Next base: position 290 of record JAGWPE010000402.1, on the reverse strand, counting down.
CCTGCTCGCCGTCGGCGCCTGGTGGCGCCACAGTCAGGCACCGCAACGAGTCACCCAGGCCGCCACCCAAATCGCCACCCAGGTTGCCCCACAGACCGGCGACACTCCAGCGCCCGCTGCGAGCGGCGATCAGCCTGCCGCAGCTACGCAGACCCCGCCCGCCTCGAGCGGACCGGTGAGCAGCGCCCAAGCCGCCGACGCCGGCAGCACCTCGCTCGAGCACCTGGCCGCGGTGCCCGCGAGCGCCGCACTGCCCTCGAGCGGCGAGTGGAAGGCCGGGGTCAACTACG
>JAGWPE010000401.1 GCA_028870635.1 Gammaproteobacteria bacterium | reverse complement strand
CGCTCGTTGCGCCGGCCCGTCCGGAAGGACTTCCGTGACCATCACGGCATCGTGCTCTGCACGCTCGAGCGCCCGCAGCACCCGGCGGTCGAGCGCGATCGTCTGGCCCGCGAGCCTCAGGCGGCTGCGCCGCACGCGTCCATCGCGCATCAGTTGGTATGCGACTTCGACGGCAGTATCGATGCCGATGGCGAAACAGATCCCCTGGGCGCCCCCCGCCACGGCGGTGTTGATACCGATGACCCGTCCTGCCGTGTCCGCGAGCGGGCCCCCGGAGTTGCCGGGATTGAGCGGCGCGTCAGTCTGAATCACGCTCTCGATGAGACGCCCGGAGGCGGTGCGCAGCGTGCGGCCCAGGGCGCTCACGATCCCGGCAGTCACGGTGGCCTGATAGCCGAGCGGATTGCCCACTGCGATCACCAGCTGGCCGACGCGCAGCCCGGCGGAGGTGCCGAAGGCGGCGTGCGGAAACCCGCTGCCGCTCAGCCGCAGGACCGCCAGATCGGTTGCCGGATCATCTCCCGCACGCACTGCCTCACACGTGCGGCCATCCGACAGCGTCACCACGGCGGTATCGCCGCGTTGCGCGACGTGGCTGTTCGTCAGCAGGTAGCCGTCCGGAGTGTAGATGACCCCGGAGCCCGTGCCGCGCGCCCGCCCGCGCGCCGACCGTGTCTCGATGCCGGCAACGGCCGGGCCGACGCGCTCGACGCTCTGGGAGACGAGTTGCGAGTAGGGATCGAGCTGCGGCTCGAGGGCTTGGGCTTGCGGCATGGCGTGAGCATCGGGGCCGGCCCGTCCCTTTCCACCCGGTCAAACGGCCGGGGCGCCCCGGTCGTCCGGCCGGTGCCGCCGCGAACTGGCGCCGAGCAGACTTCCCGCTATGCTGCAAGCGGAGAATCCCATGGCTCAGGACCCCAATCTTCTCGGCACGCTCTCGGATCTGTTGGTGGCGAGATTCGCCGCGGCGCGTGCGAGCGCCGCCGCGCTCAGACTTGCGCCAGGGAGCCATCTCGGCGCAATCCTCTGGCACGATGACGTTCTCGTGACCTCCGAGCAGGCGCTTCCCGGGCGCGATACGCTCGATGTCGTCCTTCCCGACGGCTCATCCATTTCCGGCAAACTGGCAGGACGCGATGCCTCCACCAACGTGGCCGTCATCCGGCTGGACAGGGCCGTCCAGGCCCCAAAGCTCTCGCCGTCGATCCCACAGACCGGAATGCTGGTCATCGCGGCGGGATCCGATGCAGGCGGCCATCCCAGCGCCAGGCTCGGCATGGTGAATGCCGTCGGCCCCGAATGGCACAGCATGCGGGGCGGCCGGATCGAGGCGCGCATCCAGCTCGACATCCGGCTGGCGGCGAGCGAGGAGGGCGGTCCGGCGTTCGATGCGGCCGGCGGCTGGCTCGGGATGACCACGTTCGGTCCGCGGGAACAGATCCTGGTGATTCCCGCCGCGACGGTGGAGCGCGTTGCGCCCGCCCTGCTCGCGAGCGGGCGCGTACCTCGAGGCTGGCTCGGGGTTGCACTGCGCCCGGTGGCCGTTCCCGATGAGCTGCGCGATGCCGCCGGCGAAGCGACCGGCCTCATGGCCATGTCGCTCGTCCCTGAAGGCCCTGCAGCCAAGGCTGGCGTAGTTCCCGGCGACATCATTCTCTCCGTCGATGGAACGTCGGCGCGTCGTCTGCGCAACGTCCTCGGGCATCTGGGCGGCGACAGCGTCGGCAACTCCGTCTCGCTCCGTCTCATTCGCGGAGGCGCCGTAATGACAGTCCAGGCAACGATTTCGGAGCGGCCGGAGGCATGACAGAGGCCGCCGCCGGATCGCTCGCACGGAGCCTGCGTGTCACGATCGCGGCGGGTGGTGAAGCGCGGATTGCTGCGCTGACGAAGCTGTTGCGCTCGCTGGGTCACGAAGTCGTCGGCGGCGATGAGCAACCGGACGTCGTGCTCGCGCACGAGCGTCGCCCGGAGGACGGCCGGTATCCGACAGTGCTGCTGGGCGGCACTGACACTGATGCGGAGGGACTTCTCCCCGAGAATGCCGGGCCCGCGCAGATCGACGCCGCGCTGCGTGCCGTGGTGCAGGGTCTTCTCGTCAGATTCCCGGGAACGCGGACTCCCGGATTCGGAGCGGCCCAGGAAGCCGAGGCACGGATGCTCCTCACACCGCGTGAGGCACAGATCCTCGATGCAATCGCCGACGGCCTCACCAACAAGGCCATCGCCCGCCGGCTCGGCATCTCCTTGCATACCGTCAAATTCCACGTCGAATCGGTGTTCCGCAAGCTGGGGGCGAGTACCCGCACCGAGGCTGTCGCCAAGGCGCGCGAGCGACGCCGCGAGGAGACGATCGATCTCTGACGGCTCCGCTACGGCGGCGGGCTGCGCAGCCAGTCGGGCTCGGGCAGCCGGGCGAAGGCCTCGCGCAGCGCCTCGCTCCACAGGCTGCGCAGATTGCTGAAGTAGCTGCTGTCAGCATCGATGCTGGCGTGGCGCGTGACGGTGAGCTGGTCGCGCTTCACGATCACGAGGTCGAGCGGCAGACCCACGGCGAGGTTCGAGCGGATGGTCGAGTCCATCGATACCAGCGCGCATTTGGCACCCTCGCTCAGGCTGCTGCTCCTGCGGATCACCCGATCGAGTATCGGCTTGCCGTATTTCGACTCGCCGATCTGAAAGTAGGTCGTCTCCGCGGTCGCCTCGACGAAGTTACCGGCGGCATACAGGCTGAAGAGGCGCGGCGCCTCGCCGCGGATCTGTCCCCCCAGAATCAGGCTCGCGTTGAACTCGACGCCGAACTCTTTGAGCGCCGCCGCGTCGCGCCGATGGATCTCGCGCAGCGCCTCGCCCGTCAGCCGCGCCGCCTCGAAGAGATTCGCGCAGGTGAGGAGGCTCGCGCCTTCCCCGGGTGTGTCGATCTGCTCCTGCAGCAGGCTGGTGACGGCCTGCGTGACGGCGAGATTCCCGGCGCTCTGCAGCACGAGGACCCGCTCGCCCGCATTCTGGAAAACGGTGGTCTTGCGGAACGTGCTGATCTGATCGACTCCGGCGCTCGTGCGGGAATCCGACAGGAATACGAGACCGGTATCGAGCAGCATGGCCACGCAGTAGGTCATTTCTACGGGTTCTCGGGTAATGTGTCGTTCGACTCTTCGTGCCTGCTGTCACAGGTTTCGCGCGGCGTCCGTCATTGCGCATCGATGGTCGTGGCCGTGACGCTGACGTCCATGACTTCCGGACCGCCGCCGCGCCGCACGCCGCGGACGGGCGCGGCGTCGAGGTAATCCCGTCCTACCGCAAGCCGGCAGTGACATGCGCCCGCCGGCTCCATGTGCGTCACGTCGATGCCGTGCCAGCCCTGTGCCTCGCTGAGCCATGCCTCCACCCAGGCGTGACTCGCTGCGTCGCCCTGGTGCCCGGAGCCGGAGCAAAGATAGCCGCTCACGTACCGGGCCGGTATCCCCTTCGCGCGGCAGCATGCGATGAGCACATGCGCCTGATCCTGGCACACGCCTTCGCCGCGCTCGAATGCCGCAGCGGCGGGATCATCCACCGCGGTGGTGCCGGGGCGATAGCGGACGCTCGCGCAAACTCCCCTCGCCAGATCGTATAGCCGCTGCCGCAATGGGCCTGCCCCCTCCAGGTGCTCGCGCGCCAGTGCGAGGATCCCCTCGCTCGCCGCCGTCAGTGCCGTCGGCGCAAGATACGCGAGCGGCGAAAGCATGCCCTGTTCGCGAAGCACTTCGCGCGTGCGAGTGATCTCCACTACCCCGGTGACCACGATGGAGATCTCCCTGTGCGGCTCCTCCAGGGTCAGCAGATGCGTGATGTTGCCGTGCGCGTCCACCTGCTCCGCGCGGCGGCCCGGCGCCTGGATGGACCAGGCGAGCGTATGCTGCTCACCGTCCCGGCGCGGCGTGAGCCGCAGCATCTGCGCCGAGTATTTGACCGGCTCCTGGTAACGGTAGGTGGTGCGATGGGAGATGCGCAGCTGCATGGGCGCCTCAAGAGGCCGGAACCAGGAAGTCGTCGGCGATACGCGCTCCCAGCTCGCGCAGCCTCGCCTGGAAGTGGTCGAAGAACTGCGGCAGTCCCTCCGCGCAGAAGTCCTCGAAGCGTCCGAAGTGAAACCGCGCATGCAACTCCCCGGCCCGCCTGTGGGTCTCGTCCGAGCGGCTGTTCGCCACCGCGGCGAGGTTGGTCTGCAGCTCATCGAGGCAGTGATGAACGCTTTGCGGGAGATCATCCCGCATCAGCAGCATCTCCGTGACCCGCTGCGGGGTGACGCTGTCGCGATACAGACGCCGGAAGATCTCGAAAGCCGACATGGCTCGCAGCAGCACGGCCCATTCGGAGGCTTCGGCCCGCAACCGCTCGCCGTGACCGCCCGGATCGCGCCAGCGCGATTCGAGCAGCCGCGTGGTGTTGTCCGCGCGCTCGATGAAGGTGCCGATCCGCGTGAAATGAAGGGCCTCGTCCCGCGGCAGCGTCGCGGAGGTGACGCCGCGCGTCAGATGAGCGCGGTACTTGACCCACTCGAGAAACTCTCCCCGCGCCGACTCCGGCATCGCCGGCGTGAAGGAGACGGACTCGAGGTAGGTCGCGTTCAGTGTCTCCCACAGGTCGGAGGTGATGGTGCCGCGAACGGCGCGCCCGTTCTCGCGCGCGGCGCGCAGGCACTGCACGATGCTGCCTCCATGCTGCCGGTCGAAGGCGAGAAAGTCGAATGCCGACCGGGCAGTCAGGGCCTCGTGACGCCCGAAGAACGCCGCGGCGGCGCCGAGGGACACCAGCGTGGCCTGCCAGCCCTGCGCGACGGCCTCGGGCGGCCGCGGCACCAGGGAGAGGCGCTGATGCGCGTCGATCATGCGCGCCAGGCTCTCGGCGCGCTCCAGATAGCGCGACATCCAATAAAGATGATCGGCCGTGCGGCTCAGCATGTCAGCAGCCCAGCACCCAGGTGTCTTTCGTCCCGCCGCCCTGGGACGAGTTGACGATGAGCGAGCCCTCGCGCAGCGCGACCCGCGTCAGGCCGCCCGGCACGATCGCCACCTCGCGGCCCGACAGCACGAACGGCCGCAGATCGATGTGGCGCGGCGCGACGCCGGCGGCCGAGAAGGTCGGAGAGGTCGAAAGGGCGAGCGTCGGCTGCGCGATGTAACGCTCCGGATGGGCCCTGATGCGCGCGCGGAAGTCGTCGAGTTGCGTGGCGGTGGCGGCAGGCCCGATCAGCATGCCGTAACCGCCGGCCCCGTGGACTTCCTTGACCACGAGCTCCGGCAGGTGAGCCAGCACGTAGGCCTTGTCTTGCGGATCGCTCAGAATCCACGTGCGGACGTTCTCCAGCAAGGGAGCCTGCCCGAGGTAGAAGCGGATCATCTGCGGCACGTAGGGGTAGATGGATTTATCGTCCGCCACGCCGGTGCCGATCGCGTTGGCGATCGTGACATGACCTGCGCGGTAAACGGTGAGCAGCCCCGGCACCCCCAGCGTGGAGTCCGGCCGGAACGAGAGCGGATCGAGGAAGTCGTCGTCCAGCCGCCGGTACACCACATCCACGCGCCGGGGGCCGCGGGTGGTGCGCATGTAGAGCACGTCATCCAGCACGTAGAGATCCTGCCCTTCGACGAGCTCGATCCCCATCTGCTGGGCGAGAAAGGCATGCTCGAAGTAGGCACTGTTGTACATGCCGGGCGTGAGCAGCACGACGGTGGGATCCGAGACGCCTTGCGGCGCGACGCTCTTCAGGTTCTCCAGGAGCAGGTCCGGATACTGCTCGACCGGCGCTATGGGGTGACGCGCGAACAGCTCGGGAAAGAGCCGCATCATCATCTTGCGATTCTCGAGCATGTACGAGACGCCCGAGGGCACGCGCAGATTATCCTCCAGGACGCAGAAGCTGCCGCTGGCGTCACGTACCACGTCGATGCCTGCGATGTGCGCGTAAATGCCGCCCGGCACCTCGACGCCCTGCATCTCGGGCCGGTATTGCGCGTTACAGAGCACCCGCTCCGCGGGAATGACACCCGCCCGCAGAATCTCCTGACCGTGATAGATGTCGCCGATGAAGGCGTTGAGCGCCCGCACACGCTGCACGAGTCCCGCCTCGAGGCGGCTCCACTCTTCCGCGGGAATCACGCGTGGAATGATGTCGAAGGGAATCAGCCGCTCGGTGCCGGAGTTCTCGCCGTACACCGCGAACGTGATTCCGACCCGGTGGAACAACGCGTCGGCCTCGGAGCGCTTGCGGGCGAGACACTCCTGCGATTGCTCCTCGAGCCAGCCCCAGTAGTCGCGACAGTGCGGGCGGGGCGTGCCGCCCGACTGCAGCATCTCGTCATACGGGCTGACACGCACGTTACCCCCTGTCGCATCGGTCGCGAAGCTCGGGCGGCAAGCAAGCGAGATCCATGCCAGGGCACTCTGCTCTGGCTGCTCAATGAGTTACGCCGTAGCGCCCACCGTCCGTCCGGCGAGCCGCGAGCCGCTTGCCTCGCCCCGGTGCAGTGCCGTGGACGGCTTGCACCAATCCCGTGCGCGATCAACGCGCCTGGGGCGGCACTCGCGCAGCGGCCCGTCCGCGAGGCTGCGCTCATCGATCCGCAGACAGTGGAAGAAGTATGCGCGAACGGGCAGCTCGGTCAGCAGCTTCTCGACTTCGAGGCGGCGGCCGACGAGCTCTGGGTCATGCCGCCGATCTTGCCAGGGCGGCACCGCCCCTGGCACCGTCAGCTCAGCTCTGAAAGGTTCCGATCGTCTGCGCCTCGGCGATGACGTGCGGCTGCGCCGCACTCAGCACGTCCTTGACGCTGGCCCGCTCCGGCAGACTGAGCTCCGGGACGTCGAGCGCCAGCAGGCGGAAGTGGTAGTGGTGCGTCCCATGACCCGGCGGCGGCTGCGGGCCGTCGTAACCGCGATTGCCGAAGTCGTTCACCGCCATCACGATCGAGGCTCCCGTCTTCGCCGAGCCGCTGTCCTCACCGAGGCCCTGATATGCCGGCGGCACATTGTAGACCGCCCAGTGTCTGAAGGTCCCCTTGGGGGCATCCGGGTCCTCGACCACCAGAGCGAAGCTGCGCGTGTTGCGCGGCGCATCGTGCCATTCGAGGGGCGGAGAGATGTTGCCGCCGTCCTTGCTGTAACGCTCCGGGATTCGCTGGCCGTCTGAGAAGGCCGGGCTCGCGACACTGAGTGCCATGTTGTGTCTCCTCGCTGTGGGCCAGCGCGCATGCAAACGGCGGTCCCGGACTGCCCCTTTCGGGCGATTCACCCGCGGCGAGGGTGCCTGATATAGTCACGGACGAGGTTGCAGCGCACCGCCCGGCCCATGCGGGACTGGACACATGACTCACGACCGCCTCGATATCAGACCCATCCGCCGCACCGACTACGAGCAGTGGCGTCCCCTCTGGGACGGCTACAACGCCTTCTACGGCCGCAGCGGCGCGACCGCGCTGCCGGAGCCGATCACTCAGGCGACCTGGGAGCGCTTCTTCGATGCCGCGGAGCCCGTGCACGCGCTGGTCGCGGAGCGCGAGGGCAGGGCGGTTGGCCTCGCGCACTATCTCTACCACCGCAGCACGACCCGCCTGCGCGATGTCTGTTACCTGCAGGATCTGTTCACCCTGCCTGAGCTGCGCGGCCTCGGCATCGGCAGGCGGCTGATCCAAGGTGTCTATGATGCTGCGCGCACCGCCGGTTGCAGCCGCGTGCACTGGCAAACCCAGGTGACCAATCAGCCCGGTCGCGCGCTCTACGACAAGGTCGCACGGCACCAGGGCTTCATCGTCTACTCACACGAATTGACCTAGGAGCATCGTCCGCGCAGGCTCCGGCTGCCGACGTCGCCCTGCCCCTCTTAAGTCCCCCTGCGCGTAACGACATGCTCCAGCAAACGGTCGCAAACCTCGCGCCGCCGGTGCTCTTCCTGCTGGTGCTGCTGCAGCAGGCAGGCGTCCCCTATCCCATCACCCCGGTGCTCATCGTGGCAGGCGCGGTCTCGGTTCACGGGCACCTGCCGGCCGCGGCGGTGATCGGGCTCGCGGTCGCTGCGGCCTTCATCGCTGATCTCGGCTGGTATGCGGCGGGCTTTCGCTTCGGCGGGCGCGCCCTCAAGGCCCTGTGCGCGCTCTCACTTTCCCCCGACTCCTGCGTGTCGCAAACGGAGCGTTGGTTCGGGCGATTCGGCACGCGCGTCCTGGTCATCGCCAAGTTCGTGCCCGGGCTCGGGCTGGTCTCGACGGCAATGGCCGGCGTCGCGCGCGCGGATCTCGACGGCTTCTTTCTCTACGATCTGATCGGCAACTCTCTCTGGGCGAGTACGGCGGTCGGCCTGGGCGTCCTGTTTCACGATGCGGTAGGTGACATCCTGCGTGCCTTGGCCGAGCTCGGGTATTGGGGCATCGCGCTGCTCGCCGCCGCCCTCGCAGCCTTCCTGGGCGTGCGGCTCAGGCAGAGGTACATGCTCATCCGTGAGTTGCGCTCCGCGCGCATCTCCGTCTCCGAGCTCAAAGCGCTGGTCGATCGCGGTCCCCTGCCCGTCATCATCGACGCGCTGGCACCCGTGAGCCGGCAGCGCGAAGGAATGATCCCCGGCGCGATCCCGGTGGAGACGCTGCGGCTCGATTCAGGCGCTGCAACAGTCCCGTTCGACGCGGAGGTGATCGTCTATTGCGCGTGCCCCAACGAGGCCTCCGCAGCGCGCATCGCTCAGCAACTCATCCGTATGGGCTGCATTCGTGTACGGCCGCTCACGGGCGGGATCTACGCCTGGAAGGATGCGGGATTCGATGTTGAGGCCGCGTCGGAGCCGGGATTGACTGCAGCGCCGCGTGCCGCTACCTGAGGACGCGCACCGCGCCACCAGGATGCCCCCACAAGCCCTGCGCCGAACGCGAGACAGAGCCAGCCGAACACATCGCCAATCTGATCGTATGGCGTCGCTCCGCCGCGCCCCGCGAGCGGGAATTCGTCGACTACCGTGGTGAATCCCGCGACAGTGGTCGCCTCGACGACGATGCGGCCGTACCGGTCAAGTCCCGTCCGGCAACACCACGTTGCGTGGCGCCCCGTCGACCGATGCGGCGAAGCCTGCAACGACCGTGGCGCCTGCCGATTGCCGCAGGATCCGGTAATCAAGTGCGAGCGCGGCTGCTACCGAGCAGTAGCATTCATCGCAGAACTCGGCCGTTTGATACTTTCGAGTATCATCAATGAAGCATGATGATATTTTTGAGTAGCAATATTTCCAAATTAGCAGTAAGGTGATACTTAAGAGTATCATATAATGACCACACTAGCCGAAGTCGCGGGACAGCTCAAGCAGGCGAGGGAAGAGGCGGGGCTGACCCAGCAGGAACTCGCTTCTCGCGCCGGCGTCAACCGTCTCACCGTGGGGCGCATGGAGAACCTGGTCAACGGCGACATGAGCGTCTCCGCCCTGGCCCGCCTTCTCGAGGCCGCCGGCTACGATCTGAAGGTCGTGAAGGCCGGCCACAGCCGCACGCTCGAAGACATTCTGGCCGAGCAGCGTTCCGGAAGGGAGGTTCTGTGAAGCTCGACGTGCAGGTGCGCGGCAAGACGGTCGCCCAGCTCTATCGCGAGCGCGATGAATACGTGCTCAAGTACCTGCCAGACACCCCGGATGAGGCCTTTGTGAGCCTGACGATGCCGGTGCGCGAGGAGCCCTGGCGTTGGCCGAGGGACCTTCACCCCTTCTTCCGGCAGAACCTCCCCGAAGGCTATCTGCTTTTCGTGATCCGTGAGGAGTTTGGCCCACTCCTCGACGGCACCGATCTGTCGCTGCTCGCTGTCGTGGGCGGCATGAGCATCGGCCGCGTCACTGTGACACCGCAAGGCGTAAGGCCCGGTGAGGAGCTCAAACCCCTCGACATCGAGCATCTGCTCACTGCGCAAAACTCTATCGAGACCTTCTCGACACTCGTTCGCAGGTATGCGCGCGCAGCAATCTCCGGGGCGGTGCCAAAGTTTCTGGCTCCCCAGGAGGTCCGCGGCCCGAGCGAGCCGCTCGGCAAGTCGAGTTTTCGCACTTCCCTTCACATCGTCAAAGGCTCCGATGAGGCCGCACCCTATCTCGGTTTCAATGAGCACTACTCGATGCGCGTGCTCGAGCGCCTGGCGGTGACGCCCGTCGCCAGAACACGAATGTCGTCCGATGGACGCGTACTTGTCGTTGATCGCTTTGATGTAGATGGGGAGCGTGTTCCCGTACGCGGCGTCGAGGATGCATGCGGACTCCTGGGCCTTCCACCCAACGAGAAGTACCGGCCCAGCACCGAGGCTGTGTTGAAGGCCACTCGGGTCTACATCCCCTCCAGGCTCATGCGCGCGCAGCTCGCGAGCTTCGGGTGGCATCTGCTCGTGAGCTATGTCGTGCGAAATGCCGACTGCCATGCAAAAAATATTGCGCTCTACTACGGCGGCCGCCAGGACGTCTCCTACACCCCCGTCTACGACATCGTGACCACTCAGGCGTATCCGCGCTATGCGATCAACTCACCTGGGCTTTCCGTCGGTGGTCGCAAGACATGGGCTCCGGGCAGAATGCTCGAGCGGTTCTTCACCGCGCAGCTCGGCATTGCCCCATCACTGTACAAAGAGATGGTGGAGCGGTTGTGTGAGTCTGCAGTCGAAGTCGGACGCGAAGTAATCGAGGCGGCCAAGAACGAGCCGTGCTGGCGCGAGGTCGCCAAAGGCATGGTGCACGCCTGGAACGAGGGTATGGCCTCGCTCCGCAACGTGCGCAGAGAGAGTGCGTTGAAGGGGCTCACCGCCCACATTGAAGCTGCCGGCTTGTCCGACCCACTGCCACCCGAGCCGCCGGTGCGGATCGGTCACTCCGAGCTCCTTGCGCGCCACCGCTCAGCGCGGCGCCGTCGAGCCCCCGCGGCCGCCAAACCGCGAACACGCAAATAGCGTTGAAGGGCGGGCACAACGGGGTCGCCGGACGGCCCAATTGGCTGACGCGCGCAAGGGAGAGCCGCCCTCGCCAAGCATCCCTACGTGATCCCTAGGCGCGCCCGTGCGCGCCCGACTGGTTGAGGTCACCATCAGCACAGCGCGACCGACCCGAGGATGCCCCCACGAGCCCTACGCCGAGTGCGAGGCAGAGCCAGCCGAACGCATCGCCAATCTGATCGTATAGCGTCATTCCGCCGCGTCCCGCGAGCGGTAATTCACCGACTACCGTGGTGAATCCCGCGACAGTGGGCGCCTCGGCGACGAGGCGGCCGTACCGGTCATTGAGCGTCAGCAGTCCGTCGCGCGCGCTTCTTGCCATCGGCACTCCGTTTTCGATGCTCCTCATCACGGCATCTCGGGCGTGGAACCAACCGTCGGCACCGAAATCCCACGCCGGAACGGCCAGAAGCTTCGGACGAGTCGTACGCTCGTCCTGTCGGAGCATCCGTTGATAGTCCATGTCCAGGCAGATCTCGAGCGCCGTCCCGTCCGGCAACACTACCGGTCCCGGACCGGGCTTGAACACCGATGCTTCCACCACTGGGATCAGGTGTCGTTTCTCGTACGTCATGGGTGTCGCCGCCCCGGGCCTGAAAGCCCAGGCAACGTTGCGTGGCGCCCCGTCGATCGATGCGGCGAAGCCTGCAACGACCGTGGCGTCTGCGGCGGTCGCCGCCGCGGCGAGCCGTGCCTCGGCGGTGTTGAGCCACTGTGAATCGATGCGCGAGATGTTCTCCGGCAGCACGACCAATTGAACCTGCCGCCCCCGCAGCCGCTCGATTTGCGCAGCGTACGAATCGACGGCCGCGAGCTCGGACTTCCCGTCGGGCTTCTGGTGCGGACCCACTGTGTCGTTGCTGTCGATGAGGGCGACGCGCTCGCCCGCGGCGGCCGCCGCCGGGATTCGCCAGTAGCCGTACGCGGCGTTTGCCGTGAAGAGGGCGAGGGCGAGGACCGCGGGTGCCGGGCTGCGCGTGCGCAGACTGAGTGCGAGGCCCGCGGCCACCGCGCCGATGAGGAAGGTGACTCCGCAAAATCCGACCAGGGACGCGCTCTGCACCAGGACGGGGACGGCTGCTTCGGCCGTCCCCGGCGAGCTGATCGATCCTGCTGAGCTGACGAGCGAAACCAGCAGATCGGCGGCCGCCCACAGCGCGGCGAATGTCAGCACGGCGGCGACGGGCCCGAGAGCGCGCCGGACCTGCCGTGAGCCGATCGCGGCCAGGGCGAACAGGAGTCCCGGCACGACGGGCCAGAAGGCCAGCGCCGGTGCGGGCAGGATGCCGCCGTATGCGTGCAGAAGATTGGAGATGCCGAGCGCGTATGCTGCCCAGGCTGCGGCGAGCGCGACCCAGGGACTGGACTCGCCGAAGGCGAGCCAGAGGACCGGCACCGGCGCGATCCAGAGCAGCCACCACTGGCTGCCGAGCCCGAGGGAGAAATAGAGCCCCGCCGCACTGAGCAGCGCGCACACGATCGCGATCATGAAGATTTCTCTACGGTGAACGACTGGAACACGCGCCGCATGGCGCGCCGGTACAGTGCACGGAATTCCTCCTCGCCGCCGGCGATGCGTCCGGCGCGATAGAGGGTCACGAGCCCCTGACTCAGGGCCGAGTTGATCAGCATGATCTCGACGGACGAGGCTCCCGCGAGCCGCCCCTGCCGGATCCCCTCCTCGAGCGCTTTCAGCTGCACGTTGCCCGCGGGGGAGCGCCCCGCGGCGAAATCATCCGGATAGCGCCGCGCCTTGCGGGAGGGAAGGAGAAATGCAGCCTCGAAGCGGCGCGGCGCGCGCAGGGCGAAGTCGAGGAAGGCCTCGCCCACCTGCTCGACCTTCGCCAGCCCTTCGGCCGGCGGCAGCGCCGCGACGCGCGCCGACCATTCCTCCAGGGCGTCCAGCACGAGCGCATCGACGAGCGCCTCCTTGCTCTCGAAGTGCCGGTAGATCGCCATCGGCGTGATGCCGACCTTCGCCGCGATTTCGCGCAGCGACAGCCCCTCGAGCCCGTGATGCTCGAAAGCCTTGCGGGCCGCAGCCAGGATCTTCTCCTGCGTATTCATGTATACAGTGTATACATCGCGGGCGAGCGCAACAACCCCGGGGGAGGGGGCGGGCGGTCGGCGCTCCGACCGCTTGCGCTGGGGGATCTACGGTTCGGATCTAGACGAGCACCCGCTCGATGCCGCCCCTGTTCGCCCGCGCCACGTACTCGGCCATCCAGTTCTCGCCGAGCACGTGCCGGGCGATCTCGACGACGATGTAGTCGGCATCGAGATCGGCGTCATCGTTGTAGCGCTTCAGGCCCTGAAGGCAGGACGGGCACGACGTCAGGATCTTCACCTGCCCGGCACCCGCTGTGCGCAGCTTCTGCGCGCCGGCGCGGATCTCCTCCTCCTTGCGGAAGCGCACCTGGGTCGAGACATCGGGTCGGGTCACGGCGAGCGTCCCCGATTCGCCGCAGCAGCGGTCGTTCTTCTCGATGCGGCCGTTGCGCGCGTCGTTCATCAGCGAGTTGACGACCTTCAGCGGATCGTAGCTCTTCATCGGCGAATGGCAGGGATCGTGGTACATGTAGCGTGCTCCCGTCACGCCCTCGAGGCGCACGCCCTTCTCCATCAGGTACTCATGGATGTCGATGATCCGCGAGCCGGGGAAGATGTCCTCGAACTTGTACCCCTGCAGCTGGTCGTAGCAGGTCCCGCAGCTCACCACCACGGTACGGATGTCGAGGTAGTTCAGGGTGTTGGCCACCCGGTGGAAGAGCACGCGGTTGTCCGTCGTGATCTTGTCCGCGCGGTCGAGCTGGCCCGCGCCGCGCTGCGGATAGCCGCAGCACAGGTACCCCGGCGGCAGAACGGTCTGCACGCCGACGTGCCACAGCATCGCCTGGGTGGCGATCCCCACCTGGGAGAAGAGCCGCTCCGAGCCGCAGCCCGGGAAGTAGAACACCGCTTCCGTCTCGCTGCTGGTCGCTTGCGGGTCGCGGATGATCGGCACGTAGGCCGGGTCCTCGATGTCGAGCAGCGCGCGCGCCGTCTTCTTCGGCAGCCCGCCCGGCATCCGCTTGTTGACGAAGTGCACGACCTGCTCGCGCATTGCGGGTTTGCCCGTCGTGGCCGGCGGCCGGCGCGTCTGCGCCCGCGCCACACCCTTCAATACCCGGTGAGCCGCCCGCTGCGCCTTGTAGCCCCATTCGATCATCAGTTTGCGCGTGAGGCGGATCGTCTGCGGGTTGGTCGCGTTGAGGAAGAACATGGACGCGGCGGTACCGGGGTTGAAGCGCTTCCTGCCCATCCGGCGCAGCAGGTCGCGCATCGCCATCGACACGTCGCCGAAGTCGATGTCCACGGGGCACGGGCTCGCACACTTGTGGCAGATGGTGCAATGGTCGCCGACGTCGGCGAACTCATCCCAATGCCGGATGCTGACGCCCCGGCGCGTCTGCTCCTCGTAGAGGAACGCCTCGATCAGCAGCGAGGTGGCCAGGATCTTGTTGCGCGGGCTGTAGAGCAGGTTGGCCCGCGGCACGTGCGTGGCGCAGACCGGCTTGCATTTGCCGCAGCGCAGGCAATCCTTGACGGAGTCGGCGATCGTGCCGATGTCCGACTGCTGCATGATGAGCGACTCGTGCCCGAGGAGATTGAAGCTCGGCGTGTAGGCGTTGGCGAGATCCCCGCCGGGCAGCAGCTTGCCCAGGTTGAACCGGCCGTCCGGATCCACGGCCCGCTTGTAGGCACGGAATTCCGCAACCTCGGTCTCCTCGAGGAACTCGAGCTTGGTGATCCCGATGCCGTGCTCGCCTGAGATGACCCCGTCCAGCCGGCGGGCTATCCCCATGATGCGCGCGACCGCGGCCGTCGCGGTGTGCAGCATCTCGTAATCGTCGGAGTTGACCGGTATGTTGGTATGCACATTGCCGTCGCCGGCGTGCATGTGCAGCGCCACGAAGACGCGCCCTCGCAGGACCCGCCGATGGGTCTCCTCGCATGCGGTCAGGATGGGGGCGAATACGCGCCCGCCGAAGATCTTCTGCAGCGGCGCCCGCAGCTCCCGCTTCCACGAAATGCGGATCATACGGTCCTGCACGACGTCGAACACGCGCAGTGCCGGCGCATTTGCGAGACGTGCACGCAGCTCTGGCATCAGCGCGTCACAACCCAACGCCTGAAGCCGCGGCAGCGCCGCTTCGAGCCCGGCATCCAGATGAGCCCCGAGCCACTCCCACCGTGCGCGCACATCCGCGAGCAGCTGGCGCGCCTGGGACGCCCGCTCGCCGATGATCTCCGCATCGGGCAGGTTCCCGAGCTCCGTGTCCTCGGCGCGCGCAAGCGGCAGCGGCGCGGCGAATATCCGCTCGAGCTCCGCCAGCAGAGCGAGCTTGTTGGTTGTCGACAGCTCGATGTTGATCCGCTCGATCTCGTCCGTGTATTCGCCCATGCGCGCGAGCGGCAGCACCACGTCCTCGTTGATCTTGAAGGCATTGGTGTGGCGGGCGATGGCCGCGGTGCGGGCGCGGTCCAGCCAGAACTTGCGGCGCGTCTCCGCGCTCACCGCGATGAAGCCTTCCCCGCTGCGCGCATTGGCGATCCGCACCACATCCGAAGTGGCGGCGGCGACGGCGGCCTCGTCATCGCCGACGATGTCCCCGAAGAGGGCCATCTTCGGCAGCGAGCCGCGCTTGGACTTGGTGGTGTAGCCCACCGCGCGCAGGTAACGCTCGTCCATGTGCTCGAGACCGGCGAGCCGCACCGTGCCGTGCGCCGCCAGGCCATCGAGGTAGTCCTTGATCTCGACGATCGCCGGCACCGCCTCGCGCGCCTGGCCGAAGAACTCCAGGCAGACGGTGCGCGTGTGCATGGGGCTGCGGTGCAGCACCCAGCGCGCGGAAGTGATGAGGCCGTCGCAGCCTTCCTTCTGCACGCCGGGCAGGCCGCCCAGGAACTTGTCGGTGACGTCCTTGCCCAGCCCCACCTTGCGGAACTTGCGTCCGGGAATGAGCAGGGTCTGCGTGCGCAGCGCCGGCGCCTTCTCGGGCGGCTGCCTGCCGTCCTTCCATACCAGCTCGAACTCGGCGGCTTCCACGTCGTGGATCTTGCCGCGGTTGTGGCCGATCCGGCTGACCTCCAGCCAGTTGCCGTCGCAGTCGACCATGCGCCACCAGGCCAGATTGTCGACGGCCGTGCCCCAGAGCACCGCCTTCTTGCCGCCGGCATTCATCGCGATGTTGCCGCCGATGCACGAGGCGTCGGCGGAAGTGGGGTCGACCGCAAACACGAGACCGCCCTTGTCCGCGGCGGCGGCGACGCGGCGAGTCACCACGCCCGCCTCGGAGAAGATCGTCGGCACGGGCTGCGCGAGTCCGGGAAGCTGCACGCTCTCGATGGCCCCGAGGCGCTCGAGCTTCTCGGTGTTGATCACCGCCGAGAGGGGCGTCAGCGGAATGGCGCCGCCCGTGTAGCCGGTGCCGCCGCCGCGCGGAATGATCGTGAGCCCGAGCTCGATGCAGCCGCGCACGAGGTCCGGAATCTCCGCTTCCGTGTCCGGCATCAGCACCACGAACGGATACTCGACTCTCCAGTCGGTCGCGTCCGTTACGTGCGATACACGCGCGTACGCATCGAAGCGGATGTTGTCGCTGCGCGTGCGGCGTCCGAGCAGGCGCGTCACCTTGCGACGCAACGCTGCCCAGGTGTCGAAATCAGTCTCAAAACTACGCACCGCCTCGCGCGCAGCCGCGAGCAGCTCACCGACGCGGTCATAGCGTTGAGCGTCGCCGGCGTCCCGGCGGCGGTCGATGTCGGTCAGCCGGTGATGCAGCGCCTCCACAAGCAGGCGCCGCCGGCGCTTGCTCTCGAGCAGGTCGTCCTGCAGGTACGGATTGCGGCGCACCACCCAGATGTCGCCGAGGACCTCGTACAGCATCCGCGCCGAGCGGCCGGTCCGCCGCTCGTTGCGCAGCTCCTCGATCAGCGCCCAGTGCCGCGCCCCGAGCAGGCGGATCACGATCTCCCGGTCGGAGAACGACGTGTAGTTGTATGGAATCTCGCGCAGCCGCGCCGACGGCTCGCGCTCACGCTCGCGCGCGGGCTCTAGAGGTAGCGATTCCTGTGTCGGTATGGCATTCATCTGCGTCTGCTACTGCACAGCGGGCCAGGGGCGCTCCCTGGTCCGCGGCAACCGTGTAGGGTCTCGCGAAAATCGCCTCGGCGATTTTCGCCAATGAATCAAGGCAGGTCCGTGGCGCCCATCAGGTAGCGGTCGCATTCCCGCGCGGCGCCGCGCCCCTCGTTGATGGCCCACACCACCAGGCTCTGCCCGCGCCGGCAATCGCCGGCGGCGAACACGCCCTTCACGTTGGTGGCGAACACCCCGTGCTCGGCCTCGATGTTGGAGCGGGGGTCGGTGCGCACGCCGAGCTCGGCGAGCAGCGGCTGCTCCGGTCCGGTGAAGCCCATCGCCAGCAGCACCAGATCCGCCGGAATCTCCCGCTCGCTGCCCGGCACATCCACGGGTACGAAGCGCCCGCTGGAGTCCTTCTGCCAGGAGACCTCGACGGTGCTCAGCGAGCGGACCCGCCCTTCGGCGTCGCCGTTCAGGCGCTTGACCGTCGTGACGTACACGCGCGGGTCGGAGCCGAACCTCGCCGCCGCCTCCTCCTGCCCGTAGTCCATCTTGTAGACCTTGGGCCACTCCGGCCAGGGATTGTCGGCGGCGCGCTCCATCGGCGGCCGGGCCATGATCTCGATCTGCGTCAGGCTCTTGCAGCCCTGGCGCATGGCGGTCGCGACGCAATCGGTGCCGGTATCGCCGCCACCCACCACGATGACGTGTTTGTCGCGTGCGTGGACGGGGGTGTGATCCGGGCCGCCGTTGAGCAGTGCTTTGGTGCTCGCCGTCAGATACTCCATGGCGAAGTGAACGCCCTGTAGCTTACGGTTCTCGACGGCCAGATCGCGCGCCTGGGTCGCGCCGGTGCACACCACGACGGCGTCGAAATCCTTCAGCAGCAGCATCGGCTCGACGTTCTCGCCGACGTTGGCGTTGCATACGAACTTCACGCCCTCCTGCTGCATCTGCTCGATGCGGCGCAGCACGACCTCCCGCTTGTCGAGCTTCATGTTCGGAATTCCATACATCAGCAGACCGCCGGGGCGGTCCTCGCGCTCGAGCACCGTCACCGTGTGGCCGGCACGATTCAGCTGCGCGGCCGCGGCGAGCCCCGCCGGACCGGAGCCGATCACCGCTACCCGCTTGCCGGTGCGCGCGGCGGGCGGCTCGGGAGTTATCCAGCCCTGCTCCCAGCCCTTGTCCACGATGGCGTTCTCCACGCTCTTGATGGTCACGGGCGGCGCGTTGATACCGAGCACGCACGAGCCCTCGCAGGGCGCCGGGCACACCCGGCCGGTGAAGTCCGGGAAGTTGTTGGTCTTGTGCAGGCGCTCGAGCGCCTCGCGCCAGAGGCCGCGGTAGACGAGGTCGTTCCACTCCGGGATGAGGTTGTTCACCGGGCAGCCGGAGGCCATCCCGGAGATCAGCGTGCCCGTGTGGCAGAACGGCACGCCGCAGTCCATGCAGCGCGCGGCCTGGTGAGCCAAGCGCTTCTCGTCCATGTGGTGGTGGAACTCCCTGAAGTCGCGCACGCGCTCGACGGGCGTGCGGTCCACGGGGAGCTCGCGCAGATACTCGATGAAACCAGTCGGCTTGCCCAT
>JAGWPE010000400.1 GCA_028870635.1 Gammaproteobacteria bacterium | reverse complement strand
TCCTCGCCGGGCTCCACCATGCCCTTCGGGAAATCCCAGTTTCGATAGGCTCGCAACATGAGAAACAGCCACCCTGCGGCGCCACGACGCAGCACTACGACTCCCGCGGACAGCCGGTGCCGTGCTGGTTGATTCTCAGAATCTTTCCTCCCCTCCACCATGGGCGCAGACTACATATCAGACAGGCGGCTGCCTAGAAGAAATGAAGCACGCTGCCATGCGTTACGCGGTCGTTATTGAGTCTGCAGGCGCCAATTTCTCTGCATATGTTCCGGACCTACCCGGGTGCGTGGCGACCGGAAGCACGCCTGCGGACACTGAGGTCGCCATCCGGGAAGAGATCCAATTTCATCTCGATGGGCTGCGCGAAGACGGCCTGCCCATCCCCGCGCCAAACAGCCGGGTTGAGTACGTGGAAGTTGCCGCTTAGCACGCGGTCACGATCCTCTCGGCGCGCGGATCACACCTGCTCCGGTTCCGCCTCCACCACGCTCGCGGCCCCCTCCTCGACGACCTTCGCCAGTCCGATCGCCTGCGGCAACACCTGCTTCGCATAGAAGCGCGCCGAGCGGATCTTCGCCTGATAGAAATCCTTTCCCGCGGCACCGCGGCCCGCAGCGGCGAGCGCCGCTGACTTGGCGAGCAGCCAGCCGCCGGTGACCAGCCCGCAGAGTTTGAGGTAGGGGACGGCGATGGCCATAGCGCGCTCGGGCGCCGAGCCGATGTCGTCCGCGAGGGACCGGGTCGCCGACTCCAGGAGCCCGACTCCCCGCAGCGCCGCCTCGCAGATCTCCCGCGGCACCTCGCCGCGCGGCTCCAGCGCCTGCAGCTCGCGGCGCATGTCGGAGATCAGTGCGTCCATCGCGGCGCCGCCGTCGCGGCCCATCTTGCGGCCGATGAGATCGTTTGCCTGGATCCCGGTGGTCCCTTCGTAGATCGTAGTGATGCGCACGTCACGCACGTATTGCGCCGCGCCCGTCTCCTCGATGAAACCCATGCCACCGTGAACCTGTACGCCGATGCCGGCGACCTCGTTGGCAGTCTCCGTGCTCCAGCCCTTGGCGATGGGAATGAGCAGATCGCCGCGGGCCTGGGCTGCGGCGCGCACGGCGGCTTCCGGATGGTGCGCGGCGAGGTCGAGCTGCTGTCCGGCATAGAGGGCGAGCGCCCGCGATGCCTCCGTGCAGGACTTCATCGTCAACAACATGCGGCGCACGTCGGGATGATGGATGATCGGCAGTCGGTCCTCGCCCGCCGCGCTCGGCGGCTTTCCCTGCAGGCGCGTGCGCGCATACTCGGCCGCCTGCTGGAACGCACGCTCGCCGACGGCATAGCCCTGGACGGCGACACCCAGGCGCGCCGTGTTCATCATGACGAACATGTACTCGAGCCCGCGGTTCGGCTTCCCCACGAGGTAGCCGGCCGCGCCGCGGTCCTGGCCGAACTGCAGGACGCAGGTGGGGCTCGCATGGATGCCGAGCTTGTGCTCGATCGACATGCAGCGCACCTCGTTGCGCTCTCCGAGAGCGCCATTGTCGTCGACCAACACCTTCGGCACGATGAAAAGCGAGATGCCCTTCACGCCGGCCGGCGCGCCTTCGATGCGCGCAAGCACCATGTGGATGATGTTGTCGGTGTAGTCGTGGTCACCCCAGGTGATGAAGATCTTCTGCCCAAAGAGCCTGTAGTGATCGCCCTCCGGCACGGCGCGGGTGCGCACCTGCGCGAGGTCGGAGCCGGCATGAGGCTCGCTCAGCACCATGGTTCCGGTCCATTCGCCGCTCGCCATTTTCGGGATGAAGAGCCGCTGCTGCTCCTCCGACCCGCAGAGCTCGAGGGCGTGCACCGCGCCGTGTGTCAGCATCGGGCAGAGCTCGAAGGAGAGATTCGATGCGCTCCAGATCTCCTGCACGGCGCTGCTCAG
>JAGWPE010000399.1 GCA_028870635.1 Gammaproteobacteria bacterium | reverse complement strand
GGCGGAGGCGGCCATGCTCGGCCAGCCGGTCACCATGCTCATCCCGCAGGTCATCGGCTTGCGCCTCACCGGGCGGCTGAAGCCCGGAGCCACCGCCACCGACCTCGTGCTCACCGTGACCGAGATGCTGCGCAAGAAAGGCGTGGTCGACAAGTTCGTCGAGTACTTCGGTGACGGCCTCGCCTCGCTGCCGCTCGCCGACCGCGCCACCATCGCCAACATGGCCCCGGAATACGGCAGCACCTGCGGCATCTTCCCCGTAGACGAGGAGACCATCCGCTACCTCGAGCTCTCGGGACGGCCCCGGGAGCGGATCGACCTCGTCACCGCCTACGCGAAGCACCAGGGCCTCTGGCGCAATCAGGGCGAGAAGCCCGCGCAGTACACGGACGTCCTCGAGCTGGATCTCGGCAGCGTCGAGCCGAGCCTCGCAGGCCCCCGCCGGCCGCAGGACCGCGTTCCGCTCAAGTCCGCCAAGAGCACCTATGAGAGCAACGCCGGGAAGGCCGCCGAGGAGCGCACCGCCCGCAATGCCGCCGCGAGCGCCAACGCGCAGGGCACGGCGAAAGTGACGCTCGACGGCTCGGCTTTCGAGCTCAAGGACGGCGCGGTGCTGATCGCCGCCATCACGAGCTGCACCAACACCTCGAATCCCTCCGTGATGCTCGGCGCGGGACTGCTCGCCC
This sequence comes from Gammaproteobacteria bacterium, assembly GCA_028870635.1. GTDB lineage: Bacteria > Pseudomonadota > Gammaproteobacteria > Steroidobacterales > Steroidobacteraceae > 13-2-20CM-66-19. Next base: position 991 of record JAGWPE010000399.1, on the reverse strand, counting down.
GCAAGGCGCGCCAGCGGGGCCTGAAGGCGAAGCCCTGGGTGAAAACCAGCCTCGCCCCGGGCTCGCGCGTGGTCACCGATTACTTCAAGCGCGCCGGCGTGCTGGATGATCTCGCCGCGGTCGGCTTCGACCTCGTGGGCTACGGCTGCACGACCTGCATCGGCAACTCCGGGCCGCTCAAGCCGGAGATCTCGGCGGGCGTGAAGGCCGGCGACATCACGGCCTGCTCGGTGCTCTCCGGCAACCGCAACTTCGAGGGCCGCGTGCATCCGGAAGTGCGGATGAACTTCCTCGCCTCCCCGCCGCTCGTCGTCGCATACGCACTCGCGGGCACTCTCGACCTCGACCTCACGACGGAGTCCCTGGGGACCGGCAGCGACGGCAAGCCCGTGTACCTCGAGGACATCTGGCCGAGCGATCAGGAGATCCAGGAGCTGCTCACCCGCTCCATCGACTCGAAGATGTTCCAGCAGAGCTACGCCAGCGTGTTCGCCGGCGATGAGCACTGGAGCGGCATCAAGGTGCCGGCCGGCAAGCTCTACACCTGGGACGCGAAGTCGACCTACATCCAGAACCCGCCCTACTTCGACGGCATGACCCGCACCCCCCAGCCGCTCAGCGACATTCGCGGGGCCAGGGCGCTTGCGGTACTCGGCGACTCGGTCACCACCGACCACATCTCCCCGGCGGGCAACATCGCGAAATCCAGCCCCGCGGCGCGCTATCTCATCGAGCAGGGCGTGCAGCCCGCCGACTTCAACTCCTACGGCGCGCGGCGCGGCAACCACGAGGTGATGCTGCGCGGCACGTTCGCCAACATCCGGCTGCGCAATCAGCTGGTGCCGGGCGTCGAGGGCGGCGTCACCGTCCATCTGCCGAGCGGCGGGCAGGCCTCGATCTACGATGCCGCCATGCGTTACAAGGAGGAGCGCACCCCGCTCATCATCCTCGCGGGGCGCGAGTACGGCACCGGGTCCTCGCGCGACTGGGC
>JAGWPE010000398.1 GCA_028870635.1 Gammaproteobacteria bacterium | reverse complement strand
TGTAGGCCTGGTACTCGCAGATCACCCGCATGATGGTGCCGGCTTCCTCGGGGCTGCGGCCGAAGACCGGGGGATCGGGATATTTCAGGTCGAGGTAGTACAGTATGGCGAGCGACTCGAAGCAGACGTAGTCGCCGTCCTTGAGCACGGGCACGCGGCCGCGGGGGTTCAGGTGGAGCATTTGCGGCGATTTATGCTCCTGCTTGGAGAACTGCAGCAGGTGGCTCGTGTAGGGCAGGCGCTTGTACTCGAGCGCGAGCAGCACCCGCCAGGCGTACGGGCTGCCGCTGCCCCAATATATATCGATCGCCATTGTGACAATTGTAGCGAAAGGCGCGAAGATCGAAAGCAAGTGAGTAAGCGGACCAGGGCCGCTCCCGTTTCCCGGGGCAGCTCGTCTCGCGGCGGCGGGTCTCAGAGAGCCGCGGGATGAATCCCTGTCACTGGGCTGGCCGCGCACAAAATCGCCTGGAGCGATTTTGGACGGCGCGCAGCGGCGGGCCCGAAGGGCCTCGGCCCAGGATGGGCCGAGCAACGCGGCAGGATGCCGACTTTGCGCCAATGAACGGACACAAATCGGATATGTCTCAGACGACGCTCATAACTCCGCGGCAGCTTGCCGCGCGCCTCGAGGACACGGATCTGGCGATCATGGATTGCCGCTTCGATCTCGCGCGCCCGCAGTGGGGCCTGGAGGCGCATACCGCCGCGCGCATCCCGCACGCGCTCTACGCGCACCTGGACCATGACCTGTCCGGGAAGCCCACGGCCTCGACGGGCAGACATCCATTGCCGCCGGTCGAAGACTTTGCGGCCCGGCTGGGGCAGTGGGGCATCGAGCGCCAAGTGCAGGTGGTCGCATACGACCAGAGCTCGGGAGCCCACGCGGCGCGGCTCTGGTGGCTGCTGCGATGGCTGGGGCACACGAGAGTCGCGGTACTCGATGGCGGCTTCGCGGCTTGGCAGGAAGAGAGGTTGCCGCTCGATGTGACGCCTCTGTCCCGATCCGCAGCCCACGCGAACCCCGCTCGGCCGGCGCGCCGCTTCGATCCGCGGCCGGACGAGGACATGGTGGTGAGCACCACCGTCATCGAAGAGGCCATCGCCTCGCGACAGATCGCCAGCGCGGACCTGGTGTTGATCGATGCCCGCAGCGCCGACCGGTTTGCCGGCCGGAACGAGACGATCGACCCCGTCGCGGGGCACATTCCCGGCGCGCGCAATCATCCGTTCACCGACAACTTGGACAGTGCCGGACGATTCCTCAATCGCGGCACGCTGCGCGAGCGGTTCGCGAAGACCCTCGAAGGGGTGCCTCCGGATGCGGCCATCTGCATGTGCGGCTCCGGCGTGACCGCTTGCCACAACCTGCTCGCAATGGAGGTGGCGGGCCTGCAGGGTGCGCGGCTCTACGCCGGCTCCTGGAGCGAGTGGATCAGAGATCCCAAGCGCCCCATCGAACCCGGCACCGCATAGCGGGCCAGGGCCGTTCCCTGGCCCTGCGGCGAAATGTGTAGGGTCTCGCGGAAATCGTCCCGATCTCTGGCACTGCAAAGCGTGCCCGGGCCGTTCCCGGGCACGCGGCGAAATGTGTAGGATCTCGCGGAAATCGTCTCGACGATTTCCGCCAATAGACAATAGATTGAAGTGTCACACAGTTTTGCTATCGTGCGCGGCCAGTGAACTCATCGAGACCGACAGCGGACTCTCGCACGTGGCCGTAGATCCGAAGAGCGCCCTGAACGGCGCTCGCAAATTCAATCCCGCCCAGCCCTGGCGCGTCGAGGACTCCCTCGAGCTTTACCACGTCAATGCGTGGGGCAAGGGTTACTTCGGCATCAACGCAGCCGGCCACGTGGTCGTGCGGCCCGACGCGCAACCGGGTCGGGACATCGACCTCTACGATGTCGTCGAGGGTCTGGAAGCCCGTGACCTGACCACGCCGGTGGTGGTGCGCTTTTCCGATATCCTCGCGCACCGCCTGAAGCACCTGCACGACGCTTTCGCTCAGGCGATCGCGGAGAACGATTACCGCAACCGCTATGCGGCGGTCTTCCCCATCAAGGTGAATCAGCAGCGCCTCGTCGTCGAGGAGGTCTACCGCTACGGCAAGGAGTTCGGCTTCGGCCTCGAAGTCGGCTCGAAGCCCGAGCTCCTCGCGGTCATGGCGATGACGGAGAACGCCCCGGAGCGGCTGATCATCTGCAACGGGTTCAAGGACGACAGCTATATCGAGGCGGTGACGCTCGCCACGAAGCTGGGACGGACCATCATTCCAGTGGTGGAGAACTTCGACGAGCTGGGACTGATATTGAAGCACGCCGATCGCTACCAGGTGCGGCCGCGCATCGGCGTGCGCGTGAAGCTCTTCACGGAGGGATCCGGCCGCTGGCGGGAGTCGGCGGGAGAGAAGTCCAAGTTCGGCCTCTTCATCACCGAGATCCTGGAGCTCTTCTCCATGCTGAAGGCGCGCGGCATGCTGGATTGCCTGCAGCTCGTGCACTGCCACCCCGGCAGCCAGCTGCAGGACATCCGTCGAGTAAAGGACGCCATCAACGAGCTGGCGCACGTGTATGCGGAGCTGAAGCTGATGGGAGCGGGGCTGCAGTACATCGACGTCGGAGGCGGACTGGGCGTCGACTACGACGGCAGCGGTACGAATTACTCTTCGTCGATGAATTACACGCTCAACGAGTACGCCAGCGACGTCGTCTACCGCGTCGCCAGCGTCTGTAACGCGCGCGACATCCCACACCCGATGATCGTGAGCGAGTCCGGGCGCGCTGTGGCCGCCTATCACAGCGTGCTGATATTCGATGCGCTCGGCTCCTCGGCGCTCGACAAGTTCCGCGTCACCGGCGACCGCGCCGAGGACTATGGCGGCGAGGAGGAGCTGCCGCAGCCGGTGCAGGACCTGTTCGAGGCGTACCGCTCGGTGAGTGAGCGGCGGCTGGTGGAGTGATATCACGACGCCCTGACCGCGCGCGAGCAGGTGCTGCAGTTGTTCAACCTGGGCCTGCTGTCGCTCGAGTTCCGCGGCCTCGCCGAGCGGCTCTACTGG
>JAGWPE010000397.1 GCA_028870635.1 Gammaproteobacteria bacterium | reverse complement strand
GTTACTTCATGCCGAGTGAGGGGACGAACTACGTTGCCCACGCGATGATCGGATTCGACAGCCTGGCGGCTTACGAAGCCTACCGTGCGAAGCTCCACGTGGATCCGGCTAGCGTCGCGAATCTCGAGTTTGCGCAGCGAGAGAAATTCATCCTGCGGGAAGAGCGCGAGTGGCTGCAGCCGCTGAGGGCGGCGGCGTAGGCCGGGTCAGCAGGGCGCAGAGCCGGGGCCGCAGCCTCCCGAGTGCGCCGGCTGTTCGCGCAAGGATGCCTGCCGCTCCTCCTGCAACTCGAGATAGCCGGGCAACTCGGCTTGGCTGATGCACTTCGTCGTGGGGATCAGCGTGCCGACGTCCTTGTCGGTATAGCAGTACATCGTGGCCCCGCTCTCTTTTACCACCATCGGCCTGAGGCCCGCGCGCTCGGCTCGCTGCGCGAGAGTGGCGGTCTGGGCCAGCTGTTTTGTCGAAGCGGGAGTCTCGGAAGGCGCCGAACTGTTGCCCGCCGCCGCCGGAGTGTGCGCTTCGGGCTGACGTGGTGCGCCCGCGCAGCCGGCAACAAGTGCAATTGCGGCTACCGCGCACGCGCAGCGGAGCCATCTGGTGGACATCAGAGACACTGTCATGGCGATTCCTCCCGGACGGAATGCGGCAAGACTACTCCAACTCACGCTCCCGCTCACGTCGGCGCGGCGGAAGCTCCGGAAGTCCTGGATCCGGTCCATCCCGTCGTCCCGGTAACGCTCTCATGGCGGTGCTCCTGCCGGCAGTCGCCAGATTACGCCGGATCATGCTCCGGCGCGCGTTCCGGCTATACTAGATATTTGCCGCATTTGGGCCTTTCCAGCCATGTTTCTGCAGATCGAGGACTTTCTGAGCGGCGCCGAGGTGGCGTCGGTCGCCGAGCTTGCCCGCCAGGCGAATTTCATCAGCGGCAGGCACTCCAATCCGCACAACGTCACCAAGAACAACGTCATCATCGATCCCGCCGATCCCCAGGGCCAGAAGGCGGCGCAGATCGCTCTCGGCGCCTTCCAACGCAGCGAGCCGGCGCGGCAGTTCGCCTTCCCGCAGCGGATCGCGGTGCCGCAGATCCTGAAGTACTCCCAGGGCATGAGTTACGGCGCCCACATCGATGCCGCCTTCCTGCCGGTCGGCTCACAACCCCTGCGCTCCGACATATCGTGCACCCTGTTCATCAGCGAGCCGGCCGATTATTCCGGCGGTGAGCTGACGATCTATCTCGGCTCGGAGGTGGTGCTGATCAAGGGCAAGCCCGGCATGGCCGTGCTCTATCCCTCGACGACACTGCACCAGGTCGCACCGGTATCCTCGGGCGAGCGGGTCGTCATGATCACCTTCATCGAGAGCCAGATCCCCGACCAGTCGCAGCGCGACCTGCTCTACACGCTGAACGAGGTGCGCGCGCTCGAGGGGCTGAAGATGGATTGGGGCAGCCGCACACGCCTCGAATACGTGGCCGCGAACCTGCACCGCATGTGGGCGCGCTAGATTGGCCCGCGATCCGGCTGCCGACAGGGACGCGCTGCGGGCCATTCAGGTCAGCGCTCAGGCGGGGCAGCATGCGCAGGCCGCCGCCCTGGCCGAGGCAGCACGCGCGGATGGGCTTGAGCATCCGCTGATCTACAATGTTCTCGCGCTGCAGCGTGAGCTTGCCGGAAAGCTGTCCGAAGCGGAGGAGCTCCTCCGGCACGCGGTACGCCTCGCGCCCGGCGACCTGGCGTCGCGCAATGCCCTCGGCCTCTGCCTCCTGCGGCTCGAGCGCCCACAGGAAGCCCTGGCGCAATTCGAATCGCTGCTTGCCGCGAATCCATCGCTCGCCTTCCTCCACACCAGCCGCGGCAGCGCGCTCTTCGCGCTCGGCCGGGTCGGCGACGCGGAGGCCAGCTTCCAGCGCGCGCTCGAGCTCGACGAGCGCCAACCGGTGGCGCTCGCTGGCCTTGCCAACATCGCGAGTAGCCGCGGCGCGTATGCGGCTGCGAGAGGCTGGGCCGAAAAGGCGCTGCAGCTGCTGCCGGGCTATCCGGAGGCCATCCTGAGCCTCGCCTCGACCGACCTCGGGGAGCGGGTGCCCTGGCAGGCGCAGTCGCGCATGCGCGATTTTCTTGCGCGGGATGATCTCGCCCCGCTGTTCAGAGCGTATGCGAACGGGCTCATCGGCGATGCGCTCGATGCGCAGAGCCGGACCGACGACGCCTTCGCCGCCTACTCGCAGTGCAATGAGATCCTGCGAGAGGTTCACGGATCCCGCTTCCAATCGCTGCCCGGCGCCCTGCAATACGCTCGCTCGCTCGCGGAATACCTGCGGCGCACTCCGCCATCGGCGTGGCGAACGCCCGCGCAGCGCGCGGGTCACCTCGATCCAGCCAGCAAGCACTACTTCATTCTCGGCTTCCCGCGCTCCGGCACCACGCTGCTCGAGGTGGTGCTCGAAGGCCATGAGCAGGTGGTCAGCCTGGAAGAGAACGAGTCGTTGATCGACGGCATTCGCGAGTTCATGCAGCGGCCCGAGGACCTCGACCGGCTCCTGCAGGCCCCGGCCGCGAGTCTGGATGCATTGCGGCAGGCGTACTGGCGGCGCGCCGCGCAGGCCGGCGCCCGCGTGGCCGGCAAGGTGTTCGTCGACAAGAACCCGCTCAATACGCTCAAGCTGCCTCTCATCGCGCGGCTGTTCCCCAACGCGAAGATCCTGTTCGCGTGCCGCGATCCGCGCGATGTAGTGCTCAGTTGTTTCCGGCATCGGTTCCGCATGAGCGCGCCGATCTTCGAGCTGCTCACCGTGCAAGGCGCCGCCGCCTACTACGATGCCGTGATGCGCGTTCTTCTCGAGTGTACGCGCCTCCTGCCGCTCGAGGTCTGCCTGGTCCGCCACGAGGATCTGGTCACGGAGTTCGCGCGGGAGATGCGCCGCGTCTGTGACTTTCTCGGCATCGAATGGATGCCCGCCATGGGCGATTTTGCCCTGCGCACGCAGCACCGCGAGACGCTGACGCCGAGCACCGCGCAGCTCGTTCGCGGCCTCAATACCGAAGGACTGGGGCATTGGCACCGATACCGCCGGCAGCTCGAGCCGGTGTTGCCGGTCCTCGAGCCGTGGATCGAGCAGTTCTATTACGACGCCTGAGCAGGATCGGGAAGGCTGAACCAGCAGTTGAAGGCGACGGTGATCCTCTCCCCCTCGCCCTCGAACGGGGTGACCTCGTGCAGAACCCAGGAAGGGAACATCACGAGCTGCCCGGGCTCGAGGCGAAAGCGGGGACAGACGGGGCCGAACGGCAGGCCCATTTTCGCCACGCCGGCATCCATGTGCATTGCGCTGGAGACACTGGGGTTGATGAAGCTCAACAGTCCGTTCTCGGGCTTTTGCGGGTCCCCCTGTCCCGGATCGACGCAGTAGACGCCGCTCCATGAGGCGTTGGGGTGATTGTGCACGCCGAAGAACCCGCCGCGGCGCGTCACGTGAAACCAGCAGTCATTGTAGATCTGCAATCGATGTAGCGTCGGCAGGTCGTAGCCGTTGAGCCGACCGATCAGGGCGAGCAGCTGGTCCCAGCAGAATGCCTTCAGCTCCTTGATCGCAGGGTCCGCGATACGGAAGAAGTTGAAATGGCTCTCGAAGAGCGCGGCGTTGCGCGGCGTCAGCGGCCGCGGATTGGCGGCCCTGCCGCCGGACTCTATCTCGAGAATGACCCGCTTGAGCTGCTGATTCAGGGATGCCGGGTCCGGGTGGCGGCTGAGCCCGAACGGTACCGCGAACATCGTGACGAGCTCGGGAGGATTCATGGCATAGGGGAGGGTGCTTGAGCTTCGAGTACTATAGACAAGATGACAGCGCCCCCGCGACTAGCCTGAGCCGACTACGCATGAACAGCGCCTCCCTGCGTGCTCTCGCAGCCATCTTGCTCGTCTCGGCCTCGGCACCGGGTCTCGGCGCGGACCCCGTTACCGCAGTGCTGGCCTGCCGGGCCATTTCGCAGTCCGCTGCCCGGCTCGCCTGCTTCGATCGTGAATCCGCCGGGCTGGCCGCAGCGCACCAGGCTGCAGCAGCGCCGCGGACCGGCCCTTCCGGCCTCACGCTCAGCCCGCACCAGACCTTCGGTCTGCCGGAGGGCGCCATCGAAGAGCGGGAGATATCGGCCGGCGTGCGGGCCCGGCCGCTGACGCGCATTTCGGCCCGGGTGAGCCGCCTCTCCGAGTCCCCGGACGGACGCCTGGTCTTCGCCCTCGACAACGGGCAAGTCTGGATGGAGCTCCTGCCGGACCGCGATCTTCTCGCCCAGCCCGGTGAAACCGCCACGATCCACCGTCAGCTCTTCGGGTCCTACTGGATGGAGCTGCAGTCGGGACGCGGCTGCAAAGTCACGCGCGTGCGCTGAGTTTCCGCTCAGTCGAGCGGGATTCCCGCAGCGGCGAGCCGCGCGGCGAGCGGTGCAAGCTCCCGGGAGTAGTGCTTCCACCGGTCGATGGAGGAGGAGTAGAGCGGTTGCCGCACCTGCACGGAGCTTGCGGTTGCGGTGGGCGTGGGATTGCGGTGGAACTGCAGGCACTGCGCCTCGAAGGGCAGGTCCAGATAATCCAACAGCTTGCGCGTGGTTGGCTCCAGCGCCGACACGACATCTTCGTACGCCACGTCCAGGATCCGTCCCGGGAGGACGCGATGCCAGTGGGCCATCAGCCGCCGATAGTCCAGGTAAAAGTCGCCGAGCTCGCTGATGTCATAGGAGAACGGAAACGCCCGGAAGAACCGCGTTTTAAAGATGGCGTGGCACGCGGCCAGCGGATGGCGCGTCAGGTGCAGGATCCGCGCCCGGGGAAAGGCGCGCGCGATCACCCCGCAATAATAGAAATTGACCAGTTGCTTGTCCGTGAAGCGCGGCTTGCGCCCCCGATAGATGCGGGCGCGCTGCAGGTACTCCCGGGCCACGGCCGCGGGGTCGAGCCGCGGAAGTGTTGCCGCCAGTCCCAGCCAGCCGTTTTCCTCCGGCGCAGCCGCTTGCTCCGCGACGGCGCTGATGGCGCCTGACAGCGCGAGCAGCTCGCCCGCCGAGTGCACGGCGGAATGGCTCCCGAGGATCCGATCCACGAGCGTGGTGCCCGTGCGCGGTAGTCCCACGATGAATATCGGCGATTCACCCGTCGAGCCGCTGCCTTCCGGCTCGATTTCCGGGAAGCCCGCGATGATCCGCTCGAATACCGCCCGGTCGAGGGCCGGCTCGTAGGGGATCTGCGCGCGCTCGAGCCGGTTGCCCGCGCTGAGGTGCTGCCAGCTCTTCGCGTATTCCTCGAGGTCCTCGTACGATTTCGCCAGCGCGAAGTGCAGGGTCGCGGCTTCCTTGGACTGCGGCGCCGCCTTGCTCAGCGTGGCTTCCATTTCGGCCACCCGGTTGCGGTCGGTGCTCTGCCGATTCAGCTCCGCCAGTCCTTTGAGCGCATCCGGATTGCCCGGCGAGAGTTCGAGGACCTTTTCCTGATCCGCGGCTGCCAGATCGAAATTTCCAAGGTAGCGGTGCAGCTCGGCACGCTTGCCCAGGAGCCTGATCTCGGACGGGTTCACGCGCAGCGCTCGGTCGTACACGGTGACGGCTCCTGGGAAATCGCCCGCGTGCACCAGGAACTCGCCGATCGCATCCAGCGCTGCGGGAGTTCCCTCCGCGGCGGCGGCGGCCTCTTCCGCTGCGGCGGTAGCCTGCTGGCGCCGGCCCAGGGCCAGCAGGCATTCGGCCCGTTGCAGGAGGCACTGCACGTCAGCCGGATGGCCGGCCAGCCATTCCTCCGCCAGCGCGAGCGCGGCCTCGGCTTGGCCCGCGAGCAGCGCCACGATGCTGCCGAGATTCCAGCCGGTGGAGAGGGCCGGCCACGCGCGGCGGCAAGCGTCCGCGGCGGCCGCTGCCCCCGCCAGATCCTTGCCGCGAAGTCGCGTGCCGATCTCTTGCTCGAATACCGCCGCCGACGGAGTGCTCATGCTGGAATTGTACCGGGAAGGGCGCGCTCCAGAGTCCCGATGCAATACCGCACTCTGTTGTCGGCGCGCAACGTATTTGCTTTACTTTTTGTCGCACCGGTGCATCGGATGCGACACCGCGCGCGGCTTGTGGCGCCGCCGCAGGCTCTGCGGATGAAATCTCAGGCATCGTCTCAGGATAAATTCCGAGCCATTTGCTGCGGATTTTCTGCGGTGAAGCGAATGTGGCATGCGGGCGATCGGACCATTCCATGTTGCGTAGTGAAGACACCATGCTATATTTCGCGCAACGGTGGAAAGCCATAGAGACGACATAAGTCCGGGCTGTGCACAGCGCATCGGAGAAGCGCGCGATTTCGGCGGGTCTAAAAAGGGCCGGCGCAGCCCCGGTCCCAGCTGTTCTCCAATGGACTTTCCACCAGAAATACCCAGGTCTTGACCACTCCAATAATTGGGAGAGCGACTTCATGGTCAGCAATAATTCCGGTAATCCCCTGGTGCGTGCAGCTGTTCGCACCGTTCTCGCCGGAGGCGCGCTCGCCGCGACCTTTGGCGTAGCTGCCGCACAGGAGAGCCCGACCCCACCGGCTCCAGCCACCGGCGGATCCCAGCAGCAGCTGCAGCTCCAGGAGGTCGTGGTCACCGGCTCGCGCATCGCCACGCCTAACCAGGTCGCGATGAGTCCCGTCACCTTCGTCTCCGCGCAGGCCATCGCGCAGACCGGCGTGACCCGCGTCGAGGACATGCTGAACCAGCTGCCGCAGGTGTTCGCCTCGCAGGGGTCGAACATCGTCAACGGCTCGGACGAGACGGCTACCATCAACCTGCGCGGCCTTCAGGCCAAGCGCACGCTGGTCCTCATCGACGGCCAGCGGATGACTCCGGGCGACCCCCGCACCGGCGGCGCCGCGGACGTCAACATGATCCCGACGGCGTTGATTTCCAGCGTGGAAATCCAGACCGGCGGCGCATCATCGATCTACGGCGCGGACGCGGTCGCGGGCGTGGTCAACTTCAAGCTCAACGACCACTTCCAGGGCGTGAAGATCGTCGTCGACGGCGGCATCTACCAGCACGACAACAGCAATACCCAGGGTGTGCAGGACGCAATCACTGCCTTCAACACCACCTACGGCACGAATTTCGCCCAGGCTCCTTCGAGTGTCTGGACGGGCGCGCAGAAGGAAATCAGCTTCATCGCCGGCCTCAACACACCGGACGGCAACGGCAACGCGACCTTCTTTGCCACTTACCGCAACGTCGCCGCGGTGCTGCAGTCGCAGTATTCCATCAGCGCCTGCACACTGGGCTCGGGATATACCGGCGGCTCCTACGACACCGGCGGCAAGTTCACCTGCATCGGCTCGAGCAACGGCTATCCGGGCCGCTTCATATCGCTGAACCCGGCCTCGACTCTCCACAATTCCATGCTCCAGCTCGGACCCAATGGCCCGACCGGCACGCTGGTGCCGTTCAACCGGTCAGAGCTGTTCAACTTCGGTCCGATCAACTACTTCCAGCGGCCGGACGAGCGCTACACCGCCGGCGCGTTCCTGCATTACACGATCAACGAGCATGCGACGGTCTACGCCAACACGATGTTCATGGACGACCGCTCAATCGCGCAGATTGCGCCGTCGGCCGCGTTCCTGGGCTCCGTCTACACCGTCAACTGCGACAATCCGTTCCTGTCGGCTTCCGAGGTCAACAACTGGTGCGCCGGCGGCGTGACGAACGCCTCGCTGCTGATCGGCCGCCGCAACATCGAGGGCGGCCCCCGCATCGACGACGTCGAGCACACGGACTTCCGGGAAGTCGTCGGGCTCAAGGGCGGGATCGGCAACGCCTGGACGTACGACGCGAACTTCCAGTACGGATTCTCGAACCTGAACGAGACGTTCCTGAACGACCTCTCGTACACCAAGATCAATTACGCGCTGGATGTCGTGAACACTGCCAATGGACCGGAGTGCGCCGTGACGGCCCAAGGCATCACCAATGGCCTGGCTGCCGGCTGCATACCGTGGAACATCTTCGGCAACGGCGGCAGCGCCTACATGGCGCCCGGGGCGGCCACTTCCTACCTCAACACCCCGGGCGTGCAGCGAGGACAGATCGCGCAGAGCATCGCGGAGCTGGACCTCACGGGCGACCTGGGCCAGTACGGAATCGCGTTGCCGACCGCGAACTCGGGCCTCAAGGTCGCTGTCGGCGCGGACTACCGGGATGATAAATCTTTCACCCAGCCGGACGAGGAATTCCAGTCGGCCGATCTCACGGGTCAGGGCGGTGCCATCCTGCCGGTCGCCGGCGATGTGATCACGCGCGAGATCTACGGCGAGGCGCGCCTGCCTCTCATGGATGACAAGCCGTTCGCCAAGGCGATCGACCTCGATACATCATATCGCTTCTCCAGCTACTCCCCGTTCAACGGCGCCACCAAGGGATTCGACACCAACACCTTCGCGTTCAGCGCGGACTGGAAGCCAACGGATGACTACCGCCTGCGCGCCAGCTTCTCCCGCGCGGTGCGCGCACCGAACGTCGGGGAGCTGTATTCACCGCAGAGCGTCGCTCTCGACGGCAACAGCGATCCCTGCGCGGGTGCCGCCCCGGCCTTTACGGCGGCGCAGTGCGCCCGCACGGGTGTGACGAACTACGGCAGCGTACCCACCGCGCCCGCGGCGCAATACAACGGCCTGACCGGCGGCAACCCGGACCTGAGGCCGGAGACGGCGCTGACCACCTCCTTCGGCATCGCCTGGACGCCTTCCTACGTGCCGAATCTGCGCCTGCAGGTCGACTACTACGACATCAAGATCGACGACGTCATCAAGAGCATCGGCTACACGACGATCATCACTCAGTGCGCGACCGCCAATCTCTTCTGCGATCTGATCCATCGCGATACGAGACCCGGCCTCGTCGGAGCGCTGTGGACGCCGCAGGGCTTCGTCATCGACACGCTGGCGAACGTCGGCACCCTGGAGGAGAAGGGCCTCGACATCGATGCGGGCTACGGCCTGGCGCTGAACGGGCTCGGCCGGCTGCAGTTCAGCTTGGTCGGCACCTACATCACCAACTACGACACGACGGCGCTTTCGGCCGTCCCGACGACCAAAGCGAACTGTGCCGGGTACTACGGTCCGACCTGCAGCGCTTTCGGCTCGGGCGCCGGAGAGCCGGTGTGGAAGTGGCGGCACACCCTGCGTGTCAGCTGGATGACGCCGTGGCACGGGGTCGACGTCTCGGCTGCCTGGCGCTACTTCTCGCCGGTCAACCTCGAGTTCCTCAGCCCCAACGCCAACCTGTCCAACGGCGGGTCGGTTGCGGCCGGTACCATCTCGAGCACGGATGCGCACTTCCCGTCGATGAGCTATCTCGACCTGACTGCCTCCGCACAGTTGCGCGACAACCTGAGTCTGCGCGTGGGCGTCAACAACGTGCTGGATAAGGATCCTCCGCTCGTCGGACTCACCGATCTGCCCAGCACTTCGGGCAACGGCAACACGTTCCCACAGGCATACGACTCACTCGGCCGCTATCTCTTCGCCGAGCTGTCGATCCAGTTCTAAGCGGTTCTCCGCTTGGATCGAGGCGGCGGGCTTTCGGGCTCGCCGCCTTTTTTTTGGTGCGCCAGGCATGGCGCGCACCGCCGTGGCTGGCGCTGGCCCGGCGTGCAGCGCTTTCAATTCGGCGGCCGGAGAGCTGGAAGTGGCGGCATACGATGCGCCTGACCTGGATGATGCCGTGGCGAGGCCTGGCCGTCTCGCTGGCGTGGCGATACTTCTCGGCGGTCGACCCCCGAATTCCTGAGCTCCAACAAAAACCCGTCGGATGGGGATCGGTCGCGGCAGGCACGATTTCGAATACCGATGCCCATTTGCCGTCGATGAGCCACATGGATCTGACGGCTTCTGCTGAGCTCCGCGACAACCTCTGCCTGCGTGTCGGTGTCAACAGCGTCACCGACAAGGATGCGCCGCTCATTGGGCTGACGGACCTGCCGGACATTTCGGGGAACGGCAATACGTTCTCGCAGGCGTATGATTCTCTTGGTCGATATGTCTTTGGCGAGCTGTCGATTCAGTTCTGACCGCCGCCTTCGGGCGCGCGCCGGCTCAGGCTGGCGTCGATCAGCGGATGCCGTCCTGCAAGACGCGTGAGCCAATCCACTCCACGCCGGATCTCATGCCCGTGCTCGTGATCCGCCGAAGCGAGCACCTGCCGCCGCAGGTCTGCGTCGTAGGCATATTCCGGCGCCTTGGAGTATCGGCTCATGACCTCGCCACGGAGCAGCCTCTCGATTTCCCTGGATTCGAGGGGTACGCCCAGCGTGCGGAACACGGCATTCAAGCCGGATGCAGGAGCGGCGAGGAATTCGTCGAAATCGACCCAGAGGACTCTGGAGGCGAAGCGATCTGCGGCCTGGCGCAGCGCGGTCATTTCGCACAGCCAGTTCATGGCAATCCATTCGCCCTCGCTCTCGGGGTCGCGCGCAACCGCGCCGGCGCCCGTCCGCTCGCGCAGGCGCAGAAGCCGCAGAGGCGCCAACACCCGCGATTCGGAGCGCGAGTTCGGTCCCGCCAGGATCGCGCGCAGGTAGTTGAGGGGGGGAGTGAACATGAATATCGCCGCGCTTCGCTCATGCAGCCCAAGGATGGTTCCGGCCTGCTCGCCGACGTAGCTCGTCGGCTTGATCACTGCGCGCTGGCCAGGGCGCCAGGTCCGGGCCAGGAGCGCCAGCTGGTCCCGCAGGCTCAGACCGGCGATCGCTGCCTCCGGCGCGGCTGCCGCGGCTCGCAAGAGGGCCGGCTCCCGCACCGAGAAGAGAGCCTCGTGGCCGCCCACCAGGCGCGATACCAGGGTCGAGCCGACATGGCCGATGTGGAATATGTAATGGGCATCCGGAGCCAGCCTCGCGCCGGCGATCGCCGCACTCTCGACGCTGCATCGCCGCTCGGCAGGCTGCGAGCGCAGCACCCGCCTGTCTAGGAAGCTGGCGGCCTCGTAGGCGGCCTCGTCCAGCCGCACCAGCCTGATCGCCCTCTGTCCAGCCATCTCCAGTGGGAACCATTCGGGGGAGGCGGCAAGCTCTTCCGCAGTCGCCTCCGCCCGACCGGCCATCTCCCCACCGCTCTCAGCCAGGAGATCCACGGCCTCCAGCTTGGCGATTTGCTCGCGATTGGCGTCTCATTTCGATGCGCATCATACCTTCCGAGACCCAGCGGACGTATAGTGGCACCCGGCTCCGCTCATTTGCTCCCCGGGAGCTCGGCATGAAGCTCGTCGCGTCGATCATGTTCTGGCTGGCAGTGTCGCTGCCGGTGATCGCGGCGGCGGAGCCGCCAGCCTCGCCCGCTGCGCCGGCGGCTCCTTCGGCCTCTCCCGACCCCTCGGATCTGTTGTTCGCCAGCCCGACCCGGCTGGATCACATCGGGCGGATCGTGGCTCCCGTGATGATCGACGGCCGCGGACCTTTCCGGTTCGTAGTCGATACCGGCGCCAACCACTCGACCATCTCACCGCATCTGGCGCGCGTTCTCGGACTGATTCCCGCTCAGGGTGCCTCGATGCTGGTGACGGGCATCACCGGGCAGGAGCAACTCCCTTGGGTGCCGATCGATCTGTTGCAAGTCGGTCAGATCCGCATCGAGAACCTGAAAATGCCGGTCATCGAGACGCCGATCATGGCCGGGGCCGATGGCATCCTCGGCGTAGCGGGACTCACGTCCGAGCGCATTGCGGTCGACTTCCAACACAACGAGGTCTGGATCAGCCGATCGCGCGGCGGACCGGTCTGGGACTTTCTCGACATACCGGCCGAGCTGACGTGGGGCGGGCTGCTCATGGTGCCCGCGCACGTCGGCGACATTGCCGTCGAGGCCGTGATCGACACCGGCTCACCCCGCACGCTCGGCAATGTCGCGCTGCGCAAAGCGCTGTTGCAGAACATGACCAAAGGCGGCGAAGCCAAGATCTACGGCGTCACCAAGGAAGTGTCTTCCGGCGACATGGCACTCGCGCCCGATATCGAGCTGGGGCCCGCTACCATCCGCAGCCTATCGATCATTTACAGCGACATTCCCATCTTCAAGGTCTGGCATCTCGAATCCAAGCCCGCCGTCATCATCGGAATGGACGTGCTCGGCACCGTCGATGCCCTCGTGCTGGATTTCGGGCACCCCAGGATTTATATGCTGCCCGTGGAGCCCGACGGGGTGGAGGT
>JAGWPE010000396.1 GCA_028870635.1 Gammaproteobacteria bacterium | reverse complement strand
TTCGAGCTCAACCAGGGCACGCATCACGATCATATCGTGTGCCTGGACTGCGGCCGCGTCGAAGAGTTCATGGACGCGGGGATAGAAGAGCGGCAAACGGCAGTCGCGCAGCGGCTGGGCTTCACGATCCGCGATCATTCCCTGATCCTCTACGGGAACTGCCGCAAGACCCAATGCCCCTACCGGCGTGCGCCCAAGCGCTTGCCCGCGACCTGAAGCATCTCCCGCGCGTGCTCGCGGGCCTTCGAGGTGACATCCACCCCGCCGAGCATGCGGGCCAGCTCCTCTATCCGATCATCACGAGAGAGTACCGTCAATGACGTGCGGGTGGTCTTGCCGTCCGTGAGCTTCGTGACGCGTAGATGATGGTGGCCCTGCGAGGCGACCTGCGGCAGGTGAGTGACGCACAACACCTGGCCGCGCTCGCCGAGGGCGCGCAGCTCGCGCCCGACGATCTCCGCGACCGCGCCGCCGATGCCTGAATCGACCTCGTCGAACACCATGCAACGCGTCTCCTGCGCGCTGGTGGCAACCTGCACCGCGAGCGACAGGCGAGAGAGCTCGCCGCCGGAGGCGATTTTCGCCAGTGCGCGGGGAGGCTGGCCGGGATTGGTGCTGACGCGCAGCTCGATGTCGTCGATGCCGTGCTGCGCGGGCTCGGACGTCCGGCTTTGTGCCACATCGACCTCGAGACGTCCGCCGGACATCCCGAGCGTCTGCATCCGCGCGCTGATGTCCTTGGCGAGCGAGATGGCCGCGGCGGTCCGTTTCGCGGAGAGCATCTGCCCCTGCTCACGGTAACGGTCCAGACCCGCGGCAAGCTCCTTGCGCAACACGGCGAGATCGACCTCGGCCCGCTCGAGACCTTGGAGCTCCTCGGCGAGTTGCGCCGCGCGCGGCAGCAGCTCGAGCGGCGTCACGCGGTTCTTGCGCGCCAGTTCCTCGATGGCTGCCAGCCGCCTCTCGACCTCGTGTTGGCGTTGCGTATCCAGATCGAGACTCTCGCCATAGCGCTCGAGCTCGCGTGCAGCCTCGCGGATCTGCACCGCCGCCTCCTCGGCGAGCGCGGCGACGGGCGCCAGCTTCTGATCGAGGGCCGACACGGCACGCAGAGATTGAAGCGCGCGGCTGACGCTCGCATGCGCATTGGAGTCCTCGGCCTGATACAGCGCCCCGAGCGCAGCCTGCGCGGCTTCGGCGAGACGCCCGCGGTTCATGAGGCGCGAGCGCTCCTCCGTCAGCCGGGCGACTTCGCCCTCCTCGAGCCCGAGCGCCTGCAGCTCACCGACCTGATACTTGAGCAGGTCGAGCTTCGCTTCGCGGTCGCGCGCGCGGCTTTCCAGCTCGAGCGTCCGCTCGAGCATCTCCCGCCACACGCGGTAGGCGATTCCCACCTGCCCGCTCAGGGGCTCGAGGCGCCCATAGGCATCGAGCAGCTCCCGCTGCGCGGCGGCGCGCGTCAGCGACTGGAATTCGTGCTGACCGTGAATGTCGATGAGGATGCTCCCTGCCTCCCGCAGGAGCTGCAGAGGAACGGACTGGCCGTTGAGGTAGGCCCGCGAGCGGCCATCCGATGACAGAACGCGGCGGATGATGAGCTCATCGCCACCGTCGATCGACTGCTCCTCCAGCCAGCGCGAGAGGCCCGGCGGCGCCTTGCCGAGATCGAACGTTGCGGCGATCTCGGCCCGCTCGGCGCCGTGGCGGATCATCTCCGGTCCGCCGCGGCCGCCCGCAAGCAGCTGCAGGGCATCGACGAGAATCGACTTGCCGGCCCCGGTCTCGCCGGTGAGTACCGTCAGCCCGGGCCGCAGCTCGAGCTCGATGGCCTCGATGATGGCGAAATCGCGGATCTGCAGGCGGATGAGCATGGGCGAGGACGGCTCTTCGGGTCTCAGCGCTCGGCGTTGCCGCGGCCCCAGTGCAGCTTCGAGCGCAGCAGGCGGTAGTAGTCGTGGTCCGCAGGATGCAGCAGCGTGATCCGCTCGCCGGCGGGCTTCACTTCCAGCCGATCCCCCGGGGCGATCTCCCCGAGAATCACGCCGTCGCAGGTCACCTGCGCGCGGGTGTCGGGGCGCTGCAGCAGCTCGATCTCGATGACTGCGCGCGCGGAGACCACGATCGGGCGATCGGAGAGGGTATGAGGACAGATCGGAGCCATGACGAGCGCATCGAGGTGCGGCTCGATGATCGGGCCGCCGCAGGAGAGGGCATAGGCGGTCGAGCCGGTCGCGCTCGCGATCACGATCCCGTCGCCCGCGTGGGTGTTGACATAACGGCCTCCTACCCGGGTCTCGAAGTCCAGCATCCGTCCGGTGGCGAGCTTCTGCAGAACGACGTCGTTCAGCGCCAGCGCTTCCGCGGTGATGCCACCCGACTGTCGCAGGCAAGCCGCCAACAGGGGACGCTCGTCGGCTTCGAGCCGGCCCTCGAGCGCCGCATCGACGCAGCCGAACATGTCCTGCGGCATGACGTCCGTCAGGAAGCCGAGCCGGCCGCGGTTGATGCCGAGGAGCGGCACGCGGTGGCGAGCCACCAGCCCCGCGGCGTAGAGCAGCGTGCCGTCGCCGCCCACCGCGATCATGAGATCGGCGCGGCGGCCGAGCTCCTCTTCGGGCACCCGCAGCGGAGCCTTTTCCGTGCCGGCCATGGCATTGGCAATAGCCGCCGTGTCGCTGACCAGTACCGCAACCTGCCGGGTCGCCAGATGCGCGAGCAACGCCTGCGCGGACTCCGCGACGCGCGAATCCGTGAATCTGCCGACCAGCGCGCACGTGCGGACGGGGAAGGCCATTCGCGGGATCGTAGCAGGACGGCAGGGGGCTTGCTTGACGGTCGGCTCGGCCGTCTATAGTTTGAGGTGTAGGGTTCGAGATCTATGGCAGCAGAAGGGCGAGAAGACAAGCTCACCGAGCGGGCGCAACACCTGCTGCGGGCGCTCATCGAAAGCTACATCCGCGACGGCCAGCCTGTGGGCTCACGCTCTCTTTCTCGGGAGTCCGGCCTGCAGCTCTCCTCGGCGACCATCCGCAACGTGATGGCCGATCTCGAGGAGCTGGGCTTCGTCGCATCGCCGCACACCTCCGCGGGACGCATCCCGACCGACAAGGGTTACCGGTTCTTCGTCGATACCCTGCTGCAGGTGCAGCCTGTCGAGGAGGCGGCCGCGGCGGAGATCCGCCGCCAGCTCGAGGGGCGCCAGCTCGAGGCCGGGCGCGACAGCTCGAAGGAGCTCATCGCCACGGTCTCGCAACTGCTCTCCAGCGTGACACGCCTCGCGGGCGTGGTGACCTTGCCTCGTGCCGCGGAAGCGTCGATCACCCAGGTCGAGTTCGTCGGCCTGTCCGAGAACCGCGTGCTCGTGGTGCTGGTGTTCGGCGAGCGCGAGGTGCAGAACCGGATCATCCAGCTCGAGCGGTACTACTCGCCCGATGAGCTCAAGCGGGCGTCCAACTTCCTCAACGAGCAATTCCGCGGCCGCTCGCTGGCGCAGGTGCGCCAGGAGATCCTGCGGCAGCTGAGCGAGACGCGGGCCCACATGAACCAGGTCATGCTGGACGCCATCTCGATGGCGCAGCACGTATTCGAGGCGGGCGCCAGCGGCGACGACCGGCTCGAGTACGTCATCAAGGGCGAGACCAATCTCATGGGGGTCGCGGAGCTCTCGAGCGTCGAGAAGCTGCGCCGCCTGTTCGAGGCGTTCAACGAGAAGCGCGACTTCCTGCACCTGCTCGACCAGAGCCTGCGGGCCGAGGGGGTGCAGATCTTCATCGGCCATGAGTCGGGCTATCAGATCCTGGATGACTGCAGCGTGGTGACCGCGCCCTACGGCTCGTCGGACTCGGTGGTCGGGGTGCTCGGGGTCATAGGCCCGACGCGCATGGCCTACGAGCGGGTGATCCCCATCGTGGACATGACCGCAAAGCTTCTCGGCGCCGCCTTGAATTCCCGGCGGTAAACCTATACTTCATTGCCGCAACGTCGGCATCCTGCCGCTTTGCGGGCAGCTTTGTGACTTTATGGGGTGACTTGATGGGTACGGAGGAGAACGGCGGTCGAACCGCTCCGGGCGCGCAATCGGCCGGGATGCCGGGATCGGCCACGCCGCTGGCGGAGCTCGAGCGCCTGCAGCAGGCTCTCACCGAGGCCGAGGAGCGCGCACGCGCCCACCGGGAGCAGTACCTGCGCGCCGTGGCGGAGCTCGACAATGTGCGCAAGCGCGCGCAGCGCGACATCGAGGCGGCCAATCGTTACGGCCTGGAGAAATTCGCGGCCGAGCTGCTGCCCGTGCGCGACAGCCTGGAGCTGGCAGTGCAGAGCGCTGACCGGGCCGACGTCGACGCCCGCAGCCTCAAGCAGGGTCAGGAAGCGACGCTGCAGCTGCTCGCCAAGGCGCTGGAGAGGCTCGGAATCGCTCCCATCAGCCCCGTCGGCGAGACCTTCGATCCGACCCGGCACGAGGCGATGCTCGCCCAGGAGTCCGCCGGCGCGAAGCCCGATACCGTGCTTCAGGTGGTGCAGACCGGCTACGAGCTCAACGGGCGGGTCATCCGGCCTGCGCGGGTGATCGTGGCCAAGGCACCGGCCGAGGGTTGAGCCCCGGGGGCCGGCGCCAGGCGCACGCAAAAGACGCCGGCCGGCCTTGAATCGGCGCCGCGAACACCCAAAAAGTGCATCGACGGCATACCCCTTTTGAAAGAGATTTCGGCGGAGTAGACACATGGCAAAGGTAATCGGCATCGACCTCGGCACGACCAATTCGTGCGTGGCCATCATGGAGGGCGGCAAGCCTCGCGTGATCGAGAACAGCGAGGGCGACCGTACCACCCCATCGATCGTCGCCTTCACCAAGGACAACGAGGTGCTGGTCGGCCAGCCTGCCAAGCGCCAGGCGGTCACCAATCCGCAGAACACCCTGTTCGCCATCAAGCGTCTCATCGGGCGTAAGTTCGAGGACGAGGTTGTGCAACGCGATATCAAGATGGTGCCCTACAAGATCGCGCGCGCCGATAACGGCGACGCATGGGTGGATGTGCAGGGCAAGAAGATGGCACCTCCGGAGGTCTCCGCCCGGGTGCTCATGAAAATGAAGAAGACGGCGGAGGACTACCTCGGTGAGCCAGTAACGGAGGCGGTGATCACCGTTCCCGCGTACTTCAACGATTCCCAGCGGCAGGCGACCAAGGATGCCGGCCGCATTGCCGGCCTCGAGGTGAAGCGCATCATCAACGAGCCGACGGCAGCCTCGCTCGCCTATGGCCTGGACAAGCAGGGCGGCGACCGCAAGATCGCCGTCTACGATCTGGGCGGCGGCACGTTCGACGTCTCGATCATCGAGATCGCGGAAGTCGACGGCGAGCGCCAGTTCGAGGTGCTTTCGACCAATGGCGACACCTTCCTCGGCGGCGAGGACTTCGACCTCAAGATCATCAATTTCCTGGCCGAGGAATTCCAGAAGGAGTCCGGCGTCGACGTGCGCAAGGACCCGCTGGCGATGCAGCGTCTGAAGGAGGCGGCCGAGAAGGGCAAGATCGAGCTCTCCTCGACGCAGCAGA
>JAGWPE010000395.1 GCA_028870635.1 Gammaproteobacteria bacterium | reverse complement strand
TTGCTCGGATCGCCCGCGATGGCAGGTGCCGCTCAGCCGGCCGCCGCGCCCCAGGCCACGGTCTACTACGACTTCCGCGACCTCTCGACGGACCAGAGCGCGCGCGCGCTTTACGAGCGCATCGTAAGCGCCGCGCGGACGGTCTGCCCGGGGTATGACTCGCGCGACCTCGGCGCCTTCGCAGAAAGCCGGGAATGTCAGCGGCAAGCTGTCGCGCGCGCCGTTCGCGAAATCGGCAACGCGCGGCTCGCGGCCGTCCATACGCACGCTCTGCCCCGGCATGGGTAAGCCGGTGCCTTTCAGCGAGGGCTCGCCGGTGCCTTTCAGCGAGGACACTTAACGTGTCCTCGCTCCGGCGAGCGCCCGCGCACGGATGCGCGGGCCGGGGGCCCTGCCGCCATGGACGGCCAGTGGCACGGCCCTCTTCCTCACAGCCTAAGATCAGCCTCTATCCGTCCCCTCCCCCCGATCGCACTTGCGACAATCCAGCTCCGTTCCCAGCATGCTCTGCCGCCCCGCCGGTGTCGTGACCCAAGGACGCACGACCCACGGCGGACTGTGGCGCACGTGCTGATTGTGTCCGCAGTCGAGCTCGGCCACCCAGTGGCTCTCCTCGTCGCGGTGGTACCCGGTGATTGTGCGTCGCATGGGCTTTGGTACATTGCCACGGATGGAGATCTTCAAGGAATTCCGCATCGAGGCGGCGCACCGGCTGCCCAACGTTCCACCCGGCCACAAATGCGCCCGGCTGCACGGGCACTCCTTCAGGGTAGCCGTGCATGTCTCGGGCCCGCTCGACCCGCACCTCGGCTGGGTGTGCGATTTTGCCGAGCTCTCCGCCGCCTTCGCCCCGCTCCATGAGGCGCTCGATCACCGCTACCTCAATGAGATTGCCGGGCTCGAGAATCCGACCAGCGAGCGCCTGGCGGCGTGGCTCTGGGAGCGGCTCTCGCCGCGCCTGCCTGCATTGAGCCGGATCGTCATCCACGAGACCTGCACCAGTGGTTGCGAGTATCGCGGGCCGGGGGCGCCGGCCTCCGCAGCCTGATGTCGTGCTAGGCTTCGGCGGCACCGCACATCGAATGCGGCGCCTGGGAGGGGTTCATGAGCACGCGCGCGTCTTTCGCCTCATTGCCCATCATCGCCTCGGCGGCTCTTCTGCTTTGCCTGTGCGCGGCCCCTGCCGCCACGGCGGCTGCCCGGGAATGCGGCGGCGTCTCTTTTCCGGGGCATCTCCAGGCTCACGGCGCAACGCTCACGCTCAATGGCCTCGGCCTGCGCAAGGCGACGATCTTCGGCATCAAAGTTTACGTCGGGGCGCTCTACGTGGGGCACCCCACCTCCGACGCCGCGGCGGTCTTGAGCTCCAGTGATCCGGCGGAGATCGAGCTGCGGTTCGTCTTTCACGTGACTGCGGGTCAGCTGCGCGACGCCTGGCGGGAAGGCTTCGAGAAGAGCGCCCGGGGCCAGCTTGCGCAGCTCCAGAGCCGTATCGCGCAGCTCGACGGTTGGATGACGAGCGTCAGCTCCGGCCAGCGGATGACGTTTCTTCGCATTCCGGGAGTTGGCGTTCAGTACTCCCTCGATGGGGCCGTCAAGGGCACGATCCCGGGCGATGACTTCGCCAGGGCCTTTTTCGCGATCTGGCTCGGCTCCTCGCCTCCCAGCCCCGAGTTGCGGGCCGGGCTGCTCGGCGGCCCCTGCACCTGAGCGGCCGGCCGCCATGCGCGGCCGACACCTCGGGTCCCTTTCCAGGCGTCAGAGATGCACGCCGGCCAACTCCACCATTCTCAGGACCACGAGTCCGCCCGCGATGACGAGGTAACCGCGCAGGGCGAGCATCGAGACTCGAGTGAGCGGTGTGACCCGCGCGGCTCCCAGCGAGGTCAGGGCGGGCATGCGCCAGGAATCGCGCAGTCGCGGGTCGATGCGCCACGCGGGCGCGCGCAGCGTCTTGACGAACGGCGGTACCGCCGCAATGAGACCGAGCGCCGCGCCGCCGCCGAGGATCGCGACCATGGCACCGGCGCTCAGCCCCGGGAAGAGCACGGCGGCGGTCAGGACGACGGACAGCAGCAGCAGCACCCCGATCACCATGCCGGTGAAGAGGTTGAGCCAGGCGCCGTTCACCCACGGTCCGAGGACCTCCTCGTCATTACAGAGGAGCAACAGGAAGACCGTCGCACTCGGCAGCAATACTCCCGCCAGCGTCTGCACCGCGTTGGTGAGCAGGCCGAGGGGCGTGCCGGGTGTCAGCACGAGAGCCGCCGCCAGCGCAATCAGCCCGCCATATACGGCATAGAAGGTCTTCGCATCCTTTGGCCGATTGTGCAGTGAGTGCCGTAGCGACAGCACGTCGCCAATCGCGTACGCCGTCGAGAGCGACACGGACATGGCGCCGATCACGCTCGCATCGATCAAAGCGACCGCGAAGCACACCCCCGCAGCGTGGCCGACGTACTTGCCGAGAGCCGCGGCAACCGCGCCCGCGTCCTGGAAGGCGCCGAACTCCGCACGCCCAGCGAAGGTGGCCGCCGTGAATCCGATCATGGCAACGGCGCCGAGGACCACCAGGGCGATACCCAGGCACAGATCGACACGCTCGTAGCGCATGAAGCGCGGCGTGATCCGCTTGTCGATGACATAGCTCTGCTGGAAGAAGAGCTGCCACGGCGCCACCGTCGTGCCGACGATGGCGATGATGAGCAGCATGATCTCGCTCAGCCTGCCCTGCGGCAGATGCGGCACCACCAAATCGTGTGCCAGCTGGGCCGCGGGCGGATGCACCCAGACGAGCACTGGAACGAGCAGCAGGCTGCCCAGCACGAGCAGCATGGAGAACCGCTCGAAGCGCCGAAAGTCGCCGGTGCCGGCCGCGGCAACGATGACAGCGGCCGCGGCGAGCACGCCGAGGGGACGCGAGACCCCGAGATAGGAGAGCGCCAGGCTGATACCGATGAACTCGGTAACGATGGTGAGCGCGTTCAGCAGGAAGAGATCGATGACGCTGAACGCACCCCAGAACTTGCCGTAACGCTTGAGGATGAGCCGCGCGTGTCCGACGCGCGTCACCGCCCCTAGGCGCAGCACCATCTCCTGGTTCACATAGAGCACGGGCACGAGCAGGAGCAGCGTCCATAGCAGCGTCGTGCCATAGTTCTGTCCGGCCTGCGCATAGGTCCCGAAGGCTCCTGCATCGTTGTCGCCCACCATGACGATGAGCCCTGGGCCCAGGATGGCGAGCAACGTCCGCAGTCGCGCCCCCCAACCGCTGCGGGGTCCGACATCGTGGCGGCAAATGGTGCCGAAGGCGCCATGGATGTCGCCGCTGTGGGCGTCATCCAGCGCGGCATCGGCAGCCGCGGTGAAAGCATCAGAGTAAGACATGCGCAAATCCTCGAAAAACGTGCTTCGCGATGCGGCGTCGGAGCGAGCCTGTCAGGCCCGCGCGTGCGACGCGCGCCGTGTCGAGAGCCCTTCATGGAGGATGCGGGGAGCCAGATTCGGCTCATGCATCGTCCCGCGCCGGGTGGCGAGACGATGAGGAGGCGGGATTGCAGGACCGCCGCCCTGTATGCGTCTCGCCTGTCAGACGGCGATGAAGCGGCTACTAGGGCTTGGGTCCATACGATTCCAGGGTGACTGAGCTGGGCGCGGATTCTTTTGGCTCGAGGCGCGAAAGTCAAGAGCCGCGCGCGGCCCGGCGACGTTGTCAGCTCAAATCGGGCGGCGCGGGTGTTGGTTTCGGCGGCGGCTCACTCGTGGGCGGGCTCGCAGCGGCGTGCCGGGAGCTCGCGCGCTCCGCCTCTTGTGGGGTGGGCGGCAGCTCGCGCGTGGCAACCGAGGCCGGATTGACTACACCGGGGTCGTCGCGC
>JAGWPE010000394.1 GCA_028870635.1 Gammaproteobacteria bacterium | reverse complement strand
GCGATCTCGTCCAGGATCGGCGCGATCATCTTGCAGGGACCGCACCACTCCGCCCAGAAATCGAGGAGTACGGGCTTGTCGGACTGGAGAACGTCCTGGGCAAAGGCGGCGTCAGTGGTATGCACGATGTGCGGATTGCTCACGCGGTTGAACCTCCGTCGAATACAGAGTGCGAAAGTGGTGGTCTTCGTCTTGCGAAGGACTTGAATTGGCGAAAACGGGCGGGGGACCGGGAAAGTCCGTGCCAGAAGCACCCGTCAAACGGTTACACTAACTCGTGAAATGAGTATCGAGCTTGAGCCTATTAGGAAAAGCCTGCTGGAAGAAACCTGGCCGGCAGGTGGGGGCCGTTGGCCCGCCGTCTTGATACGCTTTGTAGCGCTTCCGGGCCGATTTTGCAAGGCCCGCCAACCCATCGGTGCAACAATATAAGCCTTTATTGATGACTGAGCCACACTCTCCTACCTTCGACAGCCTCGGCCTCGCGCCGCCCGTCCTGCAGGGCGTTCGCGACGCCGGCTTCGCACACTGCACCCCGATCCAGGCCCAGACGCTGCCGATAGCGCTCTCCGGCCGGGATGTCGCCGGACAGGCGCAAACCGGCACCGGCAAGACTGCCGCGTTCCTGGTCGCCCTGTACCACACGTTGCTCACGCACCCTGCGCCGGCGGGCCGCAACCGCACGTCCATCCGGGCGCTCATAGTGGCGCCCACCCGCGAGCTCGCGGTGCAGATCCACCATGACGCCGAAACGCTGGGCCGGCACACGGGTCTCGTGCACGCCGTCGTCTACGGCGGCATCGACTACGAGAAGCAGCGGCGGCAGCTCTCAGAAGGCATCGACGTGCTGATCGGCACGCCGGGCCGCCTGATCGACTACTACAAACAGCACGTGTTCGACATGAAGCACGCGCAGGTGCTGGTGCTCGATGAGGCCGACCGCATGTTCGATCTGGGCTTCATCGCGGACATCCGCTACATCCTGCGCCGCCTGCCGCCGCCGGAGCGCCGGCAATCGATGCTGTTCTCCGCAACGCTCTCCTACCGGGTGCTGGAGCTCGCCTACGAGCACATGAACAACCCCGAGCTGGTGCGCATCGAGCCGGACAAGATGACCGTCGATCGCGTGCGCCAGATCATGTATTACCCCGCGATGGAGGAGAAAGTTCCGCTGCTCGTCGGACTGCTGCGCCAGAGCGAGGCGCGGCGCACGATGATCTTCGTCAACACCAAACGCATGGCGGAACGGCTGGAGAGCGTTCTCAAAGCCAACGGGTTCCACGCGCAGGCGCTCTCGGGCGACGTGCCGCAGGCCAAGCGGCTGCGCTTTCTGCGCGACTTCCACAATGGCGATCTCGCAGTGCTGATCGCCACCGATGTCGCCTCGCGCGGACTGCACATCCCCGATGTCAGCCACGTCTTCAATTTCGACCTGCCGCAGGATGCCGCCGACTATGTCCACCGCATCGGCCGCACGGCGCGCGCCGGCGCGGAGGGGGACGCCATCAGCTTCGCCTGCGAGGAGTTCGCCGTCTCCCTGCCCGACATCGAGGGCTACATCGGCCACAAGATCCCTTCTGCGCCGATCGGACCGGACCTGCTTGCCGCCGGACTCGCCGAGGGGGAGCCTGCGCCGCACCGCCGCCGGCCCACGCGCGGCGGGCCGCGACGGCCGCACCATTCGGGCCACTCGGGCCATTCCGGCGGGCATTCCGGGGGACATGCGGCCGGCCATGGTGGATCAGGGCACTCCCGGCGCCGGAAGCCGCGCGCCAAACCTTGATCGAGCCCGTAGCGGTGGAGATGACGCCGGGGAAGCGGCTTTTCAAGGCCCCCGGCGCCGTCCAAGCGTATGATGAGCGGCGCGCCGGCCTCTGAGAGCCGCCTACGCAAGCATAAGGGTCCCAGGAAACGCCTCGCTCCGGGCTTTGGCCCGCCGTCACCGCGAGGGCGGAGCCCTCTGAGACCCGCCTTTGATGGCGTAAGTGTCCTTAGAAAACTCCGGCGAAACTCATGGCGGAAATCGAAGACAACGTCGACCGCGAGCTGTTCCGCAACATGGAAAAGCTGCGCCAGCTGCGCATCGAGCACCGCGACCTCGACGAGGTGATCACACGTCTGGCACTCGACGCTCATGTGGACGAGCTGCAGCTCAAACGGCTGAAGAAGCGCAAGCTGATGCTGAAGGACCAGATCACTCGTCTCGAGAGCGAGCTCATTCCCGACCTCAACGCCTGACGGGGCGCGTCCTCGAGGCCCGCAGCGCCATGCCTGTCGAGATCAATAGAAGCCTCGCGCTCCCTGACCGGGACTTTACGTGGTCCTTCGTGCGCGCCTCGGGACCAGGCGGACAGAACGTCAACAAGGTGGCCACGGCGGTACAGCTGCGGTTCGATCTTGCGGGCACGGAGTCGCTCGAGCCGGCAGCGAAGGATCGGCTGAGGGTGCTGGCGGGGCGGCGGGTCACCGGCGATGGCGCGCTGATCATCGTGGCGCGCAATCAGCGCACTCAGGAAGGGAACCGGCGGGAGGCGCTGGAGCGGCTGGCGGACCTCGTACGGCGCGCATTGGTGGCGCCCAAGGCGCGCAGGCCTACTCGGCCGACCCGGGCCTCGCGAGAGCGCCGCCTGGATACGAAGACTCAGCGGCGCGCAACCAAGCAACTGCGGGGGAAAGTGCGCTGGGACGGCTGAGGACCGCGGCGCAAATCAGCCATGCGTGACTTGCAGGATGCTGTGGCGGATCTGCTCGCTCAGCACGAACTGCGCGTCGGCGGCCACTCGCATCAGCACGTCGTCGAACTCCAGCTTGCCCGCGGCGCTCGAGCGGATCACGCTCCGGCGGCGCAACAGGTCGATGAAGTTCTCGAAGAGGGTGCGGTCGAAGAACTCGGGCGAGTTGAGGCCGTACAGCATCGTGATGCGCTGGGCGTTCAACTGGCAGCGCTCCTCGAGCACTGACTGCGAAATCTCGCCGCTGCCGGCGGCGACGAGCTGCGAGATGACCAGGTAGTAGCGCTCTATCGTCTGAATGGTCGCTTGCGCGAGCACGGAAAGCTGCATCGCCTCGCCTGATGAGGGCGCGGGCCGGCGCCAGACGGTGCGCGCGGCGTCGCAATGGATCAGGCCATGCTGGCGCATGCAGTCGAGCATCCCATCGACCACGGCAGGCAGCTCGTCCTCGCTCCAGGGAAGGAACAGCTCCTCGGCTATGTAGGGATAGATGCGCCAGGCGAGGCGATGGATGTCCTCGTGCCGCACTTCGGCGTTACTGGAGAAGACGCAGGCCAGGAGGGACGGCATGGCAAAGAGGTGCAGCACGTTGTTGCGGAAATAGGTGGCGAGAACGGCGCTCTCATCGCTCATGCGCACGATGTCGCCCAGCGCGTGCTTCTGGCGCTGCACTACTTTCATCGCTTCGCCGTAGGCGATGATGCCGGCGCCGCTCAGCTCCGTGACAGTGATGCGGCCGCTGTACGGAAATCCGCGCAGCAGCGCGCGATAGAGGTCGATCTGGCGCTCCAGGTCGGCTGCCGGAAGGGCCTGCCGCGGCATGGCGAGCAGGGTGATCGCGAGCAGGTTGATCGGAGTAACCGCCGCGGCGGCGTTGATGCTGCGCATGATGCGCCCGGCGAGGTCGTCGACCGCGGCGGCGATCCAGGGGGCGCGAGCGTCTTCGTCGAACGCTCGCGTGCGCCACCCATTGTCGTGCCGATCCAGGACGTCCGCGAGTGCAATGGGCTCACCGAGGTTGACGTGCACGCGGCCAAAGCGCTCCCGGAGCTTCCGCAGCGAGCGCAAGAGGCCGAGCACGCTTTCCTTCTCCTTCGGCTTGCCGGAAAGCTCGCCCACGTAAGTCGCTCCTTCGACGACGCGCTCGTAGCCGAAATAGACGGGCAGGAAAACTACGGGCCGCGCGGGGTCGCGCAGGAAGCTGCGCACGGTCATGGAGAGCATCCCGGTCTTGGGCTGAAGCAGGCGGCCCGTGCGGCTGCGGCCGCCTTCGATGAAATACTCGATGGAATGCCCCCGCGCCATGATCGCGGCGAGGTATTTCATGAAGACGACGGTGTAGAGACCGTTGCCGCGGAACTGGCGGCGGATAAAGAAGGCTCCGCCCATGCGCAGCAGCCGGCCGACGATGGGCAGGTTGAGATTGATGCCGGCCGCGATGTGCGGCACGGGATACCCGTTGACATAGATGACGTACGACAGCAGCAGATAATCCATGTGGCTGCGGTGGCAGGGCACATAAACGATCTCGTTGCCCTGCGCGGCGCGCTCGAGAGTCT
>JAGWPE010000393.1 GCA_028870635.1 Gammaproteobacteria bacterium | reverse complement strand
TCCCAGGTGCACCTGGTTGATGAGCACACGGGGCTGCCCTGTGCGCGGCTGTATCCGCTTGATAAGACTGCCAATGCCAACGGCATCCGCCGCCCGCTCGAGCCGGTGGCGAGGCGCAGCGCGGAGCGGGCGGACACCGGGGTTGCGCCCGCGACGGGCATCGCTCCGCTCCTTGAGAACCTGATGAGGCAGCAGCGGGCCACGGGGCTGCCGCCACCGTATCTGCCCAAAGACGAACTACCCGACAATGAAGATGAAGGAGAGAACCCGTGAACAAGAAACTGCTCGCACTGTATGGACTCAAATGGAATCCGTTCGCACCTGATGTCCCGGTCGAGGCGCTGCAGATGACGGCGCGCATCGAATCCTTCTGCTGGCGCGTTGAGCAACTTGCCGGCGAGGGCGGTTTTGCGGTCGTCAGCGGAGCGCCTGGGCTGGGCAAATCCGTGACGCTGCGCGTTCTCGCCGAGCGGCTCGCGGGGCTGCGGGATGTGCAGGTCGGCGTGTTATCGCGGCCGCAGGCGGGAATGGCAGACTTCTACCGTGAGATGGGCGAGCTGTTCGGCGTAGAGCTGCATCCGCACAACCGCCACGGCGGCGCCAAGGTGCTGCGGGCGCGCTGGCAGGGACATATCGATGCATCCCAGTGCCGCCCGGTGCTGATCGCCGATGAGGGTCAGGAAATGCAGCTCGCCGTGTTGAACGAGCTGCGCCTGCTGGCCTCGGCGCGCTTGGACTCGCACCTGCTGTTGACCGTCGTGCTGGCCGGCGATCAGCGCCTCATCGAGCGCTTCCGCGCCGAGGACCTCCTGCCCCTGGGCTCGCGTATGCGGGTGCGCCTGGCGCTCGAGCGCAACACGCCCGAGGAGCTGCAGGAGTGTCTGCGGCATACGCTGCAGAAAGCCGGCGCCACCAAACTGATGACCGCGGAGCTCATCTCCACGTTGTGCGATCACGCGCAGGGGAACCTGCGAGCGCTGATGAACATGGCCGGCGAACTGCTCGCCCTCGCGGCGCAGCGCGAAGCCTCTCAAATCGACGAGAAGCTGTTCTTCGAACTCTTTGCCACGCCCTCCCCGACGCAGCTCAAAGTCGCCGGTCGGCGTCGATGAGTGGGCTGCCCGTAAGCCAAGCCTATCGTCTCGCCGATCGCCCCGAGGAGCAGCGCTGGCTCGTCACGGGACTCTGGTCCGAACAGGCCGTCGGCATCGTCGGTGGGGAACCCAAATGCTGCAAGTCCTTCCTCGCCCTGGACTTGGCCGTTGCGGTCGCCTCCGGCACGGCCTGCCTGCGCCGCTTCCCCGTCGCCCGTCCCGGCCGTGTCCTGCTCTATGCCGCCGAGGATGCACTGCATGTCGTGCGGCGCCGGCTCGAAGGCATCTGTGCCGCCGCGGCCTGCGAGTTCAAAGACCTCGACGTGCACGTCATCACCGCCGCCACCGTACGCCTCGATCAGGCCGCTGACCGCGAGCGCCTCGAACACACCATCGCGCAACTGAAGCCGCGCCTCCTGGTGCTCGATCCGTTCGTGCGCCTGCACCGCATCGATGAAAACGCCAGCGGCGAAGTCGCGCCGCTGCTCGCGTACCTGCGCACCTTGCAACGACAACACCAGCTCGCCGTGCTCGTGGTGCATCACGCCCGCAAATCCGCCGCCCGCATGCGCGCCGGCCAGGCGTTGCGCGGTTCCTCCGAGTTCCACGCCTGGGGCGACTCGAACTTGTATCTGCGTCGCTCCGGCGGCGCGCTCACGCTCACCGTCGAACACCGCGCCGCCCCATCCCCGCCCACGATTACACTCGAGCTTGCACAGCGGGGCGACGCGCTCGCCCTCGAAATCGTTCAATCGATCGCGGCGCCAGCGGCCGCGCCGATGTCCATCGACCAGCGCATCACTGCCACGATCAGCGAAGCAAACCGCCCTCTTGCCATCGGGGAACTGCGTGCGCTGTGTCGCATCCGCAACGGGACCTTGTACGAGCGCCTCACCGCACTGACCGACGCCGGTCAGATCCTGCGTGGCCCCGAGGGCTACCGGCTCGCAACCCGCCCTTGACCTCGCGGCGCGACGCGCCGACCCGCAACTCAACCCCGACTATCCAGTTCCCCGTTCCGCTTCCCGTGCTCTCTTACAGCGCGCGGGAAGCGGAACGGGGAACTCCACATCAAATAGCGTGAAAATGAGCCCATCAATTATCGTGAGCACTCTCAACGGTGGCGGGCGTCTCAATCGTCATTCAACAGGACCAACACCATGATCATCGCACCGCGGGCGGCTCGCCCGCAACCCCGTCGCGCACCTAATGACCTTCTCACCGTGCACCAGCGCGCCTGGCTGATGCTCCGCCTCTCGTGGCAGCGCCGGCAGGCTGAGCTCGCCGCGGCCGCGGCGACTGATGCCGCCCGCGAGGAGGAGATCGAGAGCAACCGCCGCCGCCTGGTCTACGCGCGCATCCGAGCCGGGTCATGGCGTCCAATGCCATGAAGCTGCTCATCAAGGCCCGCACGCCGGAGCAGGTGCGGCGCCTCGAGATCAGCCGGGGTCTGAGACAGTGAGCGCCGCTGCTACAGTGCTCGACCGCCTCGACGGCGTCCGTCAGTCAGGTCCTGGTCGGTGGCTCGCCCGCTGCCCGGCGCATGAGGACCGCTCGCCCTCGCTGTCGATCCGCGAGCTCGACGATGGACGGGTCCTCCTGCACGACTTCGGCGGCTGCGACACACAGGCGGTGCTGGATGCGCTCGGCAAGGCGCTGGACTGGACAGATTACCTCGAGGGGCATGCGCGCCGGGTGTATGCGCCGATCACCGACGACGGGCTTACCGCGGCGCACGCGCTGCTGGCCCGGCGTAGCGAGCTGACCAAGCCGTTCACCCTGCGCGATGTGGCACAGAAGCACTGGTCTGGATTGGACCGTGACACGATTGAGGCGGCGCTCGAGTGCCTCGCCGAGTACGGCCACGTCGACTCCACCGAAAAGCGGAATCGACGCAGTCTAATTTATTGATTTCATTGGCGTCCCCGACGGGATTCGAACCCGTGTTACCGCCGTGAAAGGGCGATGTCCTGGGCCTCTAGACGACGGGGACGCGGCAGCTGGAAAGAGGCGGACCGGGCCGCCGCCCCCTCAGCCCGAGAGGGCGCGCAAGATTACACGGGCGGCGGCCGGCGGACAATCGTGCCGGCCGCGGCCTGGGTCTCAGCCTGCCGAAGACTTGGCCCCGAGCGGCGCCGGGCCGCCATTCGCCGCGGGTCTGCCATGCGCCGAGGCCGGCGTTGAAGGCAGGCGGGCCAGGAGATCGGTGAGGATCTCCAGATCGAGCGGCTTCACCAGGTGCGAGTCGAACCCGGCCTCACGCGAGCGGCGGCGGTCGGAGTCCTGACCCCAGCCGGTGAGCGCGACCAGCGTGATCCGCTGGCCCCAGGGCTGCGCCCGGATGCGCTTCGCCACTTCGTAGCCGTCCAGCATCGGCATCCCGATGTCGAGCAGCGCCACCTCGGGCTGGTGCCGCTCGGCGCTCTGCAGCGCCGTGCCGCCGTTGGTCGCGGTGAAGACCTCGTGCCCGCTCAACTGCAGCAGCGTTGCCAGGCTCTCCAGCGCATCGTTGTTGTCGTCCGCTATCAGGATCCTGCGAGCCATGCGTGCCGCTCCCGCGCTGAGGAGGGGCGTCGCGACTGCGGCCATCCCGCTCTGCGACGGGGCGGCTTGCGCAGTCGTCTGCGGCTGCGCTTCGAGCGGCTCCGCCTCATCGCGAAGCAGCGGCAACCGGATCACGAACTCGCTTCCTTTGCCCGGGCCTTCGCTCGCCGCCGCGACTTCGCCGCCGTGCATCTGCACCAGCCGCTGCACCAGCGCCAGTCCGATGCCCAGTCCTCCCTGCGTCCTGCAGCCGGTGCGATCGAGCTGCGTGAAGAGCTCGAAGACGTGCGGCAGCATCTCCGGACTGATGCCGATGCCATTGTCGCGGACGCGAATCTCGACGTCTTCCTGGCGAACCGCCGCGATCAGCGCAATCTGACCGCCGGCATCCGTGTACTTGGCGGCATTGCCGAGCACGTTGGAAATCGCCTGCGTGAGGCGGGTGGGATCGCCAAAGACCCTGACTCCAGGCTCCGGCAGCTCGAGAGTGAGCTGATGCCTCTGCTCATCGAAGAGCGGGTGCACCGTCTCGACCGCGCGCGAGATGA
Source organism: Gammaproteobacteria bacterium (assembly GCA_028870635.1). Lineage (GTDB taxonomy): Bacteria > Pseudomonadota > Gammaproteobacteria > Steroidobacterales > Steroidobacteraceae > 13-2-20CM-66-19. The sequence continues at coordinate 3,047 of JAGWPE010000393.1, read as the reverse complement.
GCCCTTCGAGCTCGACGGCCTGGCGGGTCAGGTTGATCTTCCCGCGCGTGATGCGTGAGACATCGAGCAGATCATCGACCAGGCGAGTGAGGCTCGTCAGCTGACGGGCGATGACCTCGCGCGCCCAGTTGAGCTGCGGATCGACAAGCGGCCGCAGGCGCATCAGCTCGATCGCACTGTGAATGGGCGCCAGCGGATTGCGCAGCTCGTGGGCGAGCATGGCCAGGAACTCGTCCTTGTGGCGATCCGCCTCCTTCAGCGCCTGCTCGGCGCGTGTGCGCTCGGCGTTCTCGCTCTGCAGCAACCGGTTCGCCGCCTCGAGCTCGGAGTTCGCGCGCTGCAGGCTGCGGTTGAAGCCCTCGAGCTCCCGCGTCCTCTCCTCCTGCAGGGCGATGTTGGCCTCCGACAGGCGCGCGTTGGCGTGGGCCAGCTCCTCGTTGGTCCGCTGCAGCTCCTTGCGCTTGCAGTAGAGCTCGACGAGCACCGAGACCTTGCTGCGCAGGATCTCGGGCACGATAGGCACGGAGACATAGTCGACCGCGCCGAGGGAGTAGCCCTTCAGCCGGTCGAGGTCATCGAGATGCACGCCCGTCACGAAGATGATCGGGGTCTTCTCGAAACGAGGATGCTCGTGGATGAGCTTCGCCGCCTCGAAGCCGTCCATGTCCGGCATGCTGACATCGAGCAGCACGAGCGCGAACTCGCGGTCCATGAGGTGCTCGAGCGCCTCCCGACCGGAGCGCGCGCACACCAGATGCAGATCCAGATCGGTCAGGATCGCGCGATACGCGACCAGCCGCTGCGGCTGATCATCGACCAGCAGAATGCTTACTTTCTCTTCCATTTCACTTTGCGACATGCGTTGGACCCCTCTGCCGCCTGACGCCTCAGCGGCGCAGCCACATCCGGACCAGCGACAGCAGCTGGTCGCTGTTCACGGGCTTGGCGACATAGTCGGAAGCGCCAGCCTCCAGGCATTTCTCGCGATCGCCCTTCATGGCCTTCGCGGTGAGCGCGATGATCGGCAGCAGCTTGAACTGCGGCTTCGTGCGTATGCGGCGCATCGTCTCGTAGCCGTCCATCTCAGGCATCATGACATCCATCAGAACCAGCGAAAGATCGTCCGATGCCTCCAGGAGCTCGATCGCCTCGTAGCCGTTGCTGGCGTTGATCACCTGCATCTCGTGCCGCTCGAGCAGGCTGTTGAGCGCGAAGACGTTGCGAATGTCGTCATCGACCACCAGCACCCTGCGCCCGCGCAGGGCATCGTCGCTCTCGTGCAGCGAGTGGATCATCTGCTGCTTCTCCTGCGGCAGATCGGCGATCACCCGGTGCAGGAAGAGCGCCGTCTCATCGAGCAGCCTCTCCGGCGAGCGCACGCCCTTGAGCACGATGCTCTTCGCCTGGCGCCGCAACTCCCCCTCCTCATCCACCGTGAGCTCCCGCCCGGTGAAGACGACGATGGGCGTCTCGCGCAGCTTCGCATCCTGCTGCACCTGCGCGAGCAGATCGAACCCGGAAATGTCGGGCAGCGCGAGGTCGAGCACCACGCAGTCGAAGGCCCCCTTGCGCATCTGATCGAGCGCGGCGGCGCCGCTGTCGGCCGTGGCGATCTCGATGTCCGCCGATCCCAGGAGCTCGGTGATGCTCAGGCGCTCGGCCGCGTTGTCCTCGACCACGAGGAGCCGGCGGGGCCGCGCGGCGGTGAAGCTCTTCAGCCGGTCGAGGGCCTCTTCCAGGCTCTCGGTGGTAATGGTCTTGGTGACGAAGGAGAAGGCGCCGCGCTCGAGTCCGTACTGGCGCTCATCCTCCACCGTGAGCAACTGCACCGGGATGTGCCGCGTGTCGGGGTTGCGCTTCAACTGATTGAGCACGGTCCAGCCGAGCATGTCGGGCAGGAAGACATCGAGGGAGATCGCGGTCGGCCTGTGCTTCGCCGCCAGCGAGAGCGCCCGCTCGCCGCTGCCGGCCACCAGCACCTTGAAGCCCTTGCGGCGAGCCAGGTCGAGCAGCACCCGCGCGTAGTGCGGATCATCCTCGACGACGAGCAGCACCGCATCCGAGGGCTCGATGTCTGCGCGATCGTCGGCGATCTCCTCTACGCGCGCCGCTGCCGTGCGGGATGGCACCAGGGCGGCCTGCGTGGCAGGCGCGGCAACCGCGCCGGCCGCCTTCCCGTGGGCAACGCTCACCTGCGACTGCGGCAGATAGAGTGTGAAGGTGCTGCCCGCGCCCGGCGAGCTGCTCAGGCGGATCTCACCGCCCAGGAGCTGCGCGAGCTCGCGGCTGATCGCGAGGCCGAGGCCGGTGCCGCCGTACTTGCGTGCCGTGCCGGCGTCCGCCTGCTGGAACGCCTCGAAGATGATGCGCTGCTTCTCCAGCGGTATGCCGATGCCGGTATCGCTCACCGAGAACTCGATGATGGTGCCGCTCTGGTTCAGCGACGGGTGGTCGAGGCTCCAACCTCCCGTGGCGGTCGCGACGTGCAGTCGCACGCCACCGCGCTCCGTGAACTTGAAGGCGTTCGACAACAGGTTCTTCAGGATCTGCAGCAGGCGCTTGGAGTCCGTTGTCATCGAGCGAGCGAGCCGCGGGTCGAAGTCCAGCGTAAATGCGAGCTTGCGGGTCTCCGCCTCGTGGCGGAAGCTGCGCTCGATCGTCTCCTTGAGCGTGCCGAAGCTCAGGTCCTCGTACTCGACGGTGACCGTTCCGGACTCGATCTTCGACAGATCGAGAATGTCGGTGATGAGGTTGAGCAGGTCCGTGCCCGCCGAGTGGATCGTGCGGGCATACTCGACCTGGCGGTTCGACAGGTTGCCCTCGCTGTTCTGCGAGAGCTGCTGGCCGAGGATGAGGATGCTGTTGAGCGGCGTGCGCAGCTCATGCGACATGTTGGCGAGGAACTCCGACTTGTAGCGCGAAGTCAGCGCCAGCTCCGCCGCCTTCTCCTCGAGCGCCTTGCGGGCGAGCTCGATCTCGGTGTTCTTGCGCTCCACCTCGACGTTCTGCTCGGCGAGCAGGCGCGCCTTGGTGGCGAGCTCCTCGTT
>JAGWPE010000392.1 GCA_028870635.1 Gammaproteobacteria bacterium | reverse complement strand
GCCTCCGCCGCGAACCTCTCGTATTGCTGCGTGAGATCCAGCAGCGGGACCTTCATGGCGGGCGGGGAAGACGGCTTCGTCACGGGCGTACCTGCGGTAAGCGTAAACGGTAATTCTAGCCCGAAAGCAAATGACTAAGCGGCCCAGGGCCGCTCCCTGGGCCGCGGGATCAAGCGCTGTGATTAGGCTGGCCGCGCACAAAATCGCCGGGAGCGATTTTGGACGGCGCGAGCGCCGGGCCCGAAGGGCCGAGGCCCAGGATGGGTCGAGCAACGCGCCGCAGGCGACTTTGCGCCCATCGACAAGTATCAGGGGTTTTTATGCCCGTAATACTCGCAGTACCACTCGACGAACCGCCGCACCCCTACCTCGATGGGCGTCGCCGGCCGGTACCCCACGTCCCGCACCAGGTCCTCGATGTCGGCGAAGGTCTCCGGCACGTCGCCGGCCTGCAGCGGCAGGAAGTTCTTCTGCGCCTTCTTTCCCAGGCACTCCTCGATCACCTCGATGTAGCGCATGAGCTCCACCGGCTGGTGATTGCCGATGTTGTAGAGGCGAAACGGCGCGCGGCTCGTTGCCGGGTCGGGTGAGGCGCCGTCCCACGTTGACGAGGGCTGTGCCACCCGCTCGCATGCCCGCGCGACGCCTTCCGCGATGTCCTCCACATACGTGAAGTCCCGCCGGTGGTGGCCGTTGTTGAAGACGTCGATCGGCTTGCCTTCCAGGATGTTGCGCGTGAAGAGAAAGAGCGCCATGTCCGGCCGTCCCCAGGGACCGTACACCGTGAAGAACCGCAGTCCCGTGGTCGGCAGCTTGAACAGCGAGGAGTAGGTGTGCGCCATCAGCTCGTTCGCGCGCTTCGTGGCGGCATAGATGGTCAGCGGATGGTCCGCAATCCGGTGCGGCGAGAACGGCATGTCGGTGTTGGCGCCGTAGACGGAGCTGGTCGATGCGTACACCAGATGCTCGACGCCGTTGTGCCGACAGCCTTCGAGGACGTTCAGAGTGCCTGTAACGTTGCTGTGCACGTAGCTGTGCGGATTCTGCAGGGAGTACCGCACTCCGGCCTGGGCGGCCAGATGCACGACGCGCTGGAATTTCTCGCGGGCGAAGAGGTCCTTCATTCCCGCATCGTCGGCGAGGTCCAGCTTCACGAAGCTGAAGCCCGCCTGCTTCTTCAGCCGCTCGAGCCGCGCATGCTTGAGCGTGACGTCGTAATAGTCGTTGAGGTTGTCGAGTCCGACGATCTCGTGCCCGCGCGCCAGCAAATTGTGAGCGGTGTGAGAGCCGATGAACCCGGCCGCGCCCGTCACGAGGATCTTCATAGGCGGCCGTCGGCCTCCGCGGCAGGGAAGACGTGCTTGATGTCGTAGAGCACGTGGTTTTTCCTGCAGAGCCGCCGCACGCCCTCGGCCCCCAATTCACGAAACTCCCGGTGCGCCACCGCAACCACGGCGGCATCGTAGTGTTTCGGCTTCAGTGTCCGGATGGGGCGCACGCCGTACTCGTGACGGCACTCCTGCCCGTCCGCCCAGGGGTCGTAGATGTCGACGTCGGCGCCGTATTTCTCCAGCTCCCGCACCACATCGATGACCTTGGAGTTGCGGATGTCGGGGCAGTTCTCCTTGAACGTCATGCCGAGCACGAGCGTGCGCGCGCCCTTGACGTGGATGCGCTTGGCGGTCATCAGCTTGATGATCTCGCCGGCCACGTAGAGCCCCATGTTGTCGTTGAGCCGCCGTCCCGCGAGGATCATCTCCGGGTGATAGCCGATCGACTGCGCCTTGTGGGTGAGGTAGTACGGGTCCACCCCGATGCAGTGACCGCCCACCAGCCCCGGCCTGAAAGGCAGGAAGTTCCACTTGGATCCCGCGGCGTTCAACACCTCCTCGGTGTCGAGTCCCAGGCGGTTGAAGATCAGCGCCAGCTCGTTGATGAGCGCGATGTTGACGTCGCGCTGCGTGTTCTCGATGACCTTGGCCGCCTCGGCCACCCTGATGCTGGAAGCCTTGTGGGTGCCCGCCCTGACGATGGTCCCGTAGAGCTTGTCGATGAACTCCGCGGCCTCGGGCGTCGAGCCCGACGTCACCTTCTTGATGGTGGTGAGCCGATGCTCCTTGTCCCCGGGATTGATCCGCTCCGGGCTGTAGCCGACGAAGAAGTCCCGGTTCAACTTCAGGCCCGACTCCCGCTCGAGGATGGGCACACAGACCTCCTCGGTGCAGCCCGGGTAGACGGTGGACTCGTACACGACCACCGCACCCTTGGTGAGAGCCTTGCCCACCGTCTCGCTCGCCTTCACGAGCGGGGTCAGATCCGGCCGCTTGTACTCATCGATGGGCGTGGGCACCGTCACGATGAGGACGCGGCAGCGCTTCAGGCTGCCGATGTCCGTGCTGAAGGAGAGCCGATGGGACGATTTGAGCTCCGCGCGCGTGACCTCGAGCGTGCTGTCACGGCCGCTGGCGAGCTCCGCGATGCGGTGCGGCTTGATGTCGAACCCGACCGTGTCGAAGTGCTTGCCGAACTCCACCGCCAGGGGCAGGCCGACGTAGCCCAGGCCCACGATGCCGATGCGGCACTTGCGCAGGTGCAACATGAGGTCCACTCAGGCGCGATTCGCTTCGGCAGCCGGGTCATCGCCGGCGGTGGGCCAGAGGCACTGGCCGCCGCTCGACTTCGCGATCAGAGCCAGCATGTCGCGGTGGGCGCGCAGCTCCTGCTCCGTGGCGCAGATCACGCGCAGCGGCGCGGGCGGGCGCACGAGGGCGCGGACCTGGCCTGCCCCGAGAGCGGGGCCGCCGGCGGCGCTTTCCGCAAGAGCGAGCGTCACCTGGCCGCCGGTCATCGCGAGATAGACGTCCGCGAGGATGCGCGCATCGAGCAGCGCCCCGTGCAGCTCCCGGCGGGAGTTGTCGACGTTGTAGCGCTTGCAGAGCGCATCCAGGTTGTTGCGCTGGCCGGGATGCATCTCCCGGGCGAGCACCAGCGTATCGAGGACGCGGCAGAACTCGCTCATCACGACCGTGCGGCCGGCGCGGCGCAGCTCCGCATCCAGGAAGGAGATATCGAACTCGGCGTTGTGGATCACGAGCTCCGAGCCGCCGATGAACTCGAGCAGCTCGTCCACGATCTCCATGAAGCGCGGCTGGCGCGCGAGATCCTCGCGCTGCAGTCCGTGCACCGCCTCCGCGCCGAGGTCGATGTCACGCTCCGGGTTCAAGTAGCGGTGGAAGGTGCGGCCGGTGACCCGGCGGCTGAGGAGCTCGACGCACCCGATCTCGATGATCCGGTGTCCGAGCGACGGCTCGAGACCGGTGGTCTCGGTATCGAGAACGATCTGTCGCATGCATGAAGTCTAGCAGTATTTTCCAGCGCGATCCTCGTGCCTGATCAGTCCGACGCCATCGCGTCGATGGCCTCATTGGCGAGCCGGTCGACGCGCTCGTTGCCGGGCACGCCCGCGTGGCCCGGCACCCAATGCCACTCGATGGAATGACCGGCCGCGAGCTCATCGAGCCGCTGCCAGAGATCCTGGTTCTTCACCGGCTTGCGGTCCGCCGTGAGCCAACCCCTCGCCTTCCAGGCCTTGATCCATTCGCGGATGCCGCGCCGCACGTATTCCGAGTCGGTATACACGCGCGCACTCACCGGGCGCCTCAACGCCTCGAGCGCGCGGATGACCGCGGTCAACTCCATCCGGTTGTTGGTCGTCAGCGCCTCGGCGCCCGCCAGCTCCTTCTCGCGCCCCCCGAACAGCAGCAACGCCGCCCAGCCGCCGGGCCCCGGATTGCCGCGGCACGCGCCGTCGGTATAAATGTCGACGACGCTCGCGGTTCCCTCACTCGTTGGACTCACCGTGTCGAATCCTTTTGCTGCATCTCACGCGTGCGAGCGCGGGGTGGGCTTGACCAGGCCGCCGAGCACCGCGGGGCGCTCGCGAAATCGCGGCCGGATGGGTGTCAGGGTGTAGATGCGCTTGCGCGCCTTGAGCAGATAGGCGTTGGCGGGCAGCGGATACGTGAGTCCCCGCCGCAGCATCCGGCCCGCGCCATAGCCCGTCTCATGGCCCGCGGCGAGCCCGCGGCTCCAGGGGCCGCGGAACAAATAATGCTGGGCCGATACCACTTCGTACCCGAGCAGCACCAGCCATTCGCGGATCCTGCGTTCGGACAGCACGCGGCGCATGCCGGGCGGAAAGCCGCTGCGGCTCCAGCGCGCGCGGACACCCCAGAGGCTCCATGGCCGAAAGCCGAGCACGAGCAGCCGCCCCTCGCCGACGAGCACGCGATCCGCCTCGCGCACGATGGCATAGGGATCGGTGGCGAACTCCAGGATGTGCGGCAGCAGGACCGCATCGATCGAATCGCTGATGATGGGGAGCTGGGTGGGACGCGCGCGGATGTCGGCGCTTGCCGACAGCCCGGCCGGAGCCAGGATGGCCTGATGGCGCGTGCGCGCGCCGGACAACAACTCCCGGCCGCCGCCCCAGGCGCCGATCTGCAGCAATTCCCAGCCAAACACGTCCTCGAGCGCCTCGCCGAGCAGCTGCGATTCCGCGGCGATGAGCGCGCTGCCGAGCGCCCCGGACCACCACGCCATGCGCGCGGCGTGCGGCTCCTGGAACTGCGATTTGTGCGTGGATGCCATGAAGTACTGGCAATAGTGTGAAGTTACCGGTTAAATTTCCGCGTCCGAATAAGTAAGGTCGGAGGCCGGAGCACCCTGAGACCCGCTGGCGTAAGTGCGGGCGCCCCAGGAAACGCTCCGCTGCCAGAAGAAGTTAACACGCCTTTCAGAGGGTCGGGAACTTGGCGACGGAAAGACTTCGAGCCACTCGTATTGCATTGCTGATTACCGCGCTCGCGGCGCTTGCTGCCTGCGCTACGCGCCAGCCCCTGCGTCCACAGTCCGAGCAGCCCGTCGCGCCGCCGGCCGCCGCGGC
>JAGWPE010000391.1 GCA_028870635.1 Gammaproteobacteria bacterium | reverse complement strand
GGGTCATGCCGTTCTTCACCATCAGCCAGAATTCCTGGGCGTCGGTGCCGTGGGGCTCGACGGCCGAATCCGTGCCGAAGGCGACGGGCACGCCGATCTTCACCGCATGCTGGAACATGATCTGCATTTGCGCAGCGGCGGCCAGCGCCTTCACGCGCACGGCCGGCGGATAGGTGTCGGCCTTCCGGCCAACCCAGTAGCCCGCATAGAGCGTCGGCACCAGATACACGCCCTTCTCCTTCATGAGCCTCAGGGTATCGTCCTTGAGGAAAGTGCCGTGCTCGATGGAATCCACTCCCGCGCGAATGGCCATTTTGGCGGCCAGGTCGCCGTGGCAATGGGCGGCGACTTTGCGGTGCCACGCATGGGCCTCGGAGACGATGGCGTCCATCTCGGCCTGGCTGAGCTCCGGCACGTCCACCGGGTCGGTCAAGGAAAGAACGCCGCCCGAGGGCATGAACTTGATGACCGTTGCGCCGTACTTCATCTGGTAGCGCACCGCCGCACGGCATTCGTCGGGACCATTGCATACGCCCCGTTCCGGACCGAAAGGCGCGGCCACGTTCGGCGGCAACGGGTCGCTATCGGCGTGGCCTCCCGTTGAGCCAATGGCATAGTTGGCGACGATCATGCGCGGACCGTCAATCACACCGGCATCGATGGCGTTGCGCAGCGCAGCGGCGATGTAATACACCGAGCCCAGATCGCGCACGCTGGTAAAACCTGCATCCAAGGTTTCCTGGGCATAGTGCGCCGCATACAGCGCCTGCTCGGCGGGCACCCGCATCAGGCCCTGGTAGAAGCCCTTGTACCAGTTGTCCTCGAACTGATCGTCCAGGTGCACGTGCGCGTCGATCATACCGGGCATGAGCGTGGCGTCGCCGAGATCGATGACGCGCGCCCCGGCCGGGATCTGCGCGCCCGCGCCGATGCCCGTGATCTTGCCGCCCTGTACCACCACCACGCCATTGTCGGCGAGCTTGCCGGATACGGCATCGAAGATGTGGGCGGCCTTCAGCACCAGCGGACCGGAGGCCGGCGGCGCATCGGCATGCGCAAGGGAAGCGGCCGCGAAGAGGCAGCAGAGCAGGGAAACGGAGAGGGAAAGATGCTTCACGGCGGCTCCCGGATCGGTTCGGACCCTGAGATGCTTGTGCGGAACGCGGGCGCTGTCAAATGGCGCTGCGCCGGATCGTGCCCTGCGCATGGCAGTGCCGGGGCGAGTCGACCACCCGTGCATCCGGCGCGGCGGATGATGTTGCTTTATCAGTCTGGCTTCACGCTCAAATTGAGCCGTGAGGCAAGCCGTGCGAGCTGCGCGCTGTTCCTTGCGCCGAGCTTCTCGCGGATGGCCGATTGATGGTTGGCGACGGTCTTCTCCGAGAGTGCGAGCGTCTCACTGATGCTCCTGACGGTCTCTCCCTGCACGAGCAGGCGCAGGACTTCGAACTCGCGCGGCGTCAGAGCGCCCAGATCCGATCTGCCGGGCTGCGCCGCCGCCCCCGCCATGTTGGTCGCCACGTCCGGACTCACGTAGCGCTCTCCCCTGGAGACTGCATGGATCGCCTGCACCAGCACTTCCGGCGCGCTCGCCTTGCTGAGAAAGCCCAGGGCGCCGGCTTCCAGCGCGCGCGCGGCGTAGATCGCGTCATCGTACATGCTGAACATCAATACGCGCAGGTGCGGCTGATCCTTCAGCATGCGGCGTGTCGCCTCGATTCCGCTGCTTCCCGGGAGAGCGATGTCCATCACCACCACATCCGGGCCGAGCGTGCGCGCACGCTCGCAGGCCTGCGCGGCATTGCCAGCCTCACCGACGACATGGATGCCCGGCTCGTCCTCGAGGAGCCGCCGGTAGCCTTCGCGCACGATGGCATGATCGTCGACCAGCAGAATTTTCGTCCGGCCCGTCACGGCGCGTGTCCTGCACCGGCCGGTACCGGGATCTGCGCCGAGAGCTCAAAGCCCCGCCCGGGGGAGCTCGTGAGGGTGAGCTTGCCCCCCAGAGCCATGACCCGCTCGCGCATGCCAATCAGGCCGAGTCCCCGGGTCTCGAGGCTGGGCACGGTACCGACCCCATTGTCCACAACGGCCACGTCGATCCCGTCGTCACTCGCCCCTGCCGGCGCGCGCTCGAGGCGCACCGACACCTCGCTTGCGGCGGCGTGCTTCGCGACGTTGGTCAGCGCTTCCTGAACGAGCCTGTACAGGGTAACCGTGATGCTCTCGGGCAGTCCTGAGTACTCCCCGGCGATCGAAAGCCGCAGCGCCACACCCGGCAGGCGCGCCCGCCACGTGTCGACGCAGTGCTCCAGGGCGGCGGCGAGTCCCAACTCGTCCAGACCCGTCGGGCGCAGCTCGCGAATGAGAGTCGCAAGAGCGCCATGGATGTGGTTGCAGTTATCGACGATCGTGCTCGCCCGCCGCTGCGCGGCCGCCTGGGATGCCGCGTGGTCATCGCGAATTCCCACGGCATCGAGCTTGATGACGTTCAGATACTGTCCGAGCTCATCGTGCAGCTCGCGTGCGAGCGCCTTGCGCTCCGATTCCTGCAGCTCGACGTACTGCTGCGCCAACCGGCGGTTGTCCGCCAGCGCCGCCGCAAGTTGCGACTCGGCCGACTTCCTGCGCGCGATTTCCTGCCTGGCCTCGCCGTAGCGGCGGGTGGCGAGCCAGGTCAGGCCGAGGCCGAGCACGAGCAGTACCGTGGGCAGCTCATCGAGCTGATATCGCTCATACGGCGCGTTCAGCCGCCGCAACATCTCCGTGATGTTGAAAATTCCGCAGACCGTCCAGGTGGCGACGGTCAGGACGGCGACCAGGACCGTATCGCGCAGGTGGGTCCTGCGAACCGACCCACTCGCGGGCAGAGGATGCAATCGAGCATCCGTCGCGGAATGCTGCATTCCACTAGTGTACCGCAGCCCTCAGCTCACCCGCCTCCTCGCGAGGAGCCTGAGCCGGACCTCGAGGCTGTTTCTCACCCTGAGCGCGCCGCCCAGCGCCGTGAATGGGGTGAGCCCGAGGTCAGTCTGCTTCAGGGGGAACTCGCCGGTGACGACGATCTCGTCCGCCCGGATCTCGTAGTGCATGGGCACTGCGATGGAGTGCGTCGCGCCCTCAACCTGCAGCAGCACCCGTGCGACGATGTCGCCGGCCTTTCCGTCCGGCGACCGGCGCAATCCCGCGGATCGCAGTCGGATTTCGGGGTATTTCGCTGCGTTCAACAGAGCGGCGCCGAGCATGTTGTGACGCGTACCCTGCCGCGCGGACTGTGGCACATCGGGCGGGAAGTCGGCGCTGTGCTGCGATGAGCGAAGCCCGGGATCATCGACGGTGAGCTGCTGGACGGCCAGGCGCAGATCGAAGCTGCCGCGGAGCGGATCGCGCGGCAGATATACCGTTCCGGTGAGGCAGCGGCAGGCAATGACGTGATTGTGACCGAGAGTCGCCAGCGCACCGGCGCGGTATGCGAGCACGATGAGGCGCGAGCCGGCCGGATCGACGTCAAAAGGCTGCCCGATGAGCGGCGACGCCGGAATATGCCCCGGGGCTGCCTGTCCGGGCGCAGGCGCCGCAACCTCCCGCGTCGCACAGCCGCTGATACCGGCCATCAACAGCGTTGCGGCCAACAGCCCGAGAGCTTTGGCGGCGACGTCCCCGCGGCTATGTGCAGACGCGTCCATCGGCAGCGCCGCTACCAGCGCTGGTGTACGCTGGGTCGAATATAGCGGTCGTAGACTGCGCGCACCGCCCCCATCTGCTGCTCCGTCAGGGCAGGCAGCGCGCCGGCGCCGCAATTGTCCGCGACTTGCCGCGGATTCTTCCCCCCGGGGATGATGGTAGAGACTCCATCGAACATGAGGATCCAGCGAAGGGCCAGCTGCGCCAGCGTGGCACCCGGGGGAACCAGCGACTTCAGCTCCGCCACGGCCGCGAGGCCGGTCTCGTAAGGAACGCCGGCGAACGTCTCCCCGACGTCGAAGGCCTCGCCATGACGGTTGAAATTGCGGTGATCATTCGCCGCAAACGTCGAGGCGGCCGTAAACTTTCCCGTGAGCAGTCCGGAAGCCAGCGGGACGCGGATGATGGTCGCCACTTTGCGGCGCTGCGCCTCGGCCAGGAATCGCTCGGCCGGACGCTCGCGGAACATGTTGAAGATGATCTGGATGGACTCCACGTTCGGGAACTCCATCGCCTTGAGCCCCTCCTCGACCCTCTCCACGCTGACGCCGTAATGCTGGACTTTTCCGGCCTTCACCAGATCGTCCATTGCGGCGAAGGTTTCGGGCCGGTAGTACGTGTCCGCCGGCGGGCAGTGCAGCTGTACGAGCTCGAGCGACTCCACCCCGAGGTTCTCGAGCGACCGGTCCACGAAGGCGGTGAGGTTCTCCTTGTTGTAGCCTGCGGCGACGTGAGGTCTGAGCCGGCGTCCGGCCTTCGTGGCAACGTGAAAGGGGGTTTTCGTCTCCTGGCGGAGTCTTCGCAGCAGGCGCTCCGAGCGGCCGTCTCCGTACACGTCCGCCGTATCGAAGAAGTTGACTCCCAGCTCGAGAGCCCTCTTCATCGCGGCGACGGATTGCTCGTCATCGACCGCTCCCCACTCCCCGCCCACCGCCCAGGCGCCGAAGCTGATCTGCGCTACTTCCCACCCGATCCGGCCGAACTTACGGTACTGCAAGTCTCTCTCCCCATGCGCATCCGGTTGCGGAGATGGTAAAGCCTGGACGGGCAAAATCAACGAAAGCCGGTTGGATCCCTCAGGGGCGCGAGACGGAAGTCGTAGCGGACCGTATAGTAAGGCTGCGCGAGGTGACGCCCGTCGGGCGCAATGCCCGGCTCATGGCGCTCGAAGTCGACGATGAGACTGTCTCGGACACCGAATACCGCGTCGCTGTCGAGGTATCGGCCGCCCCGAGCGAACAGATGCGTCGTCAACGGCATGTGGCCATCGGCCGACACCTTCAGGTGGATATGGCCCGGCCGCATGGGATGACGCCCCATGCGCTTCAGCATTGCGCCAACCGGCCCGTCGGTCGGTACGGGATATTCCGAGGGCCTGATCGACCAGAAACGATAGCGGCCGTCGCTGTCCGTCCGCAGACGTCCGCGCAACGTCATGCCCTGTCCCTCGACCTGCATGTCGTAAACGCCCTCGCCGTCGCCTGACCAGATATCGAGCAAAGCACCGGGGAGCGGCCGGCCCGCCGTATCGGTGACTTCCCCGCTGTAGCAGGCGGGCTCACCTGCCACGCCATCGGCGCGAAGATCGCAGCCGAGCGGCACATCAGGCGCGCCCTCCCAATAGAAGGGACCCTGGACGGTCGCCTCCGTCGCGCGCCGCGCGGTCCCGGCATCGCAGCGCAGCGCCCGCGCCTGATCCAGGCCCACAACGGCCATGGAAACACCGAGCGTGTCGGAAAGCAGAATGAATTCCTGGCGGCGCTCGCTGCATGCCTGACCCGTGGCGGTGAGAAACTCGATGGCCGCCATCCACTCTTCCGGTCTCAGGTCGACTTCGCGCACGAAAGCATGCAGATGACGGACCAGGGAGGTCATCACCTCCCTGAAGCGCGGGTCGGCGCAGTCGCTCATGCGGGCGATCACGGCCTCGGCGAGATCGACAGGCTGGGGTGCTGTCATCGCGCTCACCCTCCGCCTTTGCCCCAGAGCCTCGAGCTGGCGATCCGCGCGCCCTCGACCAGCGAGCCGAGCTTCAGGTACGCGATGTCCGGCTCGACGGGCCCGAAGCCGGCGAACGTTCCGTAGCCGCAATCGCTGCCGCCGATCACGCGCTCCCGGCCGACGATCGCGGCGAGCCGCTCGAGCCGCTCGGCGACGAGCAGCGGATGCTCCACATAGTTGGTCGTCGAGCTGATGACGCCCGGGATCAGAACTTTCTCCTCGGGCAGCCTCACGTCCTCGAACACCGCCCACTCATGGGCATGGCGGGGGTTGGCTGCCTCGAACAGCAGCGCCTGGGGCTTGGCGCGCAGCACCACCGGCAGGAGGCGCGCGAGAGGAATGTCGTGATGGTGCGGTCCCTCGTAGTTTCCCCAGCAGACGTGCATGCGCACACGGTCGGCCGGCACGTTGCGCAATGCATGATTGAGCACTTCGATGTGTCTTGCCGCGAGCACCGTGAACTCCTCTTCGGTGCGGTCGCGATACATCGTGTGCCGGCCCATGCCGAGATCGGGGGCATCGATCTGCAGCAGGAAGCCGGCGGCGACGATCGCCTCGTACTCCGGCCGCAGAGCCTCGGCGAGGGCCTCGAGGTACTGATCCTGAGTCGGGTAGAAATCGTTGGGCTGAAACAAGGCGACGACGCCCGGCGAGGCGGCGTTCATGAACGCCTCGGGCGGAGCGGCGGCGGCCGCCGCAGCCTTCAGGTTCTCGAGGTCGGCCGCGAGCGGCCGCGTATCCTTCACACCTACGGGCCCCACGCAGCGCGGCCTGCGGTATTTCGCAGTCGCGCCCCTCTCGGCGAGCTTCTTCAGCAGGCCCGGGAACTCCACCAGATCCTGCCCGGGCTCGCGTGGCGTGTCGCCGTCGAACCCGGACAGCCGCTCCGACACGTAGGTCGCATAGCTGATCTTGCTCATCTCGCCGTCGCTGACGACGTCGATGCCGACAGCCACCTGGCGCTGCACGACCTCCCTCACCGCATTCGTGATGGTGGCCGCCGACCGCGGCTCCTCGGGCTTGCCCGCGGCCCGCGCAAAGAGCACATCGGTCACGGCCTGAGTGCGCGGCAGGCTCCCGACGTGGGTCGTCAGGATACGATCGGTGCTGCGTCGCATCAGGTGCCTTCGGGCCGATAAGTGTTGTTGGAAGTATGGTCGCCGGCCAGCCAGCGCTCGAGCTCCGCGTGGGCGCTGGCACGCCGGGTCCGCGCGATCTCGTTCGCCTGCGGGTGATCGAGCGTGAACTCCAGGATCAGGCCGTTGGGGTCAGTGACGTAGACGGAGCGGCAGTAGCCGTGCTCGAGCACGAACGTCTTCGGCGGAGCATACCCGGCCTCGGCCAGCCGCCTCTCGATGTCCGCCTGGGTATCGCGGTCGACGTTCAAGGCGATGTGGTGAAACGGCGAGAAGGGCATCTCGGGGCCGAACTGCTTCTGATCCTCCGGCTTCGCGAAATTGAAGAATGCCAGCGCGCCGCCGTCACCGATCCCGAAGAAAAGGTGGCAGTAGACGCGCTCGGCGCCGAAGAGCTGATCGACCTCGCACCAGGTCGCCACCAGCGGCAGCCCGATCACATCCTCGTAGAACTTGCGCGTGACCTCGAGGTCACGCGCGACGTAGGCCGTGTGGTGCAGGCGGGAGGGCAGCTTTGCGAGGGTAGCCATGATGGTACCTCCAGGTCAGAAGCGATACTCGAAATCGAGCCCGTAGCGCCGCGGCAGGGCCCGCCAGAGGAACCCTCCCGGGGAGAATTCCGCATTGTAGATCTTGTTGGTGAGATTCTTCGACCAGGCTGTGACCGTCCACTGCCCGCCCCGAATGCCCAGGTTCAGGTTGACCAGGGAAATGGGGTCGCGCGAAGTCGAGTTCTGCGGGTCCCACCAGGTCCGGCCGATGTTCTGGAAATCGAGACGCGCCATCCCCGTGAGCCCGCCCCCGAGCGCATGATCGTACATCGCGCCCGCATTGATGGTATCGCGCGAGACGAGCGGCGCCTGGTTCCCGAGCACCGTGGGATCGGCCATCTTGGTGATCCGGCTGTCCGTGTAACCGTACCCGGCATACACCTGCAGATGATCGGTCGGATAGGCCGTGAGCTGGATCTCCGCCCCCTTGTAGCTGGCATTCAGGTTGCCGAGGTTCTGGGTGGAGTTCGAGGCGAGATACACGAAGAAATAGCCATTGGTCGAATGCGTGTGATACACGTCCGCGTCGACGCTCAGCCGGTGATCGAGCATCTCGCCCTTGACGCCGAGCTCGTAGGTATCCGCGATCTCGGCGTTGAAGAGGTCATTCACACCTTTGATGCCGCTTGCGGCGGCGACCGCCCCCACACCAGTCTGGTTGAATCCGCCGCTGCGGAAGCCGCGGCTCCAGTCGGTGTAAAGCGTCCAGTCGTCACTCGGCTTGTACCGCAGGGTGAACTTCGGCTGCCACGCTCCCCAGGTGTGCGTGCGCACTTCCCCGGTGAAGGCGCTCGGATCCAGCACCAGCGCGAGAAACGCCGGCGGAGTCCGGGTGGTGTTTCTGACCTCGTCCTCGTCATAGCGCAGTGCCGCATCGATCTCCCAGGCCTGGCTCAGCTTGTAGGTGGCATCGCCATAAGCCGCCCAGGCATTGCTCTTCTGCCCGTCCGCGAGGAACGTGACGTTCGTATTGGTCGCGAAGGGGTTGGCCGGATCGACGATCGGAGTCTCGTAGACCGCCGGGACGCCGAGTCCCCGGTCGACGATGTTGTCAGTGGAGATGAAGCGCTCCTTGTGCAGGAAATAGAGCCCCGCGATCCAGGTGAACTGCTCCTTCGACGGCGAGGTGAAGCGCAGATCCTGGCTCCACGAGCGCGTGCGGATGAACTGGCTCTGGCTCTCGTCCAAGGGCCCGCCGAGCGCCGGCGGGATCTTCGCGAAGAAATAATCGTACGCGATGGACGTGGGAATCGGCCGGAAGTCATAGGCGTCGCCCGTGTCGATCTCCTTCGTCTGGTCGTAGTCGGTGACCGAGGTGATCGTCCCGTATCCCGGACGGAAATCCAGCTTGAGCGGAATCTCGATGACGTCGCGGTTGTCCGTGCCTTCGTTGTTGACCTGAATCGGGCTCGTGACGTCGTTCGCGTCGGGGGGAGTGGTGAAGCTGGCGAACGGATTCGCCTCGTTGTTGCGCGGTATGATGTAGTAGTAGGCTGTCGTCTGTACCCGGTCGTAGAAGAGCCGCAGATCCCCGCTGAAGGCGTCGCTCGGCTCCCACAGGAGCCGCAGCCGGGCCGAGTAGTCGCGGTAGGGATCGGCCTTCCGGTGAAGGAAGGCATTCTGGAGAAAGCCATCCGTGTTGTAGAAGTTCAGGGCGGCGCTGTACTTCAATGTCCCGGCGGAGTCGATCGGCCCGCTCACGACGCCCCTGGCGCGCTCGGCAGGTCCATTCCCCACCCCTGCGGTGACGCTGCCTTCGAAGTGATTGGCAGGAGGTGTCGTCGTGATGATGATGGCTCCGCCGATGGCATCGCGCCCGTAGAGGGCGCCCTGCGGACCTTTCAACACCTCGATCTGCTGGATGTTGTACAGCTCCTGGGCGAACTCCTCCGGGTCCGTCTCCTCGACGCCATCGACGATCACGGCCACCGACGGCTCGCTGTTGCGTGCCTGGGAGATTCCGCGGATGGTGACGAACGCGTTGCCGACGTTCTGCGTCTGCACCAGCGTCATGTTCGGCACCATCGCGATGAAATCGCGCGGGCTGGTGATGTTGGCCGATTTGATGGCCTGAGACGTGATCACACTCTCGGTCATCGGCAGATTGCGGAAGAGCTCCGGCCGCTTGCGGGCCGTCACGATCACCTCGTTCAGGGTCGCGATCTGGGCGAGCGCCGGAACGGTGACGAGCGGCGAGAGCGCCATGGCCAGCGCAGCCAGCCGTCGTGCATGAGATGTGCGCACTTTGATTCCCCCTCTATGGATTCGATATACGGTTCCGGCGCTCCTCACCCTCGTACCGGCCATCTGACACCGGCCGCGAGCGCCTCGCGGATTTCCGCTCCGTGCTCGTTGAGAAGAGGAGCGGCGTGAACGCTTTGGGCGTGCTCGCCCGCGTATCGGACGGGCGGGCGCACGGCGCGGTCGCCTCCGTGCGGGCTCTCGACCGGTACTATCAGCCCGAGATGCGCCACCTGCGGGTCGGCAACGACCTCGTGGACCCCGTTCATCGGCGCATGCGGCACGTCGTGGCGGCGAAGTCTCTCGGCCCAGTGCGCCAGGTCCTTCGCCTCGAATCGTGTCATCAGCTCCGAGCGCAGCGCCTCGTAGTTCTCGATGCGCGCCTGCCGCGTGTGGAAGCGCGGATCGCTTGCGAGCTGCGGGGCCTCCAGCGCCCCGACGAGGCCCGTCCAGAACTTCTCCAGCGAGGAGAGATGAAGCACGATCAGCCGTCCGTCGGCGGTCTTCAGGATATAGGCCTGTGCCAGACGCGGCCGGTCAGCGGAAGACGGCGCTTTGCCGAGCGCGAAGTAGGCCGCAAAGGGCTCCACCGCGAAATGCATCATCGCCTCGAGCATCGACACCTCGACGAGCGTGCCCTCGCCGGTGCGGCCGCGTTGCACCAGCGCCCCGAGAATCCCATAGGCCGCGTAGATGCCGGTAATGGCATCCGCCAGCGCCGGTCCGAGAAACCGCGGGTCGCGCTGATCGACCACTACGCTCAGGAAGCCGCTGAGCGCCTGGGCCACCGAGTCGTAACTCGGCCGCTCCGCGTACGGCCCGTTGCGGCCGAAGCCGCTGATCGAGCAGTAGACGAGGCGGGGGTTCAACGCGCGCAGGCGCTCGGCGCCGGAGCCGAGGCGCTCGGCGGTGCCGGGCCTGAAGTTCTGAATGAAGACGTCGGACTCGCGGATGAGGCCTTCGAAGAGCTCGCGGTCGCCGTCGCGCTTGAGGTCGAGCGTGATGCCCCGCTTGTTGCGGTTGTACGCCTGGAAGTGCGGCGAGTACGCCGCCCCCTGGTAGCTGCGGTACGGATCGCCCTCGGGACTCTCCACCTTGATGACATCGGCGCCGAGATCGGCCAGCATCATTCCCGCGCAGGGACCCGTGATGAACGTGCCCTGCTCGATGACGCGAACTCCTGCGAGAACCCGCGCGAGACCCGCGTGCTGTTGCATCGGGGAGCTCATGGTTTCGGCGCCGACCCCGGCGGCGACTCGCCGTCGTAGCGGATGGCCTCGGCGGCGGCATCGGACATCGCGAATCCGATCGGCCGCATCTGCTCCTCGAGAAGGTGTGCAATCAGCCCGGCCGTCCGCGCCAACAGCGGCACTCCCTTGAGAGCGGCAACCGGATAGCCGGCATCGAGCAGTACCGCCGCTATCGCGCCCGAGACATTGAGGGTGAGCGGCCTGCCGGTGAGCTCCGGAAGCAGACGCTCCACCGCGCGCGCCACCTGCGCGTACTGGCCGGCCGTGCCGAGCTGTTGTGCGATTGCAAGGAGACGCTCCGCGCGGGGATCGGAGCTCTTGTGCAGAGGGTGTCCGAATCCCGGGATCGCGCGCCGCTGCGAGCGATGCTCGCGCACCACCTCGCCGGCGGCCGCCTCCGCGGCCTGCCCTTCGCCGACGCGCCGGACGATCTCAGCGAAGACGCGCCCCGCCGCCTCGGCCGATCCGAGGATCACCGAGCCGCAGCCGAGCAGACCCGCGGCCACCGCTCCCTGCAGCGCCTCCGGAGCGGCTGCCAGTGTCATTCGGCTCGCCTGTACGCTCGGTACGAGTCCGTGCTCCGCAATCGCGACCAGCGTTGCATCGAGAATGCGGCTTTGCGCCGGTGTCGGGCTCGCGCCCGTGACGAGGAGCCAGAAGTAGTCGGTGAAGCCGACTCCACCCATCAGGTCCGCGACGAGGTCGCGCCCGCGGACCCAGATCCCCGCCTCGGTGGAGCCGCAGATGGCGGTGGCGTGCTGTGATGTCGGGCCAATCTTCATATTTTCGAATATCGAAACTATCTTCGTTATACGAACCCATCGTGGACTGCCGGCCGATTGCCGTCAAGCCTCTTCCGTCCTTTCGCATATCGAAATAGACTCGCGGCCCATGGCTGCAAAGAAACTTCCGCAGAGCCGTCGCGAAGCGATGGGAGGGCTCGCCAAAGGCATCGCGGTGATCCGCGCATTCTCGCGGGAGCATCCGGCCCCCACCCTGAGCGACATAGCGCGCAGCGCAGCCATTCCCGCCGCGACGGCGCGCCGGTGCCTCCTGACACTCGAGGATCTCGGCTACGTGACCCGCCACGGGCGCAGCTTCCTGCTGCGGCCGAAAGTCCTGGAGCTCGGCGCCGCCTACCTCGACTCGATGGACATCGAGCACCTCACCAAGACCCACTTGGAGGAGCTGGCGCGAAAGACGGGGGATTCGGCGGCGATGTCCGTGCTCGACGGCAACGACATCGTCTACGTTGCGCGCGCTTCCGTGCGAACTCTGCTTCGTCTCGAAGCACATGTGGGCAGCCGCTTCCCGGCGCACGCCACCTCGATGGGCCGCGTACTGCTGGCGGGCCTGAGCCCGGAGCGCCTGCAGCATTATTTCGAGACGGCCAGACTCGAGGCGCTGACGGATAAAACGGTTTGTGATCCGGCGCAGCTGCGCGCGCTCATCGAAGAATGCCGCCAGAGCGGCTACGCGGTGGTTGCCGACGAGCTCGCCTACGGCGTGGTCGCCCTTGCCGTGCCGGTTCTGGATCAGTCAGGCAGAGTCGTCGCCGCGCTCAACAGCTCGAGCCACTCGGGAAAGACCACTCGGGCCAAGCTCGTCCGCGACCGGCTCGCCATGCTCCGGCAGTTGAGCCGCCGCATCTCCACCGATATGCGGGCGATTCCCGGACTCTCCTTGAGCGCACAGACCTGATCAGACGGGCCCGCGCCGCCCGTCACTTGACGGTGCATGCTCCCGTCTCTACCCTCATAGCGAAAATACTTTCGCTATTCGAATGCTGCGATGCCGCCGCTCCCGGCCTCTCCGGACCTCTACCTGCGCGCTCCGTCCGCGCTGCTGCGCTATCGTGACGAAGGCCGCGGACCGGCTGTGCTGCTCATTCATGGCTGGACTCTCGATCTCGACATGTGGGAGCCGCAGGCCGCGGAGCTCGGCGGCTCGTTCCGAATCATCCGCTTCGACCGGCGCGGCTTCGGCCTCTCCTCCGGCAACGCCTCGCTCGGCGCCGACGTGCAGGACGCGCTCTCGCTCTGCGACGAACTGCGGATCGGGCGGCTCGCGTGCGTCGGAATGTCGCAAGGCGC
>JAGWPE010000390.1 GCA_028870635.1 Gammaproteobacteria bacterium | reverse complement strand
ACCTTGCCGATCTCGGCCTGCAGGTCGATGGTGCGCAGCAGCTCGTAGACGGCCTCGGCGCCCATGCGGGCGTCGAACTCATCGCCGTGCTCCTCGATCGCCTCGAGGTACATCTCGTCGGTGAGCAGCTGGCCGCGCTGCAGCGGAGTCATGCCCGGATCGATGACGACGAACGCCTCGAAGTAGAGCACCCGCTCGATCTCGCGCAGCGTCATGTCGAGCATGAGGCCGATGCGCGACGGCAGCGACTTCAGGAACCAGATGTGAGCCGTCGGGCTCGCGAGCTCGATGTGGCCCATCCGCTCGCGGCGCACCTTCGA
The DNA here is from genome assembly GCA_028870635.1 of Gammaproteobacteria bacterium. GTDB lineage: Bacteria > Pseudomonadota > Gammaproteobacteria > Steroidobacterales > Steroidobacteraceae > 13-2-20CM-66-19. The sequence goes on along the minus strand of JAGWPE010000390.1, from coordinate 1,309 downwards.
CTGGGTCACCTCGACGCCGCACTTCTCGCAGACGACGCCGCGGTGCTTCAGGCGCTTGTACTTGCCGCAAAGGCACTCGTAGTCCTTCACGGGGCCGAAGATCTTGGCGCAGAAGAGCCCGTCCCGCTCCGGCTTGAACGTGCGGTAGTTGATGGTCTCGGGCTTTTTCACCTCGCCATAGGACCAGGCGCGGATCATCTCCGGCGAGGCGAGTCCGATCTTGATCGAATCGAACTGCTCGACCGGGGCATGCTGCTTGAAAAGCTTCAGTAAATCTTTCATCTCTGATCCTTATGGGCTTCGCCCAACCTCTTACGGGGTCGGCGGACCGACCCCGAAAACGTAGCGGCGCTGCGCGCCGAAGGAATCGAACGGCTCGCCATCAATCCTGCTCGAGCTCCATGTTGATGCCGAGCGATCTGATCTCCTTGACGAGCACGTTGAAGGACTCCGGCATGCCGGCATCCATCTGGTGATTGCCGTCCACGATGTTCTTGTACATCTTGGTGCGGCCGTTCACGTCATCGGACTTGACCGTCAGCATCTCCTGCAGCGTGTAGGAAGCGCCGTACGCCTCCAGCGCCCAGACTTCCATCTCGCCGAAGCGCTGGCCGCCGAACTGCGCCTTGCCGCCCAGCGGCTGCTGGGTGACCAGGCTGTAGGGCCCGGTGGAGCGCGCATGCATCTTGTCGTCGACCAGGTGATTGAGCTTCAGCATATACATGTAGCCCACGGTCACCGAACGCTCGAAGCGCTCGCCAGTGCGGCCGTCATAGAGGTACGTCTGACCACTCGTCGGCAGGTCGGCAAGCTCCAGCATCCGCTTGATCTCCTTCTCGCTGGCTCCGTCGAACACCGGCGTCGCCATCGGCACGCCGTTCGACAGGTTCTTCGCCAGTTGCTTGAGCTCGGTACCGTTGAGGGTGTCGATCTCCTCGCGCTGGCCGCCGGTCTCGTTGTAGACCTGCTTGATGAACGAGCGCAGCTCCGCCTCCGCGGCCTGAGCATCGAGCATCCGCCCGATCTTCAGGCCAACGCCCTTCGCCGCCCAGCCGAGGTGCGTCTCCAGCACCTGGCCGACGTTCATGCGCGAAGGCACACCGAGCGGATTGAGGACGATGTCGACCGGAGTCCCGTCCTCGGTGTAGGGCATGTCCTCGACCGGCACGATGGTGGAGATGACACCCTTGTTGCCGTGGCGGCCGGCCATCTTGTCGCCCGGCTGCACGCGGCGCTTCACCGCGAGGTAAACCTTCACCATCTTGAGCACGCCCGGGGCGAGGTCGTCGCCGGCCGTGATCTTCGCCTT
>JAGWPE010000003.1 GCA_028870635.1 Gammaproteobacteria bacterium | reverse complement strand
GGCGACGGCCAGCATCGGAGCGACCTGGTCCTCGTGCTCGCCGGACTTCGGCGCACACGGGGTACTCGACCGGTTCGGGCAGATCGCGCCCAAGGCGCTCTTCACCGCGGACGGCTATTTCTACGCGGGCAAAACGCTCGACTCTCTCGCGCAAATCGCCGAAGTGGCCTCGAAGCTGCCGAGCGTAGAGCTCATCGTCGTGGTTCCTTACGTGAGTCCGGAGCCGGCATTGGAGCGGCTGGGAGCGGCGGCAGCGCGCGCCAGGCACTGGCGCGCCCTCGGGGAGCCAGGCGCCGCGCTGCGTTTTGCATCTATGCCCTTCGATCACCCGCTGTACATCCTGTACTCCTCCGGAACGACGGGCGTTCCGAAGTGCATCGTGCATGGTGCGGGCGGGACGCTGCTGCAGCACCAGAAGGAGCATCTGCTCCACACGGACATGAGGCGCGGCGACCGGGTCTTCTATTTCACGACCTGCGGCTGGATGATGTGGAACTGGCTGATGAGCGCGCTCGCCACCGGCGCGACACTCGTCCTCTACGACGGCAGCCCGTTCCATCCCGATCCCGGAGTACTGTGGCGACTCGCGCAGCAGGAGCGCCTGACGGTCTTCGGCACCAGCGCCAAGTACCTCTCCGCGCTCGAGAAGAACGGCTACAGGCCCGCCGACGGTGTCGATCTGACCGCGCTCAGGACACTGCTCTCCACCGGCTCGCCGCTCCTGCCGGAAGGCTTCGATTTCGTCTACCGCGCCATCAAGCCCGACCTGCACCTCGCCTCCATCTCAGGAGGCACGGACATCGTGTCCTGCTTCGCTCTCGGCTGCCCGACCCTGCCCGTGCATCGCGGCGAGATCCAGTGCCGCGGCCTCGGCATGGCCGTCGACATCTTCGACGATGACGGTAAGCCGGTGCGCGGCGAGCGCGGGGAGCTGGTGTGTACCGCGCCCTTCCCGTCCATGCCCGTCGGGTTCTGGAACGATCCCGATGGGGCGCGATATCGGGCGGCGTATTTCGAGCGCTTCCCGGGCGTGTGGCATCACGGCGATTACGCTGCGCTCACCGAGCATGGCGGGATCGTGATCTACGGCCGCTCCGACGCGGTGTTGAATCCCGGCGGAGTGCGCATCGGCACCGCGGAGATCTATTCCGCCGTCGAAAGCCTGGAGGAAGTCATCGAGGCGATCGCGGTCGGCCAGGACTGGCGCGATGACGTGCGCGTCGTGCTCTTCGTGCGCCTGCAGCCCGGGGTCGAGCTCGGCGACGCACTGAAGAAGCGGATCCGGGAGGTCATCCGCACGCACACGACACCGCGGCACGTCCCCGCCAAGATCGTGGCGGTGCCCGACATTCCGCGCACCCTCTCCGGCAAGCTCACCGAGCTGGCGGTCCGCAACGTGGTTCACGGCCGCCCCGTGCAGAACGTCGACGCGCTCGCCAACCCGCATGCGCTGGAGCATTTCCGGGACGTTCCCGATCTCGCAACGGACTGAGGATGAGCGACACGGGCGCGAGGACTTTGCGCGAGCTCTACGGGCGTCAGGTTACCGAGCGCGGCTTCCGTGCCGACCCGGCGCAACTCGCCATCGTGAGCCGGCTGGAGGCGCTGCGCGCCCGCCTGATTGCCGCCCGGCACGCGCATGCCTCGCTCGGCGGACGGCTCTTGCGCGCCATCGGCCGCCGGAGCGCTCCGGCCGGCGAGCGGGGCCTCTACCTCTGGGGACCGGTCGGCCGCGGCAAGACCTGGCTGATGGACCTTTTCTTCCAGAGCCTGCCGTTCCCGGAGCGCCGCCGCCGGCACTTTCATCGCTTCATGCACGACATTCATGCGGAGCTCAAGAGCCTGCGTGAGGTTGCCGCGCCGCTCGAGACCGTGGCCGAGCGCCTGGCCGCCGAGGTGCGCGTGCTGTGCTTCGATGAGCTCTTCGTGACCGACATCGCCGATGCGATGATCCTGGGAGGACTCTTCGGCGGGCTCTTGCGCCGCGGGGTGACTCTCGTGGTCACTTCCAACGTACCGCCGGGCGAGCTCTACCGCGACGGCTTGCAGCGCCAGCGCTTCCTGCCGGCCATCGAGCTCATCGAGCGCAACGTGGAGGTCGTCACGGCCGCGGGAGACCGCGACTACCGCCTGCGGCAGCTCACCCAGGCCGGCACCTATCTCCCGTCCGGCGAATCCAACACAGCGATCCGGCTGCGCACGCTCTTTGCGGAGCTCTCGGATCAGGCCGACGCATCCGACGGCACGGTGGAGATCGAAGGCCGCCCCATTCCGGTGGTGCGCCAGAGCGAGGGCGCCGTCTGGTTCGAATTCGGCGCCCTCTGCGGCGGCCCTCGCAGCCAGGAGGATTACATCGAGATCGCGCGCAACTACCAGTCGGTGGTGGTCTCGGGGGTTCCCGTCCTGGACGCGCTGCGCGAGGACGAGGCGCGCCGTTTCATCGCTCTCATCGATGAGCTCTACGACCGCTGTGTGAAGCTCGTCATCTCCGCCGCCGCGCCCCCCGGCCAGCTCTACCGGGGCGAGCGCCTGCTGCCGCAATTCCAACGCACGGCGAGCCGCCTCACCGAAATGCAGAGCGAGGAGTACCTCGCGCGCGGGCACCGGGCGTAGCCCTGTCTGCGCGCTCGGGCGGCAGATCATTCCTCGAAGTCGGGATGCATTTCAGGTCTCCGGGAAGAGCCTGGGAAAGAGCACATCCAGCGTTTCGGCGGGGAAGCGCAAGGTAACGGCACCTTTGGGCGTGTCCGAATCGAGCAGACCGACGGCGGTGAGATCCGTGAGAACGCGACGCGCAGTGCGCTCGGGCAACCCCGTTATGCGCGCGATTTCGCCGCGCTGAAACTCACCCCGGATCAATGCCTCTTCCAAGAGACGCGCAGCTTCAGGTCTGAGCTCATCGCTGCGCTGGACGTAACGGCGCAGTCGCTGCGCCAGTGTGTCGAGATCGAAGAGGCTCGTCATGAATTGCACCTGATCCAGTGCGACCTGCAGAAACCACTGCACGAAGTCGGTGAGGGCACGCTGGGAAAGGTTTCCGCGGCCATCGAGGTCCCCTTGCCGGGGAGTGTCCGCCCGATCCATCATGCTCTTGTATTCGCCACGACTTTCCAGCCCTCGCGCCAGCCCACGTGAGATCGACCAGAGGCCGTGAGCGCCGATACCGGCGACATGTCCCATGGCATGGCTCATCAAGCGACTGACGCGGCCATTGCCATCAGGGAATGGGTGTATGTAATTCAGGCGATGGTGTGCGGCGGCCATCGCAATGATGCGACCTGACTTACCGAGACGCGCGAAAGCATAGCGTTCAGCGAAATAGCTCATGAAGTCGGGAACTCGCGCACTCGACGGCGGGATATGGCGCCCGACCGCAACATCGTGTTCGGGTCGCGACCGCCATTCGCCGGGCACCATGATCAGGTGGCGTCCGGCGCCGTGCGCGCGAAGCATCTCTTCCGGCGCATCGCGATAGAACTCGCGGTGCAACCACCGTATGAGGTCGACGGACGCCGGCTCAGCCAACCGCCCGTCGGCTGCCATACGGTCGACCTCCTCCTGGACACGCACATGGGCGGCAGCCTCGAGCTGTAGATTACGCCGGTCGGCATCTGTGTCGAGGTTACCGGCAAGCGCGCGCTCGATATCCTTCGGGCGCGTGTTATGACCCTCGATGAGATTGCTGTAGTAGGCGTTCATGATGCGCACGAGGTCGGCGAGATTTTTCGCCGTGCGCGGATGAAGCGAATTACCGAGCGTTGCGGCAGCAGCCGATAATTCGGCCACGATGTCCATGATCGCCTCCCCCGGCTCTTCCAGGCGGGCGGGCTCTATACGCTGAACGGATTCGATCTCGCTCATTTGGCCGATCTCAGCACTTCATAACTATATGAATATAAATGTAATGGTACTTCCAATTGTGGTATTTGGCCGATCTTTTGGCCGATACTTGTCCGAGGCCATCGCGGCCGATCTTCTGACCGATCCGCGACGAGCATAGCCGCCTGATTACGTGACGGAAATTTTCGCTCCGGGGTTTGACCGCACAGCGTGATTGGCCGATCTTGGCCCACCGGTCTTCCCCTCCCCGGCCCGGCGGCACTCAGAGCCGCCCCCACCTGCCCCTAGCTCCGCGTCCCGGCCCTTGCCCGCTCGAGCTGCCCGGCGAGACGCTGCTCCGAGACCCTCACGATGGCTCCGAGGTCCTGCGCATAGAGCGACACCCGGAACTCCTCGATCATCCAGCGCAGCTGCGCTGATTCCGGCTGAGGACCGGTGAGTCGCTCCGAGTCTCGCAGACTCCTCGCAGCTGCAACGAACGGGCGGACGCGCGCAGCCAGCTCCGCATCGCGCGCGGCTTGCGCGGGCAGCCTCGCGAGACGGCGCGCGATCGCCTTGAGATAACGCGAGAGGTGGCCGAACCAGGGATGCGGCGTCGACTCGATGAAGTCAGGCGGCAGCAATCCGGCAAGTTGGGTGTTGATATCGGCCACGGCGCCGGCCGATGACGGGTTTCGCATCGCGTCGATGGCGGCGCGCACGCCGCGCCACTCCTTGAGCACGCTCCGGATGATCTCGATCACTCGGCCGCCGGCCTCTTCCAGCCGCGGTCGTCCCTCATCCAGCCGCCGAGCGAATGCCTCGCGGCTGCGCGGCAAGGGAGCATCGGCCGCCGCGAAGCAATCGCGGAAGATGCGCTCGGCAACGGCATCGGCCAACGGCTGGGAGAGCTCGAGCCCGCGGCTCTGCAGCACCAGCTCCCGGTCTTCCGCGACCCGCTTCTGCCAATAGCGGGCCTGCTGCGGCAACGCGAGCAGCGCCAGGCGCACCACACCCTGCCGCGACGACTCCTCGGCAACGGCCGGACCGCGCGCCTCCACCAACGCAACCCCGCCGCGCCGATCCTCGAGCGCCGGATAGACCGTCAGGAGCAATCCATTGCGCTCGATCTGCCGGCTCGCGGGCAGGTCACCGAAATCCCACTGCCGATGCGGCGCCGCACCATCCTCTGCCACGCTGCGGGTGCTTGCGGCCGGTCCGAGCACTCGGCGCTTGAGGACGGCGAGATCGCGACCCTCCGCCAAGACTCGATCCTGCGCGTCGACGACGCGGATGTTCATCCGCAGCCAGTCGGGCAATGCCAAGGCAACAAGGTCCGTCGCTGTAATCGGCGCGCTGATCCGCGCCGAGATCCATGCGGCCAGGTCGGCGTAAAAGCCGCCGCTCGGGCGTGCCGTCAGCTCCTCGAGCGCCCGGCGCGCATGCTGCGGAACCGGCACGAGAAGCTTGCGCTGCGCTTTGGGCAGCTCGCGCAGCACGGCAATGACTTTCTCGAGTCGCCAGCCCGGGATCAGCCATGCCAGCCGATCCGCCTCCAGCGCATCGAGCAGGAGGTCCGGAACCACCAGCGTAACGCCGTCGTCCGCTTGCGCCGGCTCGAACCGATAGCGCAGCGGCAGCGCGTTTCCGCCGACATCGAGCGCATCTGGAAAGTGCGAGTCGTCGACGTCGCCGGCCTCCCGTTGCATCAGGTCCGCGCGCGACATGTGCAGCAGCTGCGGATCACGGCGCTCCGCCTGCATCCGCCACTGCTCGAAGGCGGCGACGGAGCTGACCTGCTCGGGGATCCGTGCGGCGTAGAATTCCACTTGCTGCTCCTCGCTCGCGAGGATGTCGCGGCGGCGGATCTTCGCCTCGAGCCGCTCGACCTCCTCTCGCAGCTTGCGATTCGCCTCGACGAATGCCCCCTGCACCGCATCGCCCGCCGGCTCCCGCCCTTGATCGAGCAATGCCTGCCTTATGAAGAGGTCGCGTGCCTCTTTAGGCGCTATGGGCCCGTAGTTGACGCGCCGCGCCGACGCGAGCGGCAGTCCGAAGAGCGCGACCGACTCGAAGGCCGCCACGAACCCGCGACCCGCGACCCAGTGCGGCTCGCTGTAACTGCGCTTGACGAGATGCGCTCCCGCCCGCTCGATCCAGGCAGGATTCACGGACGCAACCATCCTGGCGTAGAGGCGGGTCGTCTCCATGAGGCTGCCGGCGACGAGCCATTTCGGCGGCCTCGCCGCGAGCGGCGTACCGGGAGCAACGAAGAAGCGCATGCCGCGGGGACCCTCGTATTCGCGCTTCTGATTGAGCACACCCACGGATCCGAGGAATCCCGTCAGGATCGCCTGATGCAGATCCGCGTAGCTCGCCGACGTGTGATTAGGCCTGAGGTTGAGCTCGCGCACGCTGCGGCTGAGCTGGCTATGCAAGTCCTGCCATTCGCGCATGCGTAAGAAAGAGAGGAAATGCTCGCGGCACCACTTGCGCAACTGGCTGCCGGAAAGCGCCGCAGCCTGCGCGCCGAAGGTGCTCCAGAGGTTCAGTACCGTCACGAAATCGGAGCGCTTGTCGGCAAAGAGCGCATGCTTCTCGTCGGCCTGCGATTGCATGTCCGCCGGCCGCTCGCGCGGGTCCTGCGTCTCCAGGAATGCAGCGATCACCAGCATCTCCGTGAGGCACCGGTGGCGCGATGCCGCGAGCAGCATGCGTCCGAGCCGCGGATCGACCGGCAACGCGGCGATCTGCCGTCCGAGGCGGGTGACGCGTCGCTCGCTCATCGCCTGCAATTCCTCGAGCAGGCGCACGCCGTCGTTGATGAGCCGGGCGTCGGGAGGATCGAGGAAGGGGAAGGTTTCCGGATCACCGAGGCCCAAAGCCGCCATCCGCAGGATCACGCTCGCCAGGTTGGTGCGCAGGATCTCCGGCGGAGTGAACGGCTCGCGGGCGGTGAAATCCTCCTCCGAGTAAAGGCGGATACAGACGCCCTCGGCTTCGCGGCCACAGCGCCCCTTGCGCTGCTCGGCGCTGGCCTTCGAGATCCGCTCCACGTGCAATCTCTGCACCTTGCCGCGCGCGCTGTAGCGGCTGATGCGTGCGAGTCCCGAGTCGACCACATGACGGATACCCGGCACGGTGAGCGAGGTCTCCGCAACGTTGGTCGCGAGGATGACTCGCCGTTGCGGGTGCTTCTGGAAGATCCTCGTCTGGTCCGCGGCAGACAGGCGCGCGTAGAGCGGCAAGGTCTCGGTACCGGCGATCCGGGCTCTGGACAAAGCGTCGGCCGCCTCGCGAATGTGCTTCTCGCCGGGGAGGAACACCAGAACGTCCGTGGGGGCGCCGCCCGCGCGCGCATCGAGCTCGCGGACGGCCTCGACGATCCCCTCCGGTAGAGACAGCTCCGCGGCATCCTCGTCCTCGGCCACGAGCGGCCGGTAACGAACCTCGACGGGATAGCTGCGTCCCGACACCTCGAGGACGGGTGCGCCGCCGAAGAACTCCGACAACCTGCCCGGATCAATGGTCGCGGACGTTACGATCAGCCTCAGATCCGACCGTTGCGGCAGGAGCCGTTGCAACACACCCAGCAGCAGATCGATATTGAGGCTGCGCTCATGCGCCTCGTCGATGATCAGCGTGTCATAACGCCGAAGCTGAGGATCGCTCTCGAGCTCCTGCAGCAGGATGCCATCGGTCATCAGCTTCACACGGCCCTGGGGACCGGTATGGCCTGCGAACCGCACCTGGAAGCCGACGGCACCGCCGACCGTGGTTCCAAGCTCCTCCGCGAGCCGCGCGGCGAGAGCGCGCGCTGCGATGCGCCGCGGCTGTGTATGGCCTATGAGACCAGAAGTGCCGCGCCCGGCCTCGAGGCAGAGCTTCGGCAGCTGCGTCGATTTGCCCGAGCCTGTCGCACCGGAGACGATGAGGGCCGGATGGCGCACCAGGGCAGCGAGGATCTCCTCCCGATGCGCCGTGATCGGCAGCGCCGGGTCGTACTCGATGCGCAGGGGCAGTGCGGGCCGCGGCCCGCCGCGGGCGGAAGCCTCCATGCGCCCAGTGTAATTCAGCCGCCGCGCCGGGTCGGCGCGAGAATGCCGCTAAATGACGCCGCGGCGGATCTGGTCCTGCTCGATCGACTCGAAGAGCGCGCGGAAGTTGCCCTCACCGAAACCTTCGTTGCCCTTGCGCTGGATGATCTCGAAGAAGATCGGACCGATCACGTTGCAGGTGAAGATCTGCAGCAGCAGCCCCTCGCCGCGCTCGGGATTGCCGTCGATCAGGATGCGCCGGCGGCGCAGCTCTTGCAGCGGCTCCCGATGTCCCTTGACGCGCGCTTCGACACCTTCGTAATAGGTGTCGGGCGTGTCCTGGAAGGCAAGCCCGCGGCTGCGCAGCGCGTCGACGGTCCGATAAATGTCGTCGGTGGCGAGCGCGATGTGCTGAATGCCCTCGCCGTGATACTCCCGCAGGTACTCCTCGATCTGGCTCTTGTCGTCCTGTGACTCGTTGATGGGAATGCGGATCTTGCCGCACGGACTGGTCATGGCCCGCGAGAAGAGGCCCGTCTGCTTGCCCTCGATGTCGAAATAGCGGATCTCGCGGAAATTGAACAGCTTCTCGTAGAAGCCCTTCCATAGATCCATGTGCCCGCGCTGCACGTTGTGCGTAAGGTGGTCGATACACGTGAGGCCGGAATCCTGCGTAGCCGTCGCGGACACAGGGCGGAAATCGACGTCGTAAATGGATTGGTCGCCGTAGCGGTCGACCAGATAGATGAGCGAGCCGCCGATGCCTTCGATGCAGGGGATGTTGAGCTCCATCGGACCCGCGCTCTGCGGCCCGGGTTTGGCGCCGAGCTCGAGCGCCCGGCGAAAGGCATAGGCCGCATCCCGCACGCGAAAGGCCATCGCACAAGCGGATGGACCGTGCTGGCGCGCGAATCGTTGCGCAAACGACTCGGGCTCCGCATTGATGATGAAATTGATGGCTCCCTGGCCATGCAGCGTCACGTTCTTGGACCGATGCCGGGCCTTCGCCGGGAACCCCATCCGCTCGAAGAGCGTGCGCAGGAGCTGCGGATCGGGCGCGGTGTACTCGACGAACTCGAAGCCGTCGGTACCCATCGGGTTATCGCGGGACTGGCTCATGTGCATCTCCGCCGCCATCTGGTTGCGCCTGCAACTATTATAGCGCCGGGAGCCGCCGCTGCCCATGCCATGCGGCCGCAGGCCGGCCGGACATGTACGGCCCCAAGGCAGCCCGGACATGTGCGGCCCCAAGGCCGCCCGGACATATATAATCGCCGCCCATCATGCATGCACCAGATCCCTCGTCAGACGACAGTCGTCTGCTGCGCAGCATTCCCCCCGCCCGCCTCGCGCTGATAGAACGCATCGCTCGCGCCCGCATCGCCCCACGGCCTGGCCCGCGCGCAGCTTGGGACACGGCACTTTACCGTGAGATGCAGCAGCCGTTCCTCAGGACCTATTTCCGCGGCGTAGGCGAGGAGGACCTGGCGGAGCGCCCGCCTGCAACTCTCGCCAGCGCGGCCCGCTCGCACCTGGAGCTCGGCTGGCGCCGCACGCCGGGACAGTCCCTGGTCCGGATCCTCAATCCCGATCCCGAGCGCGACGGCTTCGAGTCGCCGCACACTCTGGTGCAGATCGTCACCGACGACAGGCCGTTTCTGGTCGATTCCGTCGGCACCGTCTTTGCCCGCGCCGGACTCGCCGTACATCTCATCGTTCACCCGGTGCTCGAGGTCCGCCGTGACGGGCGCGGACGCCTCGCCGGCCTCGGCGCGAACGGCGGCGAGCCCCATCAGGCGGAATCCTGGGAGCTGTACGAGATCGACCGCCAGACCGATCCGGCGGCGATCGAGCGGCTGCGCCACGACATCGAATCGACACTGACGGATGTCCGCCTCGCGGTCGACGATTGGCCCGCGATGCGCGAGCGCGTGCGCTCCCTGGTCGCGGACCTGGAGCGCAACCCGCCTCCTCTGCCGTCCGAGGAAATCGCAGAGGCCCGCCAGCTCCTTCAGTGGATGGAGGAGCGCCATTTCGTCTTCCTGGGATACCGGCGATATCGGCTCGAGCGCGGGGATCGCGAGGACCGCCTGATTCCCGAGACGCGCAGCGGCCTCGGCATCCTGCGCGCCCGCGCCGCGGCCGGCAGAACGGCCGCCACCGCTCTGACGGGCGACATCCGCGCCCGCGCCCGTGACCGGGAACTGCTCGTCCTGACCAAAGCCAACTCCGTCTCGACCGTGCATCGAGCCGAGTATCTCGATTACGCGGGAGTGAAGATCTTCGATGCGCGCGGCAGGGTCAGCGGCGAGCACCGGTTCCTCGGCCTCTGGACCTCGACCGCTTATCACCGCAGCCCGCGCGACATCCCCGTGCTGCGGCGCAAGGTCGACCAGGTCATCCAGTATTTCGGTCTCGACCCGCATGGCCATGACGGCAAGGCCGTCCTCAACGTGCTGGAGACCTACCCGCGCGATGAGCTTTTCCAGGCGAGCGTCGAGGACCTGATCAGGATCGCACGGGGCGTCGTCAACCTGTACGAGCGGCGCACCGTACGCCTGCTCGCGAGGCGCGATCCCTATCACCGTTTCTACTCATGCCTCGTGTACGTGCCGCGCGATCGCTACAACACGGAGGTGCGCCAGCGCATCGAGCAGATCGTGCTCGAGGGATTCTCCGGCCGGTCGGTCGAGAGTCAGGTACAGATCTCCGGCTCGAGCCATGCGCGCGTGCACGTCGTGGTGCGCACGGATCCGCCCGGACCGCGCAAGGTCGACACCGCGGCTATCGAGCGGCGCATCGCGGACGCCGCGCTGACCTGGACGGATCGCCTGCGTGAGGTGCTGGTGGCTCGCGAGGGGGAAGGTGCCGGCATTGCGCTCGCAACGCGCTATCGGCGCGTCTTCCCGCTCGCCTACGAGGAGGATGTTGCGCCGGCCGATGCGCTGTCCGACATTGCCGATCTCGAGCAGCTGCGCACCGCGGCCGCGGCGCGGCGGCTGAGCCTGCACCGCCCGCAGCACCAGAAGCCCGCGCGGATGCATCTGAAGATCGTGCGGCTCGGCGAGCCGGTGCCGATCTCGGATCTGCTGCCGATACTGGAAAACTTCGGCCTGCGGGTGATCGCCGAGCGGCCATACGAGCTCGCCTGGCCGGAAGGAGGCGCCGCCTGGATCCAGGACTTCGAGCTCGAGCACCGCGACGGCTTGGGCGTAGACATCGGCCGGATCGACGGGCGCTTCAAGGAAGCGCTCACGCTCACGTGGAACGGCGATACCGAGAACGACGGGTTCAATCGCCTGCTGCTCGGCGCCGATCTCACGGCGCGCGAGATCACGGTACTGCGGGCCTATTGCCGCTATCTGCTGCAGACGGGCGTGCCGTTCAGTCAGGCCTACATGGAGCGCGCGCTGGCGGCCAATCCGGCAATCGCGGCCGGCCTGGTGCGCCTCTTCGAGGCGCACCTCGACCCCGCGGCGCAGCCCACCGCCGGCAGCCGCACACGCAAGCAGCGGCCCGACGGGCGCGGCAATTCCTCGCAGGAGATCGCCGCTCAGATCCGCGCCAGCCTCGATTCGGTCGCAAGCCTCGATGAGGACCGGATCCTCCGCGCCTACCTCGGGCTCGTTCAGGCCACTCTGAGAACCAACTTCTACCGCCGCGACGCCGGCGGCGAGCCCCTCCCGTATCTCTCGCTCAAGCTCGATCCCGGCGCGATACCGGACCTGCCGCTGCCGCGGCCGAAGTTCGAGATCTTCGTCTACAGCCCGCGGGTCGAGGGTGTGCACCTGCGCATGGGCTACGTGGCGCGCGGCGGCATCCGCTGGTCCGACCGCCGCGAGGACTTCCGCACCGAGGTCCTGGGCCTGATGAAGGCCCAGCACGTGAAGAACACGCTCATCGTGCCGGTCGGCGCCAAGGGCGGGTTCGTACCCAAGCGCCTGCCCGCGGGCAGCCGCGAGGAAGTGCAGGCCGAGGTGATCTCCTGCTACCGCACCTTCATCCGCGGACTTCTCGATCTGACCGACAACATCGCCGGCAGTCGCGTAGTGCCGCCTGCCCAGGTAGTGCGTCGCGACGGTGATGATGCCTACCTGGTGGTTGCGGCCGACAAGGGCACGGCGAGCTTCTCCGACATCGCCAACTCCGTCGCCGCAGAGTATGGCTTCTGGCTGGGCGATGCATTCGCCTCGGGTGGCTCGGCGGGCTACGACCATAAGCGGCTCGGCATCACCGCCCGCGGCGGCTGGGAATGCGTCAAGCGCCATTTCCGCGAGCTCGGCATCGACATCCAGAAGACCCCTTTCACGGCCGTCGGCATCGGCGACATGTCGGGCGACGTCTTCGGCAACGCCATGCTCCTCTCGCGGCAGATCCAGCTGCAGGCGGCTTTCGATCACCGGCACATATTCCTGGATCCGAATCCCGATGCGGCGGTGAGCTTCGCGGAGCGCCAGCGCCTCTTCGACCTGCCGCGCTCGAGCTGGGACGATTACGAGCGCACACGCATCTCCAAGGGCGGCGGCGTCTACCCGCGCACGGCCAAGTCGATCACGCTCTCGCCGGAGGCACGCGCGCTCCTCGGCCTGGAGACCGCGGCCAACACCCCCACCGAGATCATGCGCGCCATCCTGCGCATGCCGGTGGATCTGCTGTGGAACGGCGGGATAGGCACCTACGTCAAGGCGAGCCGGGAATCGAACGCCGAGGTCGGCGATCGCGCCAACGACGGCCTGCGCATCGACGGCCGGGAGCTCAGGGCCAGGGTGGTCGGCGAGGGCGGCAACCTCGGTTTCACGCAGCGCGGACGCATCGAGTACGCGCTCGCGGGCGGACGTCTCAACACCGATTTCATCGACAACTCCGCCGGCGTCAACACCTCCGACGTCGAAGTCAATCTCAAGATCCTGCTGAATCCCATCGTCCAGGCGGGCGGAATCACCTCCGGCGAGCGCAACCGGCTGCTCGCCAGCATGTCGGGTGATGTCTGCTCGCTCGTGCTGCGCAACAACTACCTGCAGAGCCAGGCGATCAGCACGCTCGAGCTGCAGGCCCGCGCCCGGCTGTCGGAATTCCAGCACCTGATCCGCTCGCTCGAGCGCTCGGGCGAGCTCAAACGCTCGCTCGAGTTCCTGCCCACGGACGATGAGCTCGCGGAGCGGCGCAAGGCGGGCGGCGGCATCACCCGCCCGGAGCTCGCGATCCTGCTCGCCTACAGCAAGATCTGGCTCAACAATCATCTGCTCGACTCGG
>JAGWPE010000389.1 GCA_028870635.1 Gammaproteobacteria bacterium | reverse complement strand
CTCGCAGGTGAAGCTCATCGCCGAGCCCTGGGACATCGGCAGCGGCGGCTACCAGGTCGGCAACTTCCCTCCCGGCTGGAACGAATGGAACGACAAGTACCGCGACAGCATGCGCGCCTACTGGAAGGGCGACGGCGGGCTGATCGGCGAGTTCGCGCGCCGCTTCACCGGCTCGGCCGACCTCTACGAGGCGAGCGGCAGAAAGCCGCATGCCAGCATCAACTTCATCACCGCTCACGATGGCTTCACGCTCGCGGACCTGGTGAGCTACAACGGCAAGCACAACGAGGCGAACGGCGAAGGCAGCCGCGACGGCGCGAACGAGAACCGCTCCTGGAACTGCGGCGCCGAAGGGCCGACGGATGACCAGGCGGTTCGCGCGCTGCGCGCGCAGCAGAAGCGCAACCTCATGGCGACGCTCCTGCTCTCGCAGGGCGCCCCCATGTTGCTGGGCGGGGACGAGCTGGGCCACACCCAGTATGGCAACAACAACGCCTATTGCCAGGATAACGAGCTCTCCTGGCTCGACTGGGAGCTCGATGCGGACCGGCGGGCATTCCTCGAGTTCGCCTGCCAGCTGATCGCTCTGCGCCGGCGCCATCCGGTATTCAGCCGCCGGCGCTTCCTCCAGGGCGATACGGCGACGGAGGAAGGCCTGCGGGAGATCATCTGGCTGAGTCCCGACGGCCGGGAGATGACCGGGGCGGAATGGGACGTGCCGTTCGCACGCTGTCTGGGCCTTTATCTCGCGGGGGCTGCCATCGAGAGGCGCGACCGCCGCGGACGACTGGTGACGGACAGTAACTTCCTTCTGCTCTGCAACGCGCATCACGGGCCCATCCCGTTCCGGCTTCCGGAGCTGCTCGCGGAGAAGGTCTGGTGGACCGTGCTCGACACCTCCGCCGCCGACGCGCCGTTTGCGCAGCATCGCATCGAGGCGGGAACATCCTACGACCTGCAGGGGCGATCGCTCGCTCTCCTTCGCGAGACCGCGTACCGATGACCCGGCGGCGGCACGAGATGCCCTTCGGAGCGCAGCTCGCGCCGGATGGACGGGTGCGCTTTCGCCTGTGGGCGCCCGCCGCCGGCCGGGTCGAGCTCGTGTTGGAATCTGCCGCCGTGGCCGCCCGTGTCCTGCCGCTCGAGAAAAGCGGCGATGGTTGGCTCGAGCTCATTACCGAAGAGGCGCATGCCGGCAGTCTCTACCGCTATCGGATCGACGGCGAGACGCTGGTGCCCGACCCGGCTTCGCGCCGCAACCCGCAAGGGGTGCACGGCCCGAGCGAGGTCGTCGACCCCGAAGCGTTCGATTGGACGGACGGGGACTGGAGCCCGCGGCCGTGGCGCGAGTCGGTGATCTATGAGCTGCATGTGGGAGCCTTCACGCCCGAAGGCACTTTCGCGGGCGCCGCGGGCAAGCTCGAGCATCTGCAGCGGCTCGGCGTGACCGCGATCGAGATCATGCCCGTCGCGGAATTCCCGGGCGCGCGAGGGTGGGGATACGACGGCGTTTTGCCTTACGCGCCCGCGTCGGCCTATGGAGCACCGGAGGAGCTGAAGTCGCTGGTGTGCGCCGCGCATGCCCGCGGCATCGCCGTGATGCTCGACGTCGTCTACAACCACTTCGGCCCGGAGGGAAACTTCCTCCACCTCTACGCGCCGCAGTTCTTCACCGGCCGCCACACGACTCCGTGGGGAGCGGCTATGGACTTCGAGGGGCGAGCCGGTGCCTTTCAGCGAGGACACTCAACGTGTCCACGCTCCGGCGAGCGCCCGCGCACGGATGCGCGGGCCGGCGGGTCCGCCGCCCCGGACGGCCAGTGGCACAACCCAGTCCGCGAATTCTTCATCCACAACGCGCTCTACTGGCTCGAGGAATATCATCTCGACGGGCTCAGGCTCGATGCGGTGCACGCAATCCTCGACTCGAGCGAGCCGCACATACTCACGGAAATCGCGCAGGCGGCGCGCAGCGGGCCGGGACGGGAGCGGCCCGTGTACCTGGTACTCGAGAATCTCGACAACCAGGCGCGCCTGCTCGGACCGCCCGGCGGCCCGCATACTTTCGATGCGCAGTGGAACGACGACTGCCATCACTGCCTGCACGTCCTTCTCACCGGCGAGTCGGACACCTACTACCAGGATTACCGGGAACGCCCGCACAAGCTCCTCTGCCGCTCGCTCGCGGAGGGATTCGCGTACCAGGGCGAGACGTCCCGCCACCTCGACCGTCCGCGCGGCGAGCGCAGCGGGCATTTGCCGCCCTCGGCGTTCGTCAACTTCCTGCAAAATCACGACCAGGTCGGGAATCGGGCCCGCGGCGAGCGGCTGTCGCAGCTCGCCCGCGCGGAGGCGCTGCGCGCCGCGGCGGCGATGCTGCTGCTCGCTCCCTCGCCGCCGATGCTCTTCATGGGCGAGGAGTGGGCCGCGCCCGAGCCCTTTCCGTATTTCTGCGACTTCGAGCCCGAGCTCGCCGCCAAGGTGCGGGAGGGGCGTCTGCGCGAGTTCGAGCACTTCCAGGGCCGCGTGCCCGATCCTTGCGAGGCGGCGACATTCGCGTCCTCTCATCTCGACTGGAACCGGGTGGCGAAGCCCCCGCATGTCAGGATGTTCGATCACTACCGGCGCCTCCTTGCCATCCGCCAGCGCGACATCGTGCCCCTGCTGCCGCGCATTCTCGCGGGAGCGTGCGTCGCCTTCGAACCGGGCGGCGCCTTCGCGGTGGACTGGAGGCTGCGCGATGACGGGGTGCTGCACCTGCTCGCCAACTTGAAGGATACCCCGGCGCCGGTCGTCGGCCGGCCCGCGGGCCGCATGATCTTCGCGACCCATCCCGGCATCCGGGCGGCCCTCACCCGCAATGAGCTGGCGCCGTGGAGCGTGACGTGGCTCCTGGAGCGCAGCCGTGCCCGGTAGTATCGACCCGGGAGATCCCGACCGGCCGGCGGTGGGACGCATTCCGCGCGCCACCTATCGCGTACAGCTCAACGCCGGATTCACGTTCAAGGACCTGACTGCGGCCGTTCCATACCTCGCGGCCTTGGGCATCAGTCACGTCTACTGCTCACCTTACTTGCGCGCGCGCTCGGGCAGCGCCCACGGCTATGACGTCATCGATCACAATTCCTTCAATCCGGAGATCGGCAGCCGGGCCGATTTCGACCGGCTGGTCGCGGAGCTGCGCGCGCACGGCATGGGTCACATCCTCGACATCGTCCCCAATCACGTCGGCGTCATGGGATCCGATAACGTCTGGTGGATGGATGTGCTCGAGAACGGACAGGCCTCGATCTACGCGGACTACTTCGACATCGACTGGAACCCGGCCAACACGGCGCTTGCCGACAAGGTGCTGGTGCCGGTGCTCGCGGATCCGTATGGAGTGGTGCTCGAGCGGGGAGACCTGCGGCTGCGGTTCGAGCACGAGCTCGGCTCCTTCGCGATTCATTACCACGAGCATCGCATGCCTCTCGACCCGCGCACGTACCCGCGCATCATCGATGCGGCGCTGGAGATCGAGCGCAATCCTGAGCTCGAGAAACTGCGGCGCCTCTTCGGCGCCCTGCCCGACCGGCGCGGAGCGACGCCGGAGCAGATCGCCGAGCGCAACCGCGACAAGGAGGCTCACAAGCGGGCGCTGGCCGAGCTCGTCGCCGCAGACGCCGGGGTCTACGCTGCGCTGCACCAGGCGCTGGCGAGCCTCGCCGGAAATCCGGACGATCCTGCGAGCTTCGATCCGCTGCACGAGCTGCTCGAGTCGCAGGCGTTTCGGCTGGCCTTCTGGCGCGTCGCCGCGGATGACATCAACTACCGCCGCTTCTTCGATGTCAACGATCTCGCGGCGTTGCGCGTGGAGAACGATGCCGTGTTCGAAGCGACGCACCGGCTCGTCCTCGAGCTGATCGGAGCGGGCGCTCTCGATGGCCTGCGGATCGACCACGCGGATGGTCTGTACGATCCGCTCGGCTATTTCCGGCGACTGACGGAGAGGATCGCGCAAGCGACCGCCGCTGCCGGCGCGAGCCGGCCGGTCTATCTGGTGGTCGAGAAGATCACCGCCTCCTTCGAGCGCCTGCCGGCGGACTGGCCGCTGCATGGCGAGACCGGCTACCACTTCGCCAACGTCGTGAATCGACTCCTGGTCGACGCCGGCAGCAAGGGCCGCATGAGCCGGATCTACCGATCCTTCATCGGCGAGCCGCGGCAGTGGTCCGACGTCACCTACGAGTGCCAGCACCGTGTGCTGCGCAAGTCGCTCGCCTCAGAGCTCAACACGGCCGCAAACCTCCTCGCGCGCATCGCGCAGAGCGACAGGCGCACGCGCGACTTCACGCTCGCCAGTCTCTGGCGAACGCTTGCCGAGGTCATCGCGTGCTTTCCCGTCTACCGCACCTACGTCACGGACGTCGTCACCGAGAGTGACCGGCGCTACATCGACTGGGCGATCGCCGTCGCGGGCCGCCGCGCCTCCTCGGTCGAGCAGCCCGTGCTCGACTTCGTGCGCAACGCGCTGCTCCTCGAGCTCGCCGCCCCGAGTGAGCGCGCGCGCGCCCGCATGCGCCGCTTCGCGATGAAATTCCAGCAGATCACCGCTCCCATCACGGCCAAGGGCATCGAGGATACGGCGCTCTACCGCTTCAACCGTCTGGTTTCGCTCAACGAGGTCGGCGGCGAGCCTGATCTCTACGGCTCGAGGATCGCCGCTTTCCACACCGACGCCCAGTATCGTGCCAAACACTGGCCGCACGAGATGCTCACGACCTCCACGCACGACACCAAGCGCTCGGAGGACGTGCGTGCCCGCATCAACGTGCTGTCGGAAATGCCAACCGCGTGGCGGCAGGCGGTGGACCGCTGGCGAAGATTCAATCGGACGCGGCGGCGCGAGGTTGACGGTCTGCCGGCGCCCTCGCCCGATGACGAGTATCTGCTCTATCAGACCCTGATCGGAACCTGGCCGCTCCAGCAGCCGGAGGAGGCCGCCCTCGATGAATACCGCCAGCGTATCGAAGCTTACATGCTCAAGGCCGCGCGCGAGGCCAAGTCGCGCACGAGCTGGGCGGCCGCGGACCCGCAGTACGAGGAGGCGCTGACGCAGTTCATCCGCGCGGCGCTCGAGCGGCGCGAGCCGAATCTCTTCCTGGCCGACTTCTGCGCCTTCAACGGGCGCATCGTGCGCTTCGGACTGCTGAACGGCCTGTCGCAGACCCTGCTCAAGCTCACGGCTCCGGGGGTTCCCGACATCTATCAGGGCAACGAGACCTGGCGGTTCTCGCTCGTCGATCCAGACAACCGCGGGCCGGTCGATTACGCCGCGCACCGGCGGCTGCTGGAAGCGCTGACGAATGATCCGGCGCAAGACTCCCTGGCGCGCAGGCTCGCCGAGGACATCGCCGATCCGCGCTGCAAGCTCTTCCTCCATATCAGGTCGCTGCAGCTCAGGCGGCAGGATCCCGAGCTCTTCGAGCGCGGGGAGTACCTGCCGCTCAAAGTCACGGGCCGGCGCGCAGCGCATATTTGCGCCTTCGCGCGCATCCTGGACGGCAGGCTCGCGGTCGTCATGGCGCCACGCCTGTATCTCAGGCTCATGGGCGCCGGAAGCGCCACCGCAGATGACCGGCTGCGTCCTCCGCTTGGCGCGGAGGTTTGGGAGGACACCGCAGTGCAGCTGCCGTCCAGACTCGACGCTCCGCTGCGCGGCGTGCTGGACGGGGCGGAGGTGCCGCAGACAGGCGGTGACGGCCCGCCGGCGATCAGTGCGGCGGCGGCTCTGCGGTCATTCCCGGTGGCGTTGCTCACGAGCGGCAGCCGACAGCGCCATCAGGTCAACCTCTGAAGCGGCGACGCGTTGTATAATTGCGCAGAGCAGACGGAGCCGATCCCATGTCATGCTCAAGATCCTGCCTTCGAGGCGCCTGGCTGCTCGTCGCGGCGGCGCTGCTCGCCTCCTGCTCTGGGATTCCGCTCAGACAGCGTGAGGCCGCCGAGCGCAGCCGCTTCGAGGCCTACGCCGGCAAGCCGGTCGACCACTTCACCTGGCTGACGCGCTATCAGGGCTGGGAGCCGATCTCGCCCGATCAGCTGGTGGTCTGGACGGACATCAACCAGGCCTATCTCATCAAGGTGTTCCATCCCTGCACCAACCTGATGTTCGCGCGGCGTATCGGCCTCACTTCCACCGCGGACTCCGTCTACGCGCATTTCGATTTCGTCCATTCCGAGGGGTGGAGGTGCATGATCAGCACCATCCAGCCGGTCGATTACCTGCGCATGCGGCACGACCTGCGCGAGCAGCATGAGGCGAAAAAGAAGGACCAGGCGGCGCCGAAAGCGGGCGAGTGAGCCGCCCGGCTACCGATAGCCACGCGCCTGCAGCGTGAAGAGCCGCGCGTAGACTCCATCCAGGCGCATCAGCTCCTCATGGCTGCCGCGCTCAGCGATCCGGCCGCCGTCGAGGACCACGATCTGATCGGCCATGCGCACGGTCGAGAAGCGGTGGGAGATGAGGATCGTGATGCGCTCGCGCGCAAGCTGGCGG
>JAGWPE010000047.1 GCA_028870635.1 Gammaproteobacteria bacterium | reverse complement strand
TTCAGCGAGACACAGCCCCTCAACACCTGGAATCAGGCCAGTCCCGGCGAGTACGGCTTCTACGCCAACGTCAACCCGAACGTGCCGCACCCTCGCTGGAGCCAGGCCAGCGAGCGGCGCATCGGCGCGCCTCTCTTCCACGAGCGGCAACCGACGCTCATGTTCAACGGGTATGCCGCAGAAGTGGCGGACCTGTATCGCGGCATGGACCTGCACCGTTATTACTGAGATGCCCGGCGTCGATCTGCGCTACCGCCTCCTCTACAAGCCCGCCGTGTTCGCGGCGAGCCTGGTGCCGCTCGCCTGGCTCGTGTGTTGCCTGTTCGGCTGGCTCGGCTTCAGCGCCGGCGTCGATCCGGTCAAGTTCCTGGAGCTCGAGTGCGGTCAGACGGCGCTCAATTTCATCTTCATCACCCTGATGGTGACGCCGGCCCGCCAGCTCGCCGGCCTGCCGCACCTGCTGCGCTTGCGGCGAATGCTCGGCCTCTTCGCCTTCTTTTACGCCGCTCTGCACTTCACCGTCTACCTCGCGCTCGATCTCGAGTTCGACTGGCGCACGCTCGGGGCCGACATCGCCAAGCGCCCCTACATCACGGTGGGATTCACGGCGCTTCTGATGTTGATTCCGCTCGCCGTGACCTCGACCAACCGCATGATGCGCCGCCTCGGCCGCCGCTGGACGAAGCTCCATCGCCTGGTGTACGTCATCGCCGCCTTCGGCGTCTGGCACTACTACTGGCAGGAGAAAAAAGACGTGCGCGAGCCCCTTCTCTACGCAGCGGCTCTCGTCCTGCTCCTCGGCTATCGGGCGGTGCGGGTGAGGTGCCCCGGCCGCCTCACGCCTCGGGCCCATATCACATCGTGAGGACCACGCGAAATTCCGCCTTGCCGCTCATCATGCGCGCGTACGCTTCGGCCGCCCTCTCGAGCGGATAGGTCTCGATCATCGGACGCACGCCGGATAGCTCGGCGAATCGCAAAGTGTCCTCCGAGTCTGCGGGCGTCCCGGAAGCCCAGCCCTGGATCGTCCGGCTTCCCATGATGAGCTGCACGGGCGTGACCTCGATCGGCTCGGTCGTGGCGCCGAGCACCATGAGTCTGCCGTTGGGCCCGAGCCCATCGATCACACCGGACATGGCTTTCGAGCTCGGCGCCGTCGCCAGGATCACCTGAGCGCCGCCCTGTCTGCGCAGCGCCGCGGCCGGGCTCTCCGCCCGGCTGTCGATCTAGAAGCTCGCCCCGAGCTTCTTCGCGAGGGGAGCATCCTCGGATCCGCGGGCTCGCTTCCTGCTTTCCCTCGGGCAGAGCCAAAGCCGGAGTGATCTCCATGGCACGCTACGGGAAGAAGGCCCAGAGCAAAGTCAAACGCGCGATGCACGAGCGCAAGGAGGGAACGCTTCGCAGCGGGCGCTCCGGGCGCAAGGTCAAGAGCCGCAAGCAGGCGATCGCCATCGGTCTGTCCGAGGCGCGCGGTTCCGGAGCGAAGGTCCCGCCGAAGAAGAAAAGCGGCCGCAAGAAATAGCGGACAGTCTCCTGCGCCCCGGCCGCACAGGGCCGGGTTCGTTAGTTGCTACCTGCCACGACGGCATTCCCCCGGGGAGACTCCCCATGATACGGCTGAGACGCAATCCGCGAGCCAACGGCGGCCGCGCCAGGCAGAAGGGCGCGATGGGCTACGTGTTGGCTTGGCTTCTCGGTGTTCCAGTTCCCATCCTGATCATCGTCGCGCTCCTTCGCGGGTGCTCCTGATCGGGTTGTCTCGAGGGCGAGATCATGGCAACAACCATCGCCGAGCACCGCGCCAATGCTGCCGTGGCTGAGCATCCGGTCATGCGCTGGGGCGCCATCTTTGCCGGATGGTTCATGGCGACCGGCACTGCATTGCTGTTGTACGCCTTCGGGCTCGCCGTCGGCTTCTCCGCCGTCAACCCACGTGATGCCGAGACGGTCGCCCACGGGCTCTCTGCCGGAGCAGTCGTCTGGATGATCCTGACATGGGGGGCGGCACTCTGGGTCGGCGGGATGTTTGCGAGCTGGTTCGATGGCCGCAATGACACCGAAATGGGCGTGGTACGCGGACTGACGGTGTGGGGGCTTTCCATGGCGGCGACCGGACTTGCCATGGGGAGCGGGCTCATGCACGCGGCGTTCGTCACAACCGCGGCGAGCGCCGGTGCCGCGCCTGTCGATCCGACACGAGCCGCGCATTACCTCGCGGCGGTGATGTGGGCGGCGTTCGTGAGCGCGGTGGTGGCGCTCATCGCCGCCGCCTTCGGCGGTTGGATGGGCGCGCACCACGTTCATCGCGTGTACCACCTGCGGCGTTATCCGGAACACGGCCGGCCCGCATAGCCGTCAGCTCCCGGTCCCCACCAGGCCGGGCGCAGGCTCGAGCTTCAGCTCGCGACCCTTGGCCAACTTGGGCACAGCGATTGCTGGTCGGGCTACAGCCCGCGGTGCGCAGCGCCCCGGCAACATGACAAGGGGGTTCCGGGAGTCCTCGCCATCCATGAATGAACTGGGTACGCGACCGCCGCGGGTCCTGTTGATCGGACCCTACGACCCGCACTGCGGAGAATATACGTTCCTCGCCCCGCCGCTCGGCGTGTGGCGCCTCGCCGGCGTGCTGGAGTCCGCCGGTGCGCAAGTCAAGGTGTTCGATCCGAACTGCTGCACGCTGGCGCCGCAGCGGGCGCTCGAGCGCGAGATCCTGCAGTCGCCCTGGGACGTGATCGGCGTCTCGACGACCGGGATGACATTGCGGTTCGACCTGGAGCTCGCGTACTTTGCGCGCCGCCTCGCGCCCGCTGCGCTCCTCGTCGCGGGCGGCATGGAGGCGACTTTCCGGCCCGAGCTGATGTTCGAGCTCGGCCCCTTCGATCTCGTGGTACTCGGGGAAGGCGAGCGGCCGCTCACCGAGATCGTCCGGCGGCTGCGCGCCGGCGAGCCGCTCGACGTCCTCCCCGGCACCGCCGCGAAAGCGGACGGTGCGATCCGCAAGCGCACGCAGCCCGCCTTGAGCCGCGAGGAGCTGCGCGCGGCGATCTTCGGCATACCCTACGAGCGCATGCCCTACCCGGCCTACTGGAGCCGCCTGGAGCATGCGT
>JAGWPE010000388.1 GCA_028870635.1 Gammaproteobacteria bacterium | reverse complement strand
GAGACAGAGCGCACGCGCACGCAGCGCGTCCCCGGGACGGACCGGCTTCGGGAAACGCACATCATCCCACGCCACCCCGCATATCCAGGCGACATCGCCGCAGATCTGGTGATCGAGCTGCCGCCAGATCGCCATGGTGAAAATGCCGGAGGCGATCAGCCCGCCGAACACCGAGCGGGTCGCGGCCTGCGGGTCCGCATGGAAATACTGCGGATCGTAGCTGCGCGCGAACTCGAGCAGCTCGGCCTCGGTGACTGCGCGCGCCGCCGACAGCCGCTCATCACCCTCCGTCAGGTCCTCGAAGTAGCGCATGCTGCTTCCGCGGCCGGTCCGCTCCCCGTTCCATCACTGCACGGTGAGCGCATTGTCGATCACCACCTCCGCGCCGTTGACGTACCGCGACTCGTCCGAGGCGAGGTACACGACGAGGTTGGCGACATCCTGCGGCTTGCCGAGGCCCCAAGGCGCGGCCTCGTAATCCTGCATCTTCATGCCGAGGGCAGCGTTCGCCTGCTCCACCATCGGGGTCTCGATGGCTCCGGCGTGGATCGAGTTGCAGCGGATGCCGTACTTGTTCATCTGGCAGTGGACCGCGATCGACTTCGTCATGGCCCGCACCGCTCCCTTGGCGGCGCTGTAGGCGAAGAAGACGGGATATCCGAGGTGCGAGGCCACCGAGGACATATTGATGATGGAGCCGCCGCCCGAATCCCGCATCGCGGGAATGGCGGCCTTGCACCCGAGGAACACCCCTTCCGACATCACCCCATTGGCGAAGCGAAATTGCTCGAGGGTGGTCGTCTCCGGCGTAGCGATCACGACGACACCGGCGTTGTTGACGAGAACGTGCAGCCCACCGAAGCGGCGGACGCACTCGGCAACCACCTCACCCCAACGATGCTCATCACGCACGTCATGGACCATGAAGGCGGCATGGCCGGCCCGGGAGCCGTTGAGCTCCGCGGCGAGCTGCGAACCGGCAGTCTCGTTGACGTCCGTGAGCAATACGCGGGCGCCCTCCTCGACCATCGCGCGGGCATCCGCGCGGCCGAGGCCGGAGGCGGCCCCGGTGATGAGGGCGACTTTGCCGGCCAGTCGGTTCATGATTGACTAGAATCTGCAAGAGCCCCGGATGGGCATGACGGTCACGCTACCAGTCAGCTCATCCGGTTTCAATCAGCTTTGACTTTTTTTTGCGCAGCGCGCATGCTGCCCCAATCAGGGAATTGCCGTGAGTACGCAACGCTCCTCCACACTGTCGAAGTCCGCCACGGAAGAAACCGAAGAATCCGGGTGGCAGGCGCAAAAGAGCGCGAACACGCGGACGCAGATCACCGAGGCGGCCATCCGCTGCTTCGTGGAATACGGATATTCGCAGACGACCACCACGCTCATCGCCGAGAAGGCGGGCCTCTCGCGCGGGGCGATGCTGCACCACTTCCCCTCGAAGCTCGCGGTGGTCAGCGCCGCGGTCGAGCACCTGCACGCCAAGCGCCTGCGGGCTTTCCGCAAGGCGGTCACCAAGCCAGTGACGGGCCACGATCATCTGCGCCAGAGCCTGGAGGCGTACTGGGCGCACGTGCGCCATCCGATGTTCGTCGCATTCTTCGAGCTCGCCGTCGCGGCGCGGACCGACAAGGAGCTCGCGGCGATCCTGCGCCCGGCGCAGGAAGCGTTCGAGCGCGAATGGTATGACGCCGCCGTCGAGATCTTTCCGGAGTGGAAGGGCCGCGGCGAGAAATTCGATCTCGCGCTCGACCTCGTGCACTACGCGCTCGAAGGCATGGCCGTGAGCTTCCTCACCCACAAGGAATCCGAGCGCGACAAGCGCGTCCTCGAGTACCTCGACGAGCAGATCCACGAGCTCGCCGGCCTGCCGAATCCGGCCTGACCCGCAGGCGGCGCCTCATGAAGGCGTCGCCCTGACCCCTCCCTCGGGCGGCCCCGCGCCGCCGCCGCGCTCTCGGGTCCGCGCATGCTGGACCAGCATGTCGTAGAGCGCCCGGGCTGCCGGCGACAGGTGCGCGTTTCTCGGGGCGATGAGCACCAGCGATCTCGCGACCGCCGGCTCGACGAGCGGGACGACGCGTATCTTGGGATACGCTTCCTTCTGAACGGCCAGGCCCGGCACCACCGCAACTCCCACCCCTTCGGCCACCAGCCCCAGAGCCGTGGAGCTGTGCTGCACCTCGTAGTAAGTGCGCAGCCGCAGGCGCTCGGCGGTCAGCGCGAGCTCCAGCACCGGCCTGTTGGCGCTGAGGCTCCCGGGAAAGATCAGAAGATGCGGCTGAAGCTGCGCCCATGAGACCCTCCTGCGCGCGGCAAGGGGGTGATCGCCGCGACAGATGAGGACGAAGCGGTCGCGCGCGAGCGGCACGCTCGCAAGGCCCGCATCGTGCGAGCCCGTCACGTTGATCCCGAACTCCGCCTCCCGCCGCAGCACCGCCTCGGCGACGCCGAAAGAGGAGTGGTCGTGGATCGTGATCCTGTTCTCGGGATACGCCGCCGAGTACTGTTGGATCACGCGCGGCAGGTAGCGCGCACCGATGGAGGGAACACAGGCGATCGTCGCGGAGCCGCGCATCGCCTTACCCGTCTCCCGGATGTCGGTGAGCGAGGTCTCGAGCTCCCCGAGCAGCCGCTGCGCGCGCGGCAGGAAATCGGCGCCCGTGCGCGTGAGCTCGACGGAGCGGGTGGTGCGCTCGATGAGCTTCACTCCAAGGTATGCCTCGAGTGTCTGCAGCCGCCGCGACAAGGCCGTCTGCGTGATGTGCAGCTCGACGGCGGCGCGCCGGAAGTTGCGGCGCATCGCAATGGCAATGAAGGCCTGGACACCCAGAGTATCGATCTTCAAGCACGCACCTCATTGATGCATTAGCCGCATCAATCAGTTAGATAAATGCATTATGCGTCTGTCGATGCCCGGGCGCAAACTGCCGCCGCGACACAACCTGTGAGGCGGGCAGCAACATGACCAGCATCGAATCGACCCCCGAAATGGCGGCCGGAATCTACCGCGCCATGGAGCGCAGACTCGAGATCGTGCGCCGGCGGCTCGGCCGGCCGCTCACTCTCGCGGAGAAGGTCCTGCTCGGGCATCTCGACGATCCGGAGCAACAGGAGCTCCTTCCGGGCAAGAGCTACCTGCTGCTGCGCCCCGATCGGGTCGTGTTCCAGGACCTCCTCGGGCAGACGGGCATCCTGCAGTTCATGCAGAGTCGGCGGGAGCGCGTGGCCGTGCCGACCAGCATCCATTGCGACCACCTGATCCAGGCGCGTCACGCTGCGCGGCAGGATCTCGAGGAATCGCTCGGCGAGAACGGCGAGGTCTACGAATTCCTGCGGCGCGCCGCGGCCAAGTATCAAGCCGGCTTCTGGGGTCCGGGCGCCGGCATCATGCATCAGGTCGTGCTGGAGAATTACGCATTCCCCGGCGAGCTCATCATCGG
>JAGWPE010000046.1 GCA_028870635.1 Gammaproteobacteria bacterium | reverse complement strand
CTGAGCGTCGTTCCCGCACCTGCGGATGTGTGGGCACCGCGGGAGAGCGGCGCCGTGCGCTATGTCCCGACGGCAAGCGGCCTCTTGCGCTCGTATGAGGCAATCTACGAGCTCGTCGGCGAGGGAGTCCGGGAAGCCCTGGCGGCGGCTCACCTTCGGCGCGCGATCCGGTGATCGACGCCGGTATCGAGGTGTACCGCTCCTTCTGGCGCCGCGACTGCGAGGACCGCGCCTTCATGCTGGGCGCCGTGGGCATCACCAGCGCGATCGTCCTGCGCGGCGATCATTTCAGCCTGGAAGTCGCCGAGCCCGATGCACATCGGGCGGCGGGTCATCTGAGTCAATATGAGGCCGAGAACCGCCCGCCGGAGCCGGTTCCGGCTGGCCCTCCATTACATCCCGACGCCTGGATTGGATGCGTGGGGTATGCAGTCTGGCTGCTGGGTGTCGCGTACGCCATTTCCAACGGCTTGGTCCGCCTCGATGCGTTCCACACGGGCGAGCTCGACGCCGCCCGCGTTCAAGCCGGGCAATGGTGGCGCGCGTGGACCGCACTCACCCTGCACCTCAGCGGTCCGCATCTCGCGGCCAACCTGGGCGCCGGTATCTGGTTCGGCTACCTTGCCGGGCGGCAGCTCGGCGTCGGGGTCGCGTGGCTCCTCATCGTCGCCGGCGGCGGCGTCGCCAATCTTCTCGAAGGGCTTTTCGGTCCGCCCTGGCACCAATCCGTCGGAGCCTCCACCGCCGTATTCACGGCGCTCGGCCTGATGTCGGCTTATACGTGGCGCGATCGGTTCCGGATCCCACAGAGTTGGGTGCAGCGCTGGGGTCCGCTGGTGGCCGGAATCAGCCTCCTCGGCTGGCTGGGCACCGCGGGCAAGGAGACCGACATCATGGCCCACCTCCTCGGCTTCGCAATCGGGGTGGTGCTCGGGGCGGCCGCGGCGTTCCCGGCCGTCAGCCGACGCCTGCACGGCGTGCGGCAGTGGCCAGCCGGACTCGCCGCGATCGCCGTCATGGCCATCGCCTGGGGCTTCGCCCTCACGAGTTGAGCCGCGCGGCTCCTCTCACGGCCCTTCGACCTGATAGCCCATGCGCTTCAGCGTGGCGAGCGTCCCGTCAGGCCCCAGGAGCAGGTCCATCGATTGCAGCGCGAGCGTCGTGCGATTGCGCTCGAGCCCTTGTACCGCGGCGCTCATCCAGTCCTGCTGCGCCTGCTGCACGAGCGCGCGCACCCGCGCCGAGCCTGACACCGCATCGAGGCAGGTGGTGCGATTGTCGGTGTGCGGCAGCCGGCGCAGCAGCGCCACATCGCCGAGCGCCCAGGCGCGGGCCCGCGCCTGCATCGGACCGATGTCGGTCTCGAGCCGCACCACCACCGAGCGCAGGCAGGCGATTTCCGCCGCGCGGGGAATGTGGGTGAGATCCCGCATGACATCCACCGGATCCTTCACGAGAAGCTTGTCCTGGTGGATGGCTACGCTCTCTTGCCTGGCGAGCCGGAGCACCGTCCGTTGGATGTCGTTGTGAGGAGTGAGGTCGGAGCCGGCCAGCGCCTCGTCGTAGAGCTGCCGCGCGGCGAGGATCGGGCGCAGCTGCTCGATGCGGCGATCGCGCGGCGCGAAGCGCAGCTTGAGCGCGCTGAAGCGCGCGTAGAGATCGGGCGGCAGCACGGCGCTGAGAGGCAGGTGATCCGGATTCGTCTGCGCCTCGCGCCACAGCGCGTAAAGATGCAGCGCGGTGAAAGGGTGAAACCCGATGCCCACCGACGGCCATGCCGGAATGACTTCCTGGGTTTCCCGCAGGAGTCTCTGGATGTCCTCCGTCTGCCAGACCATTCGCTTCGGCAGCGGCGTCACGGTGCCCAGCAGCCAGAGCGCATGGCCGTCTTTGCTCACGCGCCAGAGCTTCGGGCCGCGGTAGCGGCCGGAGATCACGATCTGCACGGGGACGGCGATCTGCTCCTCGCTCCCGCTCTGGGCAGAAGCGGCTCCCGCGATCGCGGGGCAGAGGAGGACCACGGCGGCAGCGAGGCCGGCGAGGCTGCGGGGCATGCCCGTTACGATCACCCGAATCACTGCGGGATCAATTGTTGGTCGGCGGCGCCAGCGGCGCCACTCGCGTCGTCCGGTCGTAGACGCGAGTGAAGGTGAGGCGGGTGCCCCTTCCGCTGAGCCGCACCGTCATCATGAGCCTGCCTTCCTTCGTGAGAGCGAAGCTCTGGATGATCTCCGCTCCCCACTGCGGCTTCGTGTCGATCACGTAGTCGGCTCCCTTCCAGCCCGAGATCTGCTGCGCATCGCCTTGCACCGCGGAGATGTCGCTCTCCAGGCCGGGCGTGTATTGGTCGGAGGAATCGCCCGAGGTCACCGTGAAGGCGCTGGAGCTCACCGTGATCCTGAGGTAGTCGCCTCGCGGAACGCTCGACATCAGCTCATCCACCGGCGAGGCATGGGGTGCCGGCCCGATGCCGAATCCCTGACCGCCGCCCTCCGGTCCGGACCCGCTTTCATCCTGTCCCTCCTCCCCACCTTCGTGGCCGCCTGAGCCGCCGCCCCGCCGCCGCCTGGTGTAGTCGCCGGATCCCTCCTGCTGCTCGCCGCTGCCGCTGCGGTGCCGCTCCTTCGCGATCTGCGCGCGTAATTCCCCGACGGCCCTGCCGAGGTCATCGCTGCGCGCGGCGTCGAGCTTCCAATCCCCGGCGAGCTGCACGCCTGGCGGCGCTTGCGCGGACAGCCTGCTCGATGCGCAGCCCGCCACAACGGCCGCCGCGATCAGCGCGGCGGCCCAGAGAGGAATCGCGCTGGGTCGGAATGACGGCATCGGGTGCTCGGGATCGGGACGATGGGGCGGCGCGGAGTTCGACTGCCAGGCAAGCGACTAAGTTCTGGAAGCCGCCGCCCGCGACGCCAATGCTTCGATGCGCTTCCAGTCGCGAGCCGCCAGGGCGTCGGCCGGCGAGAGCCAGGAGCCCCCGGCACACAGGACGTTCGGCAGATCGAGGTAGGACCTCACGGTATCCTGCGTGATGCCTCCCGTGGGGCAGAAGCGAGCCTGCGGGAACGGTCCGGCAAAGGCCTTCAGCATCGCGGTGCCGCCCGCGGGGCCTGCCGGGAAGAATTTGAAACAATGAAAGCCGGCAGCCAGGCCCTGCATCAGCTCCGAGGCGGTTGCGATCGCGGGCAGATACGGTAAGGGCGCTGAGGCAGCCGCCGAGAGCAGGGCGGGAGTCGCGCCCGGCGAGATCGCAAAGGTGGCGCCTGCGTCAGCGGCTGCCCGCAGGTCCTGCGGAGACAAGACCGTGCCTGCGCCGACCGCAATCTCCGGCACTTGCCGCGCGATCGCTTTGATGGCGGCCAGCGCCGCAGGCGTCCGCAGCGTGACCTCCACCACGCGGATGCCGCCTCGCACGAAGGCCCGCGCCAGGTCAGGGGCGAGCTCCGCCTCCTCGATGGTGACCACCGGCATGACCGGCGACAGTCTCAGGATCTGCTCGATTTCCGCGCTGGGGGGCATGGCTCCGACTCGATAATTTTGCCTACGGCCGATATCGTGCAGCAAAATGGCGCCATGCGACAGCGCGCCCTGCAAGCCGTGCTGCTGGTTCATGCCATCGAGCAGGCCGATCTGGCTGGCGACGCCCTGTCGCTCGACGATCGCGCGCACGCTAGCCGCGAGGCGGCCGACGGCCGGCCGCTGCCCGCGTCCGACCCGCCGGCGCAGATCAACGGTGATTCGGAACGCTTCCTTGCGCGGCGCGCGCACGCGCTGCTGGCGCGCCTGCGCGTCCGATCGCCGGGCATCGATCGCGTTCTCGCCGCCGCCGCCGGCCCAACCGCGCTCGACCGCACGATTCTGCTGCTCGGGTTTCTCCTTGGTGTGGCGATTGCCTTTGCGGACGGCCGCCGGATCGACATCTTCTCGTATCCGCTCGTCGGCCTCGTGCTCTGGAACCTGATCGTCTACATCGTGCTGATCGTGAGGGCACTCAGGTCGCCGAGGCACGGCAGTCAGGCTGCGGGAGCCGCGGCGGCCCGCGCTGCAGCCGCGCTGCAGCGCGATGGATTCTTTAGACGGTGGCTCGCCAGGGTGTATGCCAACCGCGTGCGCGCGCGCATCGACGCTTTGATCACCCATTCGATCGGTTTCAACGCGCCTCTGGCGCCCGGCCTGCGGCGCTTCGCGGCGGATTGGTCGGAGGTCGGACAGCCACTGTTTCGCGAGCGCGCACGGCGCCTGTTGCACCTGTCGGCCATCCTTGCGGCTGTCGGTCTCATGGCCGGCTATGACTTTCGCGGCTGGCTGCTCCGTCAGACCGCGGGTTGGGGCGCCACCGTCTTTGGCCCTGCAAGCGCGCATACCGCGCTGGTGACGCTGTATGGCGCGGCTTCGGCGGCCTCGGATGTTTCCATCCCATCGGCACACGACATCCAGGCCTTGGCCTGGACGAGTGCCACGACCGGCGGCGGGCCGGCGGGACCATGGCTGTATCTGATCTGCTGGACGGCGCTGCTCTACATCGTGCTCCCGCGACTGCTCGCGGTGATCGTCACCACCCTCAGCCTCTGGCGCTACTCCGCCACCTTGCGGCCACCCC
Organism: Gammaproteobacteria bacterium; assembly: GCA_028870635.1. Taxonomy (GTDB): domain Bacteria; phylum Pseudomonadota; class Gammaproteobacteria; order Steroidobacterales; family Steroidobacteraceae; genus 13-2-20CM-66-19. The sequence continues at coordinate 4,689 of JAGWPE010000046.1, read as the reverse complement.
CGCAGTTCTCCGGGTATCTCGCCTCCGTGCTGCGCTCGTTGTCCCCTGCACCCGAACCTCCGCCCCCCGCGCCCGGCGGCTGACTCCCGCGGGGCCGTCCAATCATCCGGCCGAGCTCTCGAGAAAGGTGAGGCGGCGATCGTCCGCGTCCAGTCGTACGCGCACGCCGAGCGGCACCGGCTGGTTCTGCGCCCCATGGCCTATCGGGAATCCTGCCGCGCAGGGGAGCCCCGTCCCGACGGCCAGCTCGCGCAGCACATCCGCGCTCGAGTACTCCGCGTCCTTTTCCTCGCAGCCGATGAACTCTCCGAGCACGATGCCGCGTACCTGGCGGAACACACCCGCCAGCGCAAGATGCGTCCACATGCGATCGAGCCGGTACGGCCGCTCGCCGACGTCCTCGAGGAGGAGGACGGCGCCCTCGAGCGGCGCGAGGAATGGCGTGCCGAGAAGCCGCGTCAGCATTGAGAGATTGCCGCCGAGGAGCGGCCCTTCCGCCGTGCCTCCAACGTACGTTTCCACTCCGGCGAGCTCTCCGGCCGGGGCTTCTGACTCGAGGATCTCGCAGAGCCGCGTCTGTGCGCTCCCATCCAGCCGCGAGAGCTGGGTGAGGTTGGGACCGTGGACGCTGACCAGCCCCTGCCGCTGCAACAGCTGGTGCAGCGCGGTGATGTCCGAGAACCCGATCACCGGCTTCGGCACGGGAGCCACCCCCTCCAGCCCGGCGAGCAGCCGCAGCATCCCGTAGCCGCCGCGAGCGCAAAACACGGCACGGCTGCCGGTGTCCGCGAGCGCCCGCCAGAGCTCGCCGAGCCGGCGCGCGTCGCTGCCCGCGAGGTAGCGCTGGCGGGTCAGGATCCCGGGGTCGTAGTGCACCTCGTAACGCCGGGCGATGATCTCGAGGCCGGCCTCGAACGATGCGCGGTCGAAGGGCCCCGCCGGCGCGATGGCGACGACCGGATCACCGGGCCGCAGGGCGGGGAATGCGCGATAGCGTGGCGTGGAAAACATCCGGCTGGCGATGCTGTGGCTTCACCGCTGCATTCTCGCCAGGCGCCGTCCGAAAGCAAGTAATGAAACGGCCGTTTCCCGGGGGCTATTCGTCTCGCGTTGGCGAAACTCAGAGGGGCCGTTCCCTGGGCCGCGGTGTCGAACGAGTCATGGGGCCGGCCGCTCAGAGCGCCGCCAGGCGGCTTCGAGCCAATCAACCAAGCGCTTTCAGATCCCTCAGGAGAGCCGCGCGTCCGCGCTCGAGCTGATCCAGCCGGCGGGCCGCATCGCGCAGCGCGGTGATGTTCTTCACCGGCGCCTCGTGCAGCCGCCGATACGTGGTGCGCGCGACCAGCCACTGGCGAGTGGTCGTGGCGTAGCGCGCGGCCAGGTCGCGGCGCTGGGTGACGACGTAAAGAGGGCTGACCTGCATGGCGGCCGAAGGATGCCACTCGTTGATGACGGGCGTGCGACAGTCAGGTGAGCAAGCTGCGTTCCAGTACATCATCCGAGCCTCACTCCAGCGGGTTGGGCCTGCGGGCGAACTGCGCTTTGCGCTCACGCAGTTGCTCGCGCCAGGCCGACAGCATGCAGCCGCCGACCACGCCCAGGATCAGGGCCAGGGCGGAAAGATTGCTGTTGTCCTGCGCGAGCGTGGCGAGCGCGCGCGGCGCCGATGTCAGTATTTGCAGGTGCATGGACGATCCCCCGTGCGATATGCGGTTGAACATAACATCGTGCGGATGAGGCCGGGGAGTCTCCGGATGGCGACTTCGGGCCCGCGATGAAAAAAATTTGAAGCAGTTCGCAGACGAGATTCGCAGAGAGAGCTAGGGCGCAAACGACGCAATTCGCACGCGGCCTGCGAGCGCGGCGCCTGGCAGGTCGCGATCGCCGCTCGTCGTCCGAAATTGCCGCTCATCGTCACAGACATCTCGGCGTGCCCGTTGGGTTGCTCCGGGGGTCACGCCCGGCGCTCTCGTTTGCGCGCGGGCATGTGCCTCTACCTCGTCTACGTCTCTATCAAACCAGAGAGCCTCTGAATGATGGCTGAATCCCTCGGGCTGCCGGGCGGCCGAGCTTGGCCGGCGCGACCCCCGAGTAACGCATTTTTCCTCACTGCGTGCTCACCGCCGCGACGCTAGCCTGTGCCCTGATTTTCAGCAGGGCGATGCCGCTCACCGCGGCTCCCTCGACGGGTTGCCGGGAGGTCGGGCGTGGACATGATTTTCATTCTCGTCATCGCGGGGCTCTACGCAGCCTCGCACTGGATCGCGTGGGCGATCTCGCGCCTCGGGGGCGACTCGTGAGCGCCGCGTACGTCATCAGCGGGCTGCTCGCGCTCGGCCTCTGCGTCTACCTGCTCTACGCCATGTTCAAGCCGGAGAAATTCTGATGACCGGCCAGTCGCTGGGCCTTCTAGCCCTTTTTCTCACCGTCACGCTCCTTTGCGTGAAGCCGCTCGGCCTCTACATGGCCAACGTCATGGAAGGCCGCCCGATCTGGCCCCTGCGCGCGGGGGCGCGCCTGGAGACGCTGATCTACCGTCTCTGCGGGGTCGACCCGGGCGAGGAGATGGGCTGGAAGCGCTATGCCATCGCGCTCCTCGTCTTCAACGCCCTCGGGGGGCTCCTCGTCTACGCGCTGCAGCGCCTGCAGTACTGGCTGCCGCTCAACCCCGAGCATTTCCCGGCCGTCTCGCCCGACTCTTCGTTCAACACCGCCGTGAGCTTCATCACCAATACCAATTGGCAGGGCTACACCCCCGAGTCCACCATGAGCTATCTCACGCAGATGGCGGGGCTCGCGGTGCAGAACTTCCTGTCCGCGGCGACGGGCATCGTGGTGGCGGTCGCGCTCATTCGGGGCTTGGCGCGGCATTCGGCGAAGGCCATCGGCAGCTTCTGGGCCGACGTCACCCGCTCGACGCTCTATGTGCTGCTGCCCATCGCATTCGTGCTCGCTCTCGCGCTCGTGAGTCAGGGAGTGATCCAGAACTTCAGCGCTTACAAGGACGTGACGATGCTGCAGCCGCTGACCTACCAGCAGCAGAAGACCGACGCCGCCGGCAATCCGGTCAAGGATGCAGCCGGGAACCCGGTGATGGAGAACGTCACGACGCAGACCCAGACGCTGCCGATGGGCCCCATCGCCTCCCAGGAGTCCATCAAGGAGCTCGGCACCAACGGCGGCGGCTTCCTGAACGCCAATTCCGCCCATCCATACGAGAATCCGACCGGACTCTCCAATTTCCTCGAGATGCTCCTGATCATCGTGATCCCGGCCTCTCTGACGTACACGTTCGGACGCATGGTGGGCGACACGCGCCAGGGGTGGGCTGTGCTCGGCGCCATGGCCATCCTGTTCGTGGCCCTGTACGCCATCTGCAACCACAGCGAGCAGCTCGGTAATCCGCGGATCGCCGCGCTCGGTGTGGACCAGGCTGCAACCGTGCTGCAGCCCGGCGGCAACATGGAGGGCAAGGAAGCTCGCTTCGGCATCGCCAGCTCCACGCTCTTCGCCACGCTCACGACCGGCACCTCGTGCGGAGCCGTCAACTCATGGCACGACTCCTACACGCCGCTCGGCGGCATCGTGCCGCTATTCAACATGATGCTGGGCGAGGTGGTGTTCGGCGGAGTCGGCACCGGACTCTATTCGATGCTCATCTTCGCGATCATCGGCGTCTTCATCGCCGGGCTCATGATCGGGCGCACTCCCGAGTACCTCGGCAAGAAGATCGAGGCCTTCGAGATGAAGATGAGCTCGGTCGCCATTCTCGTCATGCCCCTCATCGTGCTCATGGGCACGGCGGCGGCGGTGAGCACGGCGGCCGGGCAGGCGGGGCCTGCCAATCCCGGCGCGCACGGCTTCTCCGAGATCCTCTACGCCTTCACTTCCGCGAGCAACAACAACGGCAGCGCTTTCGCGGGCATCTCAGCCAACACCGTCTTCTACAATACGGCGCTGGGCCTTTGCATGTGGCTCGGCCGGTTCTGGCCGATCATCGCGGTGCTTGCGGTCGCGGGGTCGCTCGCGGCGAAGAAACGCATTCCGGTCACCGCCGGCACCATGCCGACGCACGGACCGACGTTCATCATCCTGCTCATCGGTACGGTCCTGCTGGTCGGCGCGCTCACCTTCGTGCCGGCGCTTGCGTTGGGTCCGGTCGTCGAGCACCTGATCCTCCGGGGACGCTGAGATGTCGACTGTCACGCAGAACTCGAGCCCGAGCCTTCCGGCCGGCCAGCCGGCGTCGGCCGTCGAGCCGCCGCGCCATGCCCGCCGGGGCAAGCTCTCGATGTTCGACCGGTCGCTCGTGGGACCGGCCGTCCTCGACTCGGTAGCCAAGCTCGACCCGCGGGTGCAGGGGCGCAACCCCGTGATGTTCGTGGTCTACATCGGCAGCATTCTGACGACCGCTCTCTGGTTCCAGGCGCTCGCGGGCCGTGGCGAGGCCCCGCCGTGGTTCATTCTGAACGTCGCCGTCTGGCTGTGGTTCACGGTGCTCTTCGCCAACTTCGCCGAGGCGCTCGCCGAAGGCCGCAGCAAGGCACAGGCGGCGAGCCTCAAGGGTCTCAAGCAGGCCGTCCAGGCCAAGAGGCTCGCCGATCCCGCCGAGCGCACGCGGCTCTCGCGCGTGCGGGCCGATCAACTTCGCAAGGGCGAGGTGGTGCTCGTCGAGGCAGGCGACTACGT
>JAGWPE010000387.1 GCA_028870635.1 Gammaproteobacteria bacterium | reverse complement strand
GCCAATCGCGTCATGTGCCGGCTCCACGATTCCCGCTTGCCGGACGCTCGTCCAGGCAGATCCTCATGACCGCACAGTCTTCCGGCCGCGCTTTTTGACGCGAATCGGCGAGCGAGCACTTCGGGGGGCCTGCTTCGCGCGGGCAGAAGGCGCAGGTGGCGCCTCCCCCAGATCGATTCCAAACACGCTGCCGAGCTCCTCCCTCGCGAGCGTCTTGCGGTTGCTGCCCCGCCGAGAGACCTCCACGGTTGTCGCCTGAGCGATCAGCTCCTCGTGATCGACCTTGCGCAAGGTGAAGAGCAGCTCCGGCTGCCGGTCGAATCGTGCGCCGACGCCATACATCGCAGCCGCCACGTGTTTGCACATCGTCGCCCAGTCGGGACAGGAGCAGGTCATCTCGATCTCGGCGGGCTTCGGGAAAAGACCCTGCTCGGGCTGGGTGATGATCTGCATCACCCGGTCGGACAGCCGCCCCTCCAGCAGCTCGATCAGCGAGCCGATCTGGCCCGCGCACTGGGTCTTGATGCGGGTCCAGTGCGCCGCGGCCACGGGTTTGATCTTGATCTCAACGTCGTAGAGGCTGGTACCCGACACCACCGCCGCGATTGTCCCGGGACCGATGTCGAGGTCGAGCACCGCCCCGTTGCGCACATAGCTGCGCCCGCGCGGCAGGCGATACTCGTAGTCGCGGTAGGACTCGAGGTTCACGCACCATGCCCTGCCCCAGAAGGTTCGCGCGATGGTGCGGCCGTCGATGACGACTGCGGATGCCGTGCGGCCCGCTTTGCCGAAGCGCTTTGCGAGGCGTTGGCCCTCGCGGGCAGAGCGTCGGCGCACCTCGGACGCGCTCGGCTTCGGGGCGTAATCCCACCAGCTCATCGTCACCTCGGTTCAGGCCACCCGCGGATGCCGGGGCGGCTCGCTCGTGCGCGGCATCATGCCGCGCACGCCTTGTGGATGTCGAGCGCTGGGAGGTGTCTCCAGGCATCACTGATGCAAATGCGGTATTCTTTTTGCCGATGGCGTACTGGAGGAGCAACCCAGATCCCTCCGAGGATGACCGATGACCGCGACCCACGCGACACGCCTGCCAATTCCCATCGACCGCGACGCAGTCGCGAGCTTTTGCCGCACCCGTGGCATCCGAAAATTGAGCCTGTTCGGTTCAGTCCTGCGCGATGACTTTGATCCCGGGCGCAGCGATGTAGACGTTCTGGCCGAATTCGAGCCAGACGTGCATCCTGGGCTCAGATTTTTCGGGTATGGGGACGAGCTGGCGGCAATTCTCGGCCGGAGGGTGGATTTCAATACGCCGGCTTGGCTGAGCAAATACTTCCGGGACGAGGTGTTGCGCGAGGCGGTGACCGTATATGAGCACGCGTGATCACCGCATCACGCTCCGCCAGATCATCGAGTAGCCGACGCTCCTGATAACAGCGGAGGTGATGCTGCGGGAACTGGACGCCGAATCCGTGGCCAACATCCGCACGTCCGGCAAGTAGACACAGGCGAGCCCGGAGTCACGGCCGCTGCCGGATCGCACCCGTGGATGCCTCGTGCGCCGCATCATGCCGCGCACGCCTTGTGGATGTCGAGCGCCACGACATCGAGCAACTCCTCATCGCTCATCTCGGTCAGCAGCCGCTCGCCACCCTCCTCCAGCAGATCGCGGGTGAGTCCCGCTTTCGCCTCGATGAGCGCATCGATCTTCTCCTCCAGCGTGCCGCGACAGACGAACTTGTGCACGAGCACATTGCGCCGCTGCCCGATGCGAAACGCCCGATCGGTCGCCTGATTCTCGACGGCGGGGTTCCACCACCGGTCGAAGTGGATCACGTGCGAGGCGGCGGTGAGGTTGAGGCCCGTACCGCCGGCCTTGAGCGAGAGCACGAAGAAAGGCGGGCCGTCCTCGCGCTGGAAGGAGTCGACGAGCGTCTGCCGCTTGGAGACCGCGGTGCCGCCGTGCAAGATGAGTCCCGGCCGGCCGAATACCACGCCCAGATGCTGCGCGAGCGGCTCGGTCAGCTGGCGGAACTGGGTGAAGACGAGCACGCGCTCCTGGCGCTGCGCCAGCTCCTCGCAGAGGCTCGCCAGCCGCTCGAACTTGCCGCTGCGCTCGGCCGTGTAGCCGCCCTGCCCGGACCACTGGGCGGGGTGATTGCAGATCTGCTTGAGCTGCATCAGATGGGCGAGCACCGTGCCGCGGCGCTGGATCCCCTCCGCATGGCCCAGCGCGCGCCCGAGCGCCGCCACGCATTCCCCATAGAGGGCCGCCTGCTCGCGCGTGAGGCCGCAGAACGAGCGCACCTCCGTCTTCTCCGGCAGGTCTGCAATGACCCGCTTGTCGGTTTTCAGACGCCTGAGGATGTATGGCTGCACCAGCCTGCGCAGCGGCGCGTAAGGCCGGCCCGGCTCCTGGGCCAGACGCTTGGCGGCACCCGCAAAAGTGCGGGCGTCCCCGAGCAGCCCCGGATTGAGGAAATCGAACAGCGACCAGAGATCGGACAGCCGATTCTCGATCGGCGTACCGGTGAGCGCGATGCGGCTGTCGCCGGTGAGCTGCTTCACCGCCCGCGACTGCTGCGCCCCTGCGTTCTTGATGGCCTGCGCCTCATCGAGCACCACCAGCCGCCAGGTCCTCCCCCGCAGGGCCGCCGAGCGCGCCACCAAGCCGTAGGTCGTCAGGACCAGGTCCATACCGCGCAAGGCAACCTCGAGCTCGCCCGGCTCGCTCAGATCCGCCGCCGTCTCGGAGGGGTGCGCCACGAACGCTTTGAGACCCGGCGCGAATCGCTCGATCTCAGCCTTCCAATTGGCAAGCAGCGAGGCCGGGGCGACGATGAGGCTCGGGGGCGGCGGCTTGCTCGACTGCCATGGGGCGCGATGCGCACCGGCAGAGCTCGCGCTGCTGCCAGTCGACCCGGTGCGCAGGTGCAGCAGCAGAGCAATCACCTGCAGCGTCTTGCCGAGTCCCATGTCATCGGCG
>JAGWPE010000045.1 GCA_028870635.1 Gammaproteobacteria bacterium | reverse complement strand
CTCGGAACGGAAGAGAGTACGGTCCACGAGGTTGCCGATGATGCGGGACAGGAAGATCACGAAGGTGTTGACCACTCCCTGGATGAGGGTCAGGGTGACCATGTCGCCGTTGGCGACGTGGGTCAGCTCGTGACCCAGCACTGCCTCGATCTCCTGCTCGTTCATCGCGGCGAGGAGGCCCGTGCTGACGGCCACCAGCGCGGCATCGCGGCTGTACCCCGTGGCGAAGGCGTTCGGCTCCGGCGAGTCGAATATGCCGACTTCCGGCATGCCGACGCCGGCGGCGCGCGCAAGCCGTGCGACCAGGCTCACCAACCACTGCTCCGCCGCAGTCGTGGGCTGGCCGATCACCCGCACTCCCATGGCCTTGCGCGCCATCCACTTGGACATGAGGAGCGAGACGAACGCGCCGCCGAAGCCGAATACGGCCGCGAAGACCAGCAGGGCGCCGAGGCTGCTGCCGCGCACCGCCAGCCAGCGATCGAGCCCGATCAGATGGGCCACGATCGTCAGCACGGCGAGGACCGCCAGGTTGGTGACGAGGAGCAGGAAAATGCGTTTCATGGCACGTGCCTTGGGCCGCAAGACCGACATTTCAAGCCGCCCTGCCTTGGACAGGGCTTGCGGGAAGGAGTGCCCGGGACCGCGGGCTCAGAGACTCAATGGATCAGCTTGCCGAGCACGTGACCGACCCAGAAGGCTACGACTCCGGCGCCGCCGCCGATCAGTACCATGCGCAGCGCCCCGCGCAGGGCGTGCCTTCCGGTGAACAGGCTCAGGGCCAGCCCTACCGCGAACAGGGCGACGATGGTGAGCGCCGCGGTGGCGCCGAGCGCGCGCGAGCCGGTCAAGCCCAGGAGGAAGGGTACGAGCGGCACGGCTGCCCCGGCGGCGAACGACAGGAACGAGGCCGTGGCCGCTCCCAGGGGGGACCCCAGATCGTCCGGGTTCAGGCCGAGCTCTTCCCGGGAGAGGACATCGAGCGCCTGCTCCGGGTGGGCCAGCAGCGCCTGGCTGACCTCCCGCGCCTGCGCCAGGGCGACGCCGCGCGCCTCGTAGATGAGCGCCAGCTCCTCCGCCTCCTCCTCGGGATACTCGGCGATCTCCTCCCGCTCGAGCGCGATCTGATATTCGTACATCTCACGCTGCGAGCGCACCGAGACATACTCGCCCGACGCCATCGAAAGGGCGCCAGCCAGAAGGCCCGCGACGCCACTTACGAGCACGAAAGAGCTCGGAGCCGACGCGCCGGCGACGCCCAGGACGAGACTGGCGCTGGAGACCAGGCCGTCGTTCACACCGAACACCGTGGCTCTGAGATTGCCGCCCAGGCCGCCGCGATGGCGGACACCCACGTCCGACAAAGTAGTTGGCATGGCGTGCCCAGCGGCAACGGGAGCGGTATAGATCGACAGGCCGCGCAGTTTCATCGCGGCGAGCACCGAGCGCATAGCGCGAGGCCCGAGCAGCCGCAGCAGCTGCGCGACTACGCGTGCCCGCAAAGAGGGTATGAACACCCGGCCCGCAGCGCGGGTCGTGTTCTGCGAAGAGACCTCCCATTTCGCCGCCTGCTCCTCGGCAGCGGCGGCGAGCTGGGTGAAGAGGCGCTGTTTATGCGGGTCCGGTTCCGCGGCGGCGACCTGACGGTACAGCCACGCCGATTCCTTTTCGTGGTACCAACTGTCTGGGTTCATTGGCTAAAACAGGCCTGCGGCCGTTTTAGCAGCCAGCGGTCGAGCTTTTTCGGGCCCGCGGTCAAAGGGCGGCCTTTGACCGCTATATGACTTGCTGTGGGACGGCGCAAGTAGACTACGCGGCGCTAATACTCACCGCGTTCCTCGTCCTCGTCCCAGTCCTCATCATCATCGTCGTCGTCCTCGTCCCAGTCGTCGTCCTCGTCCTCGTCGTCTTCTTCCTCGTCTTCTTCCTCGTCCTCGTCTTCGTCCTCATCGGACTCGGCCCAGCCTTCCGGCTCGTCGGTCTGCTCGAGGTCCATCTCATGCCACGTCTCGAGGTCGATCTCCTCGATCTCGCCATCGAGATACTCTATCTCGACCAGCTCCGAGTCCTCGTCCACCGTGAGTACACGGAACGATTCCTCATCTTCCAGGTTCTCGTACCACTGTCCGGGGACCGGCTCGTAATCTCTGCTCACCGCTTTGCTTCCTCAGATTGGCGGCTGCAAGTTTAGCGTATAGTTTTCCCATGACCATCCCCCGCACGCCATCCTCCTCGCCCTTAGCCAGGGCACGGCGTGTCGTGGTGAAGGTCGGTTCCGCACTCCTTACGGACGCCGAAACCGGACGCATCAACCGGGCCTGGCTCGAGAGCCTCATCGAAGACCTCTTGCGGCTGAGGAGGCGCGACAGCCAAGTCATCCTGGTTTCATCGGGGGCGATCGCGCTGGGCCGCAGGCAGCTCGGTCTGGCGAAGGGCCCGCTGCGGCTCGAGGAAAGCCAGGCGGCGGCGGCGGTCGGGCAGATTCGCCTCGCCCACGCATACAAGGAGCTGCTGGAGAGCCGCGATGTCACGGTCGCACAGGTATTGCTCACCCTGGAGGACAGCGAGCGGCGGCATCGGTACCTGAATGCCCGCGCGACCCTGGAGACGCTCCTTTCCCTCGGCGCCCTGCCGGTCATCAACGAGAACGACACCGTGGCGACCGCGGAGATTCGCTACGGCGACAACGACCGCCTGGCGGCCCGGGTGGCCCAGATGGCGGCCGCCGATTGCCTGGTGCTGCTGTCTGACGTCGATGGCCTTTATACCGCCGATCCGAACAAGGATCGTGCGGCAACCTTCATAGAGGAGGTGCTCAAGATCACGCCGGAGATCGAGGCCATGGGCGGCCGCTCGGCCTCCGACGTCGGCTCGGGCGGCATGGCGACCAAGATCCTGGCGGCGCGCATTGCGGTCTCCGCGGGCTGTCACATGTGCATCGCCGCCGGACACCCTCGGCATCCGGTCAGGCGGATCGAGGAGGGCGCCCGCTGTACGTGGTTCGTACCCAGCGCCACGCCGGTCGCGGCCCGCAAGCAGTGGATCGCCGGCACGCTGCGGCCCGCGGGTGCCGTCACGATCGACCCCGGGGCCCTGCGCGCACTGCTCGATGGCAGGAGCCTCCTGCCGGCCGGGGTGATCAGCGCCCGCGGCAGGTTCGAGCGGGGCGACACGGTGAGCGTCCTCGCGACGGATGGCGCCGAGATTGCGCGCGGCATAGTCGCCTACTCGGATGTCGATGCGGCGAAGATCATGGGCCGCAAGTCATCGGACATCGAAAGCATCCTCGGTTTCCGCGGCCGCGACGAGATGATTCATCGCGATGACCTCGTGCTCCTCAACCCGGAGCCCGCGGCGGCCGAACGCGTCGGGAGCTGACCTGTGAGTGTCGAATCGGCCCGGAATGACCTCGGCGAGATGATGGAGCGGCTCGGCCGCAATGCGGTCGCCGCCGCCCAGGTCCTCGCGCTCGCGGGGACCACCGCGAAGAATGCGGCCTTGTCGGCCTCGGCGGCAGCAATCCGCGCCGGCGCCGCCCGGATACTCGAAGCCAATGCGCGGGACATGTCGGCGGCGCGGGACGCCGGTTTGACCGGCGCGCTGCTCGACCGGCTCGCGCTCGATGAGAAACGGGTCGAGTCGATGGCCCGGGGCATCGAGGAAGTCGCGGCGCTTGCCGACCCGATCGGCACCATCGCCGCGGAGTGGCGCCGGCCGAACGATCTCAGGATCCAGCGGGTACGGGTACCGCTCGGCGTCATCGGGATCATCTACGAGAGTCGCCCGAACGTGACCGCCGATGCCGGCGCGCTCTGCCTGAAATCGGGCAATGCCGTCATCCTGCGCGGCGGCTCGGAGAGCCGCCATTCCAACGCCGCGATACACGCCTGCCTGGTCGAAGGGTTGGTCGCGGCTGGCCTTCCCGCGGACTGTATTCAGCTCGTGCCGACGACCGACCGCGCCGCCGTCGGCTACATGCTGGCGGGAATGGCGGATTACCTGGATGTCATCGTGCCCCGGGGCGGCAAGAGTCTGGTGGCTCGGGTGCAGCGCGAGGCGCGAGTGCCGGTCATCGGCCACCTGGAAGGCAACTGCCACGTATATGTGGATCGCGATGCGGACGTGCGCATGGCCCAGGCCATCGCACTCAACGCGAAAATGCGCCGTACCGGGATATGCGGGGCGGCGGAGACGCTCCTCGTCGATCGAGCCTGTATCGGCACGCACCTCGTGCCCGTGGTGCGTACCCTGTTGGATGCGGGCTGCGAGGTTCGCGGCGATACGCTCGTGCAGAAGGCAGACGGGCGCGTTCGTGCGGCAGCGGAAGAAGATTGGTACACGGAGTATCTGGACGCCATCATCGCCGCGCGCGTGGTCGATGGGGTGGATGGTGCGATCGCGCACATTGCCAAGTACGGCTCAGCGCATACCGAGTCCATCGTCACGGAGAACGCGGCGACGGCGGAGCGCTTCCTGCAGCAGGTCGACAGCGCCATCGTTCTCCACAACGCCTCGACGCAATTCGCCGACGGCGGCGAGTTCGGCATGGGAGCGGAGATCGGCATCTCCACCGACCGCTTCCACGCCCGCGGGCCGGTGGGTGTCGAGCAGCTGACCAGCTACAAGTATGTCGTGCGCGGCGCGGGCCAGGTCAGGCCATAGCGCTCAGGCCGTAGAGACGGCGCCGCCGCGGGCGAGCGCGGCGATTCCGCCGCGCAGCGAGAAAACTCCCGCATAGCCTCGTGAGCGCAGCTCCCGTGCCGCCGACAGGCTGCGCTTGCCGCTCGCACAGACCAGGAGATAGCTGCCGGCGGGCGGCAGGGCAGGGCGGCCGTGCAGCAGCTGCCCAACGGGCAGGTGGCGGGCATTCGCCCAAGGCGTGGGCAATCGCGCCAGCTCATCGGGCTCGCGGATGTCGATCACCTCCAGAGCCGTGGACAGCGCCCGCTCCAGGGAATCGAAGCTCAGCTCGACATCCTCCGCTTCGGCGTTCGCTGTGCTCGCGCCGTCCATCGCAGCAGCGCGCCTCAGGGCGTGATCGGGACAGTCTGCGCTCCGCCGTGTACGCACGCGGGTGAGACCCAAGGTGAGCAGGTCCAGCATCAGCAACTCGTCCGCGAGCTGTCCGGGCAGATCCAACAGCAGCTTCAGCGCCTCGAGCGCCTGAAGACTGCCGAACGTGCCGGGTACCGGGCCGAGAACGCCGGCCTCGGCGCAGTTGCCGACGAGGCCGTCACGGGTCGCCTCCGGCCAGACGCACCGCAGGCAGGCCCCCCCGCGGTCGGGCCGCACGACCTGCAGCTGTCCCTCGTACTGGTAAACGCTCGAGAAAACGACCGGCTTGCGCAGCCGCACGCACGTGTCGTTCAACATGAACTTGCTCGAGAAGTTGTCCGTGCAGTCGATGACGAGCGAGTAAGGCTCGATGACTGCCTGCGCCGTGCTCGCCTCGAGCCGCATCGCGTGAGCGTGTATCTCGACCTCGGGGTTCAGGGCCCGCAGGCGCGCCGCCGCCAGCTCGACCTTGGGCCTGCCTACCTCTGCCAGGGAGTAAAGCGTCTGTCGGTGGAGGTTCGAGGCCTCCAGCCGATCCCCATCGACCAGGCCGATGCGCCCGACGCCCGCTGCCGCGAGATAGGTCATGACCGGCACGCCGAGGCCGCCGCAGCCCACCACCAACACCGCCGCGCGGCGCAGCTTCTCCTGGCCCGCGGCGCCGACTTCCTTCAAGGCGATCTGGCGGGAGTAGTCGGGCCTGGGAGCCGCCTCGTGCGAGTGGCGGTCGTGCTCGTGTCCGCGGCCCGCCGCGGCATGCTCCGCGTGTCCGGCATGCTCCGCGCAACGCTCGCAATTCACCCAGCCTGAGTCGCCGTTCTCGTAGTGCTCCTTCTTCCAGATGGGCACCCGGTGCTTGACCTCATCGATGATGTAGCGGCAGGCGCGGAACGCCTCGTCACGGTGGCGCGCCGTTACACCGACCCACACCGCCTTCCCGCCGATCTCCAGCGCCCCGATGCGGTGCACGCATGCCGCGTGCTCCACGCCGAACCGGGCGACCGCCTCGGCGATGATCCGCTCGCCCTCCTTGATCGCGAGCGGCTCGAAAGCCTCGTACTCCAGCCGGCGCACGCGCCGGCCCTCGTTGTGATCGCGGACCCAACCCTCGAAGGCGGCATAGCCGCCGCAGGCCGGATCGCTGAGCCCGGCCCGGAGCTCGGATTCGTCGAGAGGGGTGGAGGAGAAGCGGAAGGTCATGGTTCAGTACTTGGTTACCCACCCGCCACCGGCGGAATGAACACCACCGAGTCCCCTTCGCGCAGCCGCTGACTCCAATCGGCGAACTCCGAGTTGATCGCGACCCGCAACATCTCCGGCGCGAGAGAGAAAGGGTAACGCTGCTGCAGCTCCTCATAGAGCTCGCGCGGCGTGCCGGCGGTGGTCACGAACGACTCGGAGCTGCGCCCCGCCTGCTCGCGCAGGAGCGCGTAATACTGGACGTTGATGCGGCGTGCGCCTGTCGTTGCGGCCCTCGGCACCGCCGGCGGCGCATCGCCGGACCGCTGCACGCGGTGGAGCGCCGAGCCGTACTCCGACGGCGTATTCACGTTGTCGAGAGCGCCGGGCTCGGGCTGATCGATCAGCTCGGTGTCGGAATTGATCAGGAACTTCCGCGGGCAATCGCGTCCGCTCGCAATGTGAGCGCGGATCGCCTCACGGCTCGACGGCTCGTAAATGGCGCAGAGCGGCTCCGGCAGGCCGTCGCGGCTCGACCGGTACGCGGTCGCCTGCCGCCCGGGGCGCCGCGAGCTCAGGAGATGCTCGAGAGTCTGCTGATCGAGGAGCGGCAGATCACAGGCGAGGACCAGCCAGGCCGCATCCGGATGGCTGGATTGGGCGGCAATGATGCCGGCGATCGGCCCCGCGGCCTCGCCGGAATCGACGATCTGCGCAAAGCGCGCACGCAGCGGCTCGCCGCTCTGGTCGGCGCGCACGGATACGAAGACTCGCTCCACGAGAGGGGTGAGCAGCTCCACCGCACGCTCGAGCTGGGTGCGGCCCGCATACTCGAGCGCCGCCTTGTCGCGCTGCATGCGGCTGCTGCGGCCGCCGGCGAGCACGAGCCCGTAGAGCGGCGCCGCGCCGCTGCCGGCGCGCCGAGATCGGGAAGCTGCGGTCGACTCGTCCATATGGTTTTGCGGATTTTACGCCGCCTGCTTCGCTACCGGGCAGAGCGCTTGTATGCGCGCTTGCCGCCCGTCTTCTCGAGCAGCCGAACGCCTGTGATCTCGATGTCGTGGGAGAGGGCCTTGCACATGTCGTAGATGGTGAGCGCCGCTACCGTGACACCCGTCAGTGCCTCCATCTCCACGCCCGTGCGGTGATGCACGGCCACCCGGCACCGCACGACGATCTCTCCGCCGCGACGGTCCTCGACCTCCACCGAGCAGTGCTCGAGCCCGAGCGGGTGGCAGAAGGGGATGAGCTCGTGCGTGCGCTTCGCGGCCATGACGCCGGAGATGATCGCCGTATCGAACACCGGGCCCTTCTTGGTCCGATGGCCGCTCGCACGCAGCGCCGCGGCGACGTTGCGCGGCAGGCGGACTCTCGCCTCGGCGACAGCCTCCCGGTGCGTGACTTCCTTGCTTCCGACATCCACCATCGTCGGGCGATTGCGGCTGTCGAGGTGAGAGAGTCCGGAGCGCCCCATCAGCCACCAATGTAGAACATCTCGATCTTGCGGGTGTCTCCGGCCGACTCCCGCTGGACCTGCCGCTGCTCGCTGTAATTGTCGGTGCGGTCCACCCAAACGCGGCGCAGGACTTCGAGGAGTTGATCATCGCTCGCACCGCTGCGCAGCGCGTCGCGCAGACTGGTGCCCCGCGTAGCGAAGAGGCAGGTGTAGAGCACGCCGTCGGATGACAGTCGCGCGCGCGAGCAATCGCCGCAGAACGGCTGAGTGACCGAGGAAATGAAGCCGACCTCGCCGCCCCCGTCGGCGAAGGCATAGCGCTCCGCGACCTCGCCCCGGTACCCGCGGCGCAGCGGCTCGAGCGGCCAGCGCGCGCCGATGCGCGCCAACAGCTCCCGCGAGGGCACCACGAGCTCCGGCCGCCAGTCGTTACGATTGCCGACGTCCATGTACTCGATGAACCTTACGATCACGCCGGTGCCGCGAAAGCGCTCGAGCAGATCGAGCACGGTGTGGTCGTTGACCCCGCGCTGCACGACCGCATTGATCTTGATCGGCTCGAGACCGGCGCGCCGTGCGTGCTCGATGCCCGAGAGCACGTCCTCCAATCCGCCGAAGCCGCCGCTCATGCGGCGGAAGATCTCCGGGTCGGCGCTGTCGAGGCTGACGGTGATGCGCTGCAGTCCCGCGGCGCGCAGCTCGCAGGCGTACTTGGCGAGCAGGACGCCATTGGTCGTCAGGGCGATGTCGTCGACACCCTCGATGGCCGTGAGGTCGCCGATCAGATCAGTCAGACCCGGCCGCAGCAGCGGCTCGCCCCCGGTCAGGCGGAGCTTGCGCACTCCCAGGCGCACGAAGAGCCGCGCCAGGCGCACGATCTCATCGAACGACAGCCGCTCGTGCGAGCCGAGGAAGCGGTAGCGGTCATGGAAGGTCTCCCGGGGCATGCAGTACGGGCAGCGGAAGTTGCACCGGTCCATGACCGAGATCCTGAGGTCGCGCAGCGGCCGGCCGCGGCGGTCGCGCGGCCCTGACCCTGGCAGAGGTACGATCACATCGGGAGAGGGCATGCACCCAGCCTACCACCGGTGCATGCGGGTCACGAAACCCTTGGGATAGGTATTGGGGCCCGGCGGCAGCTCCACGAAGCCATCGGTGCCGGCGAGCGCCGTGAAATCACCCGATCCATTGGTCGGCGCCGGCATGGCCCAGCTGCGGCCCCAGTCGTCGACCACGATGCGAATGGGCAGGAAGAAGGTGAGAGGCGGACTGACCGTGACCGGGGCGCCGAGGGCCATCCGCTCCGGATGAGAAGGTGTCTGCCCCTGGCTGGCGGCAAGCGCGGGCAGGACGTAGCGGGACACGCACACCGCGGTCGAGACGGGGTTCCCGGGCAGCCCCAGGACCGCGGCGCCTGAGCTCGCGATGCCGAACCAGAGGGGCTTGCCGGGGCGCTGCGCCACCTTGTGGAACACGCAGCGCACCCCCAGCTCCTCGAGAGCCCGTGGCACCAGGTCGAGCTTGCCCATGGAGACGCCGCCGCTCAGTACGAGCACGTCGTGTGTCTCCAGATGGAATTTCAGGCGGCGCCTGAGCTCGGCCGCGTCGTCGACGATGTGGTCATCCGCCACTCGCTGGAAGCCATGCAGGCGCAGCGCGGCCGCGATGGCATAGGCATTCGAGCGGCGGACCTGGTGGGGCAGGATGGGCTCGCCGGGCTCGACGAGCTCATTTCCCGTGGAGATCACGGCCAGCATCGGCTGGCTGCTCACCCGGATCCGCCCCATCCCGGCGCCGGCGGCAATGGCGATCTCCGGCGGCCCGAGCCTCGTGCCGGCGGACAGCAGAAGGTTGCCCTGGCGGGTATCGGTGCCGCGCCGGTGAACGTTCTGGTCCGGCTCCACGGTGACGTCGAGCGCCAGCTCCGCATGCCCATCGCGCACGGTGACTCGCTCTACCGGCACGACGGCATCGCATCCGGCCGGCAGAACCGTCCCGGTCATGACCTCTATGCAGTGGTTGCTCGCGCTCAGCGTGAGCGGCGGGTCCCCGGCCGCCTGCATCGCCTGGATACGCAGCCGGCGCGTGCCCTCCCGCACACCCCTGCTGTCGAGCGCGATGCCATCCATGGTCACGCGGTCGAAAGGCGGCTGGTCCCGCTCTGCGTAGACGTTCTCGCGCAGCACCGCGCCTGCGCACTGCGCGAGAGGCAGGGACTCGATCGGCAGACACGTCAGGTGCTGCGCGATGAGCTCATCCGCCTGGGAGGGACTGAGCACGTTCAGTCGTCGGACTTCTTGCCCTTGGCCTTGAAGATCCGCACCTGCGCGTTGAACTGGCTCGCCACGGATTGCAGCTGATCGACGGCGGCGTTGTGCTTCTGGACCTCGATGGCCTCGAGCTCCTGCTTCTGCTGCTTGGTCAGCTGGGCGCCGGCTTGGGCGACGCGGCTGTCGCGCTCGAGCTGAATGCAGGAAAGATAGGCCGTCATTTCCTGGTTGTAGCTGCTCACGGCTTTCTGTGCGGCCAGCATCTGGGCGAGAGTCGCAGTATTGCCGTCCGGGATCTGGCTCGGCGCCTGCGGGTAGCTGCAATCGGCATGAGCTGCCGGTGCGAGGACTGCCGCGGAGATGGCCACTGCGGCTAGGAGCGATTTCATGAAGGGTTCCCCTGGTTGATCGGTTGACTATCTTAAGAGCCGGACGCCTTGCGGGCCACCCGCGCTGCCGCTGGCCGGGCTTGGTAAAGGTAGCATCCCGCCGTGTGATCGTTGACGACGCCCACGGCCTGCAGGTAGGCGTAAATGATCGTCGAGCCAACGAACCGAAAGCCCCGCTTCTTCAGATCGCGGGAGATCCGGTCGCTGAGCTCGCTGCGGGCGGGCACCTGGCCGCGGGTCCGCCAGCCGTTGATGACGGGCCGTCCACCGACCCAGTCCCACAGATACCGGCCGAATGACCCGAACTCCTTCTGCACGGCGAGAAATGCCCGGGCGTTGCTCACGGCGGATTCGATCTTCAG
Source organism: Gammaproteobacteria bacterium (assembly GCA_028870635.1). GTDB lineage: Bacteria > Pseudomonadota > Gammaproteobacteria > Steroidobacterales > Steroidobacteraceae > 13-2-20CM-66-19. The sequence goes on along the minus strand of JAGWPE010000045.1, from coordinate 487 downwards.
CCGGTTGCGGACGATGCCGGCGTCCTGCAGCAGCGCGGCGCGGCGGCGCGCATCGAAGCGGGCGACCTTGGCGGGCTCGAAGCTCGCGAAGGCCTTTCGGTACGCGGCGCGCTTGCGCAGAATGGTGGACCACGACAAGCCTGCCTGCGCACCCTCGAGCGTCAGCATCTCGAAGAGATGCCGGTCATCGTGCACGGGCCGGCCCCACTCCTCATCATGATAGCGGGTGTATTCCTCATCGCCCGCCGGAACCCAGCCGCAGCGGGCACTGTCTATGGACGGGCTGGCGCTGACGGGGCGTTTGGGAGCCACGAATCGCTCGCTGAATGAAGATCCATACGGAAAACGGCCTGCGCCGCGCAAAATCGCTCCCGGGGAGTTTGTCGGTCCGGCCCGGGCTCGGCGCCGGCAGAGTAGCACGGGGGCTTGGCCGTGATGTGATCATGCTCTCCGGGGTAAGATCGCATGCATCCGGTGCGCCCATGAG
>JAGWPE010000386.1 GCA_028870635.1 Gammaproteobacteria bacterium | reverse complement strand
GCCGAGCGGGTGCGCAGCGCCGCGAAGTCGGTAAGAGAGAACTGCCGCTGGGAGCACGCCGGGCAGCCGTTTTTCGATGGCGAGGTCGAGCCTTGCATCAACGGCAGGACGGTTACGCTGGGACTCTATTTCGGCCAGCCGCAGGACCGCCTCGTAGCCCGTCTGCTGAGCGAGCAACTCGCGGACGGCGGCTGGAACTGCGAGGCGGAGAACGGCTCGATCCGCTCGTCCTTTCACACCACGATCAACGTGCTGGAGGGATTGCTGGCCTACGAGCACTCCACCGGCGGCTGCGCGGAATGCAGCGCGGCCCGGCGCCGAGGGGAGGAGTACCTCCTCGAGCGAAAGCTCACCCGGCGCAAGAGCACCGGCGAGATCGTCGACCCGACGTGGCAGCAGTTCTCGTTTCCGGTCCGCTGGCATTACGACGTGCTGCGCGCCCTCGAATACTTCCGCTCCACCGGCAACCCGCCTGATCCGCGAATGGACGAGGCTGTCGACCTGCTGCGGTCCAAGCGGCAGCCCGACGGCACCTGGCACCTGGAGAACACGCATCCGGGGAAGATCCACTTTGCGCTCGAGGACGGCGATGGCCGGCCCAGCCGCTGGAATACGCTGCGCGCACTGCGAGTGCTCGACTGGTACGAGCGAGGGGGAGCGAAGCAACCTGCGATCCGCGAGGAGTACAGATGATGGGCGACCCGTCCGAATACGTTCCTCCGAAGGTCTGGACCTGGAGCAAGCCGAGCGGCGGCGCCTTCGCGAATATCAACCGTCCGATCTCGGGGGCCACCCACGAGAAGGAGTTGCCGGTCGGCCGCCACCCGCTGCAGCTCTACTCGCTGGGAACGCCCAATGGCGTGAAAGTCACGATCATGCTGGAGGAGCTGCTGGCTTTGGGCCATCGCGGCGCCGAGTACGATGCCTGGCTGATCCGCATCAATGAGGGGGAGCAGTTCGGCAGCGGGTTCGTGGCGGTCAATCCCAACTCCAAGATCCCGGCGCTGGTCGATCGCAGCGGGCCGGAGCCGGTCCGTGTGTTCGAATCCGGGTCGATCCTGGTGTATCTCGCCGAGAAGTTCGGCGCCATGCTGCCCACTGAGCGCGCGGCACGCGCGGAGTGTCTGTCGTGGCTCTTCTGGCAGATGGGCGCCGCGCCCTATCTGGGCGGCGGGTTCGGCCACTTCTATGCCTATGCGCCCAGCAAGATCGAATACGCCATCGACCGGTTTGCCATGGAGGTGAAGCGCCAGCTCGATGTGCTCGACCGCCGTCTGGCCGGGCACCGTTACATCGCCGGCGAAGCCTACACGATCGCCGACATCGCCATCTTTCCCTGGTACGGCGGCCTCGCCAAGGGTTGGCTCTACGGAACGGCGGCTGAGTTTCTCAGCGTGCAGGAGTACAAGCACGTACAGCGCTGGGCGGACATGCTCCTCGAGCGGCCTGCCGTGCGGCGCGGGCGCATGGTCAATCGCACTTCCGGTGAGCTTTCCAGCCAGTTGCGCGAGCGCCACGACGCCGGCGATTTCGAGACGAAGACGGCGGACAAACTTCCGCCCGCCGGATGAGCTCGCCGACTGATGGCCTGCCTTCGAACGAGGCCGAGGAGTCAGTGATGCAGCACCTCATTGGCAGCCGCAACGTCGGATTGCAGACGTGAGACTCCCGCAGCTGCATCATTGATGTACCCCTCCGCCACCTGCACCATCGCCGGCGTGGGCGGCACGAATGCCATGCTCACCTGGCCGGCAATCGAGGTCAGCCAGGCGCGCAGCCGCGGAGGATAGACCAGCGCACCCTCGCCGGACTGGATCTTCAGATCCACCAGATCGTCGATGTCACGGCTGAGGTGATCGAGCGCCTGTTGCGCCTTCCTGCCGGACACGCTCTTTCCGGCTACCGCTTTCCGGAGCGCGTCACGGTCGTCAATGGCCTGGTTCAGGTTGGTATCGAGCCGGTTCAGGGCCTCGTGAATGCGCATGAGCAGATCGAACCGCTGCTGCAGTTGCGCCGGCGTCGCCTGCAATGTCGGGTCGAGCTTGACGGCGAATGCCTGCTTCTGCGTGGCATCGCCGTAAGTCAGCATTGCGTAATAGGTGCCCGGCATCACCTGCGGCCCCACGGGCGGGGCGGCCGCGAAGAATGAATTGTAGATTCCCTTGACGTCCACCGCGTCCGGATAGGCCAGGTCCCATTGGAAGCGGTTCATGCCTGGCTTGACCGCAGTCGCCTTCTCTTCGCTCTGCTTGCGCTTCACGGCCGGGTTTTCCGCAGGCGGCGCCGGCTTGGTCTTCTTCTTCAGGTGCAGCGTGAAGCTGCGGATCAGCTTTCCGCTCGCGTCGGCGAAGCCCAGCTTCACGGGTGTGCTGCCGTTGTAGTCGGCCGGCAGCTGGAAGAAGACCGTAACTCCGGCCGGGAGATTCTGCCCTCCCGGTCCGTGCGGGCCGGACCCGCCCATGCGGCGCGTGATCAGCCACGCTTGCTGCGGCGCGAACAGATAGGGCGCGTCGCTCGCCACCCGGGCGGCTCCCAACCGCTCCAGGAACTGAAGGTTGTCGAGCACCCAGAAGCCGCGTCCGAACGTGGCGAGCACCACGGCGTGCTGCTGGGGCTGAATCTCCACGTCATTCACCCGTACCGCCGGCAGCTCGAGCGTCAACGGTTGCCACTGCCGCCCCCCATCCAGACTGAAGTACACCGTCGCGCTGGTCCCCGCGATGAGCAGGTTGGACGCGCTCGGGTCTTGCCGCACGCTCTCGACGTACTGATCCTGCGGCAGCCCGGCCGTGATCTGCGTCCAATGCTTGCCGTAGTCGGTGGTCCTGTAGATGTAGGGATGGAAGTCATCCCAGTCGAAGCGGCTCGCCGACACGTAGGCGGTGCCCTTGTCGGTGTGCGATGGCTCGATGCAGGTGATCGTGGACCAGGTCGGCAGCTGCGGCGGACGCACCGGGCTCCAATGCCCGCCGGCGTCGGTCGTCACATAGACCAACCCATCGTCGGAACCCGTCCAAATGATGCTGTCGGAGAGCGGCGAGACGGCAATCGAGGATATCGTGTCGAACATCTCCTCGCCGGTCACATCCGCGCTGATCGGTCCGCCCGGCCGCGCCTGCTTGCTCTTGTCGTTGCGCGTGAGGTCGGGGCTGATCGGTCGCCAGTGGATGCCTTCATCGGTGGTCTCGAACAGTACGTTCGCTCCCATCAGCAGCTCTGCGGGATTGCCGGGGGCGAACGCGACGGGATGGTGATTCCAGCCGAAGCGATACCTGATCTTCGATCCCGCGAGGCCGAACTTGTAGTCTGGCCAGGGGCTCACATTCGTGATCGATCCCGTTCTGCGATTCTCCTGCCACTCCATGCTGTAGTACCCGCTGCCGTAGGTGACCCAGGACCGGCCCGGCGTCGGCACCACCCAGCTCATCTCTCCGCCCTGCACTTTCTTCCAGACCGGCGGAATGGTCCCGGCCGGCATCGCGCTCGGCGCCTCCACCGAGCCGCGGTCCTGTTGCGCGCCATAGATGTGGAACGGGAACTGATCATCGAGGTTGGCGTGGTAGAACTGGCCGGTCGGCTGGTTGTCCTCGGAGCTCCAGGCCTTGCCGCCATTCTGGCTGACGGTGGCGCCGCCGTCGTTGCCTTCGATGAAGAGTTGCGGGTCGTTCGGATTGATCCAGAGCACATGGTTGTCGCCATGCGGCGGATGCAGGGCGGTGAGCTTCCTGCCGCCGTCATGCGATACGTACACCCCGACATTGGGCAGATAGATCGTATTCGGATCCTTGGGATCCACGAATACCGTCATGTAGTAAAAGGCGCGCTGCGTGATGTCCATGCTGTCGTTCACGAGCTTCCAGCTCCGGCCGGCATCGTCGGACCGGAAGAGGCCGCCCGCCTGGCCCTTGTAGTCCGCCTGAATCAGCGCATACACGACATTGGGCCGGCTCGGTGCCACCGCGATGCCCGCCCTGCCGAAAATGCCGGTGGGCAGTCCCGGCCGGTGCGATATGTTGCTCCAGCTCGCCCCGCCGTCGGTCGTCTCGTAGATGCCGCTGCCGGGCCCTCCGCTGGAGAATGTCCAATGCTTGCGCGACATCTGCCACATCGCGGCGTACAGCACGCTGGGATTGGACGGGTCCATCGCGAGATTGATCGCGCCCGTCCCGTCATTCACGTACAGAATCCTCTTCCAGGTCTTGCCTCCGTCCGTGGTCTTGAACACCCCGCGCTGCGGATTGGGCGCGAACAGGTGGCCCAGCGCCGCCGCGTACACGACATCGGGATTCTTGGGATCGACGACGATCCAGCTGATGATGTGGGTCTCGCCGAGCCCGATGTACGCCCACGTCCTGCCGCCGTCGATGGACTTGTACATCCCCTCCCCGGTCAGCGCCGTATTGCGGGGCGCGGAGTCGCCCGTGCCCACGTAGATGACCTTCGGATTGGAGGGTGCGATCGCCAGCGCGCCGATGCTGTTGCTCTTGAAGTCCTTGTCGGAAATATTCTTCCAGGTATGGCCGTAATCCTCGCTCTCCCAGACGCCCCCGCCGGCCGTGCCCATGTAGAAGACATTGGGCTCATCGGCGATGCCGGCCACCGTGGTGACGCGTCCGCCGGTATAGGGGCCGACGCTGCGCCAGCGCAGTGCGCCCGTGAGCTTATCCATCGGCACGGGCGCCGCAAGCGCGGCCGAGAATGCCAGGGACAGACAGGAAAGCAGCACGACACGGCGCGCCTCGAACATGGCTGGTGGCCCCTCTCTATGAATTGGATTCGGCTCTGAGTTAGCCAGCTTCGCGCGCGAGAATAGCATCGCGAGACCGAGTCCTTGCGGCCGAAATACTTCCGTTCGTCGCAAATCCCGGGTGCAAATTACGCGACGAGCCGAAGTGAGAGACCGTTTTGCACTGACGCGGCGCAGGCGGGCGCCGCGAGTCGCCGCAGCAGACGCGAGCGGCGATCACTCCGCTTCACGGCTCCTGGTGCAAGTCGGTGTCACGACAGTGCGAAGAAGGTGCCGCAGGACATTGGGATCCACCGGCTTGGTAACGTGCGTCGCGAAGCCAGCCTCGAGCGCCCGGCGCTTGTCTTCCTGCTGCCCCCAACCGGTGATGGCAACCAGGTAGGTATCCACGCCGCCGCGCTGCTGTCGGATTGCCTTGGCAGCCGCGTATCCGTCCATCTCCGGCATTCCGATGTCCAACAGCGCCACGTCGGGTCGGAACGTCTCGATGGCAGAAACCGCGGCGCGCCCGCCATACACGGTCCGCACCTCATAACCGTCCATCGAAAGCAGCATCGAGAGACTATCCGCTGCGTCGCGATTGTCATCGGCAATGAGCACGCGCAGCTTGCCGACGGGGATCACCGCGGGCTCCTTTTCCCCGGGCTGGCCGCTTTCCGGTGCCGCTTCGAACGGCAGCGCAATGAGGAAGCGGCTCCCTCTGCCCGCGCCGCCGCTCTGCGCCTCGACGGTTCCTCCGTGAAGCTCGGCAAGGCCTCTTACCAGAGCCAGCCCCACTCCCAGGCCTCCTTCGGAGCGGCCGATGGCCGACGGGACCTGCGAGAACATCGTGAACAGCCCCTCGAGCTGCTCTGCCGGGATGCCGATGCCATTGTCCTGGACCGCGATCGTCAACCGCTCCTCGAGCCGTACCGACAGCTCGATCCGACCGCCTGCATCGGTGTACTTCGCGGCGTTGGTCAACAGATTGGAGACCGCCTGTGCCAGCCGCACGGGGTCCGCCATGAGGCGCGGGATATCGTCCGGCACGCGGATGCGCAGGCCGTGCCGCTTCTTCTCGAGCAGAGGACGCGCGGTCTCCACGGCGGCTTCGATTATGCTTTGGATCGAGCAAGCCTGTTTGCGCAGCTGCAACTTGCCCTGCGTGATGCGCGTCAGCTCGAGAAGATCATCCAGGAGGGAAGCCATGTGCGCCGCCTGGCGCTGGATCACACTCTGCGTCCAGCGCAGCTGCATGGGCGTGAGCCGCGGCGAGGCAAGTACCTCGGCCGCGTTGCGGATCGGCGCGAGCGGGTTACGGAGCTCGTGAGAAAGCGTGGCAAGAAAGGCGTCCTTGCGCCGGTCAGCGTCCCTGAGCGCAGCGATTGCGAGCCGCAGCCGTTCCTGGCTGTCACGCAGCGCGTTCTCCCGCGCCTGCTGCGCCGCAAGAAGGTCACGAACCTGATACTGCCGGCGCCGTGAGCGCAGCGCCACCTCGATGCTGCGCAACAGCGTCGCCGCACCGAGGGGCCGCTCCAACAGCATGATGCCGCCCGCGGCCGCGGCGATCCGATCGAGGCGCTCCACCGAGCGCTCGCCTGCCGTCGCGAGTATGACTACGGGAAGCTCGGACCATGCAGGCTGGCGGTCGAGCCGCGGAAGCAACTCGGCGATCTGCTCCGGCTGCAGAGACTCCTCGGTGAGCAGCAAGGCTCCGGCCCCGTGCTCGATCTGGTCCCTGGCATCGCGCAGCCCGCTGCAGACCCTGGCAACGTGTCCGTGAGACTCCAGGAGCTCGGCGATCGCCGGCGCGTCGCGTCCAACAGGCGCGACGATCAGGATACGAAGCGCCAGCTCCTCACTCGTCATCGGCTTGCTGCAACATCCGGGCGCTGTCGCCCGCATAGACCGGGGACCCGCTCAGTATGTGCTGGAAATCGCTCAGCGGCGTGCCGACGCGAATGCCGCGGCCGCTCTCGAGCATGAATTCCCGAATGGTCCGCTCATGCCGGCCGCTGCGCTTCTTGAGCACCGACAGGGCCGTTCGGATCGATCCCGACGCCTCGAAGAAGCGCAGGTTGAGCACGGTATCGGCCAGGTAGCTGATGTCCAAGGGCGCGTCGTCGGCGAATATCCCATGCTGCGTAAGCACGAAGATGGTGAGCACGCCGCGCTGATTCAGATACGTGGACACCTCGTGCAGCTGCGTCGTGAGGTAGCGCTCTCCCGGCATCGCATTCAAATAGCCGTTCAGGGTGTCGATGACGATCAGCTTGCTGCCACCATCCACGCCTCGGATCACCCGGTCCGTGAACTCTCCGGGAGAGATCTCCGCGGGATCGATCTGCTGTAAGGTAACGAGTCCCTGGCTCACGTATCCGGGGAGAGCCAGCCCGAGCTTCTCGGCCCGATCGAGGACGATGCCGATCGTCTCATCGAAGCAGAAGAGGTGGCTTTGCTGACCGCACGCCGCGAGCTGCGTCGCATACTGCAGTGCGAGCGTCGACTTGCCGGTACCCGCCTGCCCTTGAATGAGCGTCGTGCTGCCGGCATCGAGCCCGCCGCCGAGCAGGGCGTCCAGCTCCGCCAATCCGCTCGGCACCGGCTCGCGGCGAAAGGTGGTGCGATGCTCCGCGGCGGTGAGACGGGGAAACACCCGCAGCCCGCCGGTCTCGATGATGTAGTCGTGATAGCCTTCCCGAAAGGATACTCCCCGCACCTTCATGACTCTCAGGCGGCGGCGCGACTTGCCGTAGTCGGGCGAGAGCTGTTCCATTTCGAACACACCGTGAGTAATGCTCAAGACGTGGGGGTCGGGACCTATGCGGCTCGAATCCATCTTGTCGTCCAGCAGCAGCACGGTACAGCCCTGGAGCGTGAGCTCCTGCTTGAGACTCAGGAGCTGCCTGCGATAGCGCAGGGGAGTCTCCGCCAGCAGACGGAACTCGGACAAGGAGTCGAACACCACCCGGGCCGGCTTGTGCGTGCGAACCTCGGACAGAAGCATCCCGGTGACCTTGTTGAGCTCGACCTCCGAGGGGTGGAACACAGTCGTCTGTGATTCCGGCTGCAGCAGGGAATCGATGGCAGACAGCTCGAGGAGCGGGATGCGCTCGAGGGACCAGCCGTGGGAGAGCGCGACCTTCTCGAGCTCCGCTCTGGATTCCGAGAGCGTGATGTAGAAGGCTGGCTCGCCGCATCGCAGTCCCTCGAGCAGAAACTGCAGTGCAAACGTCGTCTTGCCGGAACCCGGATCACCCTGCAGCAGGTAGAAGCAGTCCCGCGGCAAGCCGCCGCCGATGAGGTCGTCGAAACCTGCGATTCCGGTGGGGCACAGGTCGGCGCCGGCTGAAGGAGACGGAGCGATGGTCATGCGTGGGCTCTTCCCGGGTGGCTGAAATTCCAATGTCAGCGAATCAGTCTCGATGAGGCCTTCCCTGCGTACAGGCCGCTGCGTAAGCTTGGCAATTTGGGGCGGCCCGGTTTCACGCGCACGGGTGTGTTTATGATACGAGAGAGGCGAAAGAAGCCGGCCAGGTGAGAAAGCCGACGCCGATGGCAACCAGCAGCGTACCGCGGGTATTCTTGCAAATGACGGGCCCTTCGTTGCGAGCTTGGGCCGCAGCGCCGCTCTTGGCGCTGTGGCTGAGCGGCTGCGCGAGCTATCACGCACAGCCCCTGCATCCGCAACGCAGCGCGCGGACATTCGCCGCGCGGCGGCTCGACTCACCGGCGGTGCACGATGCGGTCGCAAAGCTCGTGCCGCAGCGCGCACAGCAATGGCCGCCGCCGCGCTGGAATCGCGCCGAGCTGTTGGCCGTCGCGCTCGCGGACAATCCGCAGCTCGCGGTCGCACGAGCCGAGGTCGGGCGCACCCTGGCGCACCAGATCACCGCCGCCGAAATGCCGAATCCAACCGTAGGCCTGCAGAGCGAATTCGCGCTGCACGACGCCCGCCCATGGCTGTACGGTGTCAGCTTCGAGCTGCCGCTGCGCTCACCGGGCCTGCGGCGGCTGGACATCTCCCAGGCACAGATCGCCACCAGCCGCGCGCGCTGGCAGCTGATGGGCGCAACGTGGACGGTACGCAGCGAGCTCGTCGCCGCCCTCTCG
>JAGWPE010000044.1 GCA_028870635.1 Gammaproteobacteria bacterium | reverse complement strand
CGCCCCGAGTGCGTAGAATTAGCTATGCGAATCCTCGAAGAAGCCCTCACCTTCGACGACGTCCTCCTCGTCCCCTCCTACTCGGAAATACTCCCCCGGGAGGCGGACCTCGGGACGCGCGTCACCCGCCGCATTCGGCTCAATCTGCCCCTGCTCTCGGCTGCCATGGACACGGTCACCGAGGGCCGCCTCGCCATCACGATCGCCCAGGAAGGCGGCATCGGCATCATTCACAAGAGCATGACCGTAGAGGCGCAGGCGCGCGAGGTCGGCCGCGTGAAGAAGTTCGAGAGCGGCATCATCAAGGACCCGATCACGGTGTCCCCCAATACGACCATCCGCGAGGTGCTCGACCTCACGCGCTCGCGCGGCATCTCCGGTGTGCCGGTGGTCGTCGGCAAGAAGGCGGTCGGCATCGTCACGCACCGCGACTTGCGCTTCGAGCAGAAGCTCGACGCGCCCGTCTCCTCGGTCATGACGCCGCAAGACCGGCTGATCACCGTACGAGAGACCGCGCCGAAGGAAGAAGTGCTGGCGCTGCTGCACAAGCACCGCATCGAGAAGGTGCTGGTCGTCAACGGCGATCACGAGCTAACCGGCATGATCACGGCGAAGGACTTCCAGAAGGCGACGGAATTCCCGCGCGCCTGCAAGGATGAGAGGGGAAGACTGCGTGTGGGTGCCGCGGTCGGGACCACTCCCGACACCATGGACCGGGTCGCCGCGCTGCGCGAGGCGGGGGTCGACCTGGTGGTCGTCGACACCGCTCATGGACATTCGCGGGGCGTGATCGCCATGGTCGAGCGCATCAAGGCGCAATGGGACGACAGCCAAGTGATCGCCGGCAACATCGCCACTGGCGAGGCGGCCCTGGCCCTCGTATCCGCGGGCGCGGACGGCGTGAAGGTCGGCATCGGCCCGGGCTCGATCTGCACCACACGCATCGTTGCAGGCGTTGGCGTACCCCAGATTTCCGCGGTGGCGAATGTAGCGGACGCCCTCCGCGACAGCGACGTGCCTGTCATCTCGGATGGCGGCATCCGCTTCTCCGGCGACATCGCCAAGGCAATCGTCGCAGGGGCGCACGCCGTCATGATCGGCAGCCTCTTTGCCGGAACCGAGGAGTCGCCCGGCGAGGTGGAGCTCTATCAGGGCGCTTCCTACAAGTCTTATCGCGGCATGGGCTCACTCGGCGCCATGGCGGAGCGCCACGGCTCCGCCGACCGTTATTTCCAGGACGCCTCGACGGAGCTCGAGAAGCTCGTTCCGGAAGGCGTCGAAGGCCGCGTCCCGTACAAGGGCAGCGTGGTGACGATCCTGCAGCAGCTCGCTGGAGGCTTGAGAGCCGCAATGGGCTACACGGGCAGCCGCAACATCACAGAGATGCGCACCAGGCCGGTGTTCGTGCGTATCACCAACGCGGGTGTCCGCGAGAGCCACGTACACGACGTCACGATCACGAAAGAGGCACCCAATTACCGGGGGTCCTAGGTGCCCATGGCCAGCGTTGTCCGACCAGCCGCCTCAGCGACGGCGACACACGGGGATATTCACGCCCACCGCGTCCTCATCCTCGACTTCGGGGCGCAGTACACACAGCTGATCGCGCGCCGCGTGCGCGAGCTCGGCGTCTATTGCGAGATCCACCCCTGGGACATCACCGACGCGGAAGTGCGCGCGTTCCAGCCGCGCGGAGTCATCCTCTCCGGCGGCCCGGAATCGGTCACCGATGCAAATCCACCGAAGGCTCCCGAGGCCGTGTTCGCCGTCGGCGTTCCGGTGCTCGGCATCTGCTACGGCATGCAGACGATGGCGCAGCAGCTCGGCGGCCGGGTGGTCGGGTCGACGGAGCGGGAGTTCGGCTACGCCGAGGTGACCGTGACCGGCGCCAGCCGGCTGCTCGATCACCTGGAGGATCGCCGCGACACCAAGGGCCAGGCCGTCCTGGACGTCTGGATGAGCCACGGTGACAGGGTAGGCGCGCTTCCCGCAGGATTCACCGTCACCGCATCGACCGCGTCCATCCCGTTCGCCGCCATGTCCGACGAGCGCCGCCGGTTTTACGGTGTGCAGTTCCACCCCGAGGTGACACACACCGCGCAGGGCGCGCGCCTCCTCGAGCGTTTCGTACGCGAGATCTGCGGCTGTGATGCGCTCTGGAGCACAGGCAACATCATCGAGGACGCGATCGAGCGGGTCCGCGCCCAGGTCGGAAACGGCAAGGTGCTGTTGGGGCTTTCCGGCGGTGTCGATTCCTCCGTGGTTGCCGCCCTGCT
>JAGWPE010000385.1 GCA_028870635.1 Gammaproteobacteria bacterium | reverse complement strand
CTCGCCGATCGCCGGGCCCACGAGTCCCTGACGCTCGCTCTCGTCCAGAGTCACCGCCGCGGCGGCGGCCCGCGCCCGGCGCAGGTGCTCGCGCTGCGGATACGGTTGTGCTTGCAGACCGGTACGCCCGCGGGCGTCGGCCTCGCAGGCCGCCAACATCTCCTCGAACCGCTCCGGCCGTCGGAACGCGTCCGTCGCCTCGAGTAGTTTCAACACCGTCGCCGGCCGCAGCTCCGCCGCACGGTGAACCACCGCATGATGACGCGCTGTCAACACGGCCAGATCCCGGAACCCATTCGGCACCTTGAGCCGCGCACAGAGACCTTCGATCACCGGCACGCCCGCTTCCTCGTGCCCCCGGTGGCTCGGCCAGCGCTCCGGAGTCGTCAACGCCTTGCCGAGATCGTGCAGAAGTACGGCAAACCGCACGGTCGTCGAGGCGCCGCTGTCCGCCGAATAGCGCAGCGCCAGCATTACATGCACGCCCGTGTCTACTTCCGGATGCCAGCGGGGCGGCTGAGGCACGCCATAGAGGGCCGAAAGCTCGGGGAAAATGACCTGCAGAGCGCCGCACTCGCGCAGCGTCTCGAAGAACACGTCGGGACGCGACTCGCCGAGCGCGCGCTCGGTCTCCTGCCACACACGCTCCGGCACGAGAGCCGTGAGCTCCCCGGAGTCGGTCATCGCGCGCATCAAGGCGACGGTCTCCTCCGCGACGCGAAACCCGAGCTGCGCGTAGCGGGCGGCAAATCGCGCCACGCGCAGTACCCGCACGGGATCCTCGACGAAGCTCTCCGATACATGCCGCAGCAGACGCGCATCGAGGTCGCCGCGGCCGCCGTACGGATCGACGATCTCGCCCGCAGCAGTCTCCGCCATCGCATTGATCGTGAGATCCCTCCGGCGCAAATCCTCCTCCAGCGTCACATCCGGTGAGAACTGGGTAGTGAAACCGCGGTACCCCGGCGCCACCTTGCGCTCCAGACGCGCGAGTGCGTACTCCTCATGCGTCCGCGGATGCAGGAAAACGGGAAACTCGCGCCCGACGGGGACGAATCCCTGCCGCTCGAGCTCCTCCGGCGAGGCGCCGACCACGACCCAGTCGCGCTCCTTCACGGGACGCCCGAGCAGCCGGTCCCGCACGGCACCGCCGACCAAGTACACCTGCATAATGCGCACATGTTAACCGAGAAGGCCCTCCCCGCCCGCATGCGCACCGCGCGCAAAGCCGCGCGGCTGGCGCTTCTCGGGGCAGCGCTCGCTGCAGTCTCCGGCTGCACCAGCACGATGTATCTGCTCCAGGCAGCCGACGGCGAGTGGCACGTGATTCATGCCCGCAAGCCGATCGTGCAAGTGATCGACGATCCGCAGACGCCTGAGCGGCTCATCCGCGAGCTCGCCGACGTACGCGAGGCCAGAGACTTCGCATCGCGCGAGCTGAAGCTGCCGGACAACGACAGCTATCGCACGTACGTCAAGGTCGACCGCCCCTACGTCGTATGGAACGTAGTTGCCACGCCGGCTCTCTCGGTTACGCCGAAGCAGTGGTGCTTCCCGATCGCCGGTTGCGTGGCCTATCGGGGTTACTTCAGTCAGAAGGGCGCCCAAGCCTTCGCGGCAAGACTGAGACAACGGGGATATGACGTCGTGATCGAGGGCGTGCCCGCCTACTCGACCCTCGGCAAGCTCCCCGATCCGGTGATGAGCACCATGATGCCCTACGGGAGCGATGAGCTCGCGGCGATGATCTTCCACGAGCTCGCCCATCAGCTGCTCTACATTCCGAGCGACTCCAGGTTCGATGAAGCCTTCGCCGTCACGGTGGAGGACGAGGGATTGAAACGCTGGCTCGAGTACCGAGGGCAGGCAGGCCGCATCGAAGCGTTGCAGAAGCAGCGTGCGGACGACCGGCAGTTCATCGCGCTGCTGCGGCACACCCGCGATCGCTTGGCGCAGCTTTACGCATCGAAAGCTCCGCGCCGCACGAAGCTGCGGCGCAAGCGCCGGATATTCGGGGACCTGGCGCTGGACATCCGCGCGCTGGAGCGCCGGCTCGCGGTCCATTCGCCGCTCTACGACAAATGGATCGCCGAAGGACTCAACAACGCCGACCTGGCCTCGGTGGGCACGTACTACGACTGTGTCCCGGGGTTCGAGCGCCTGTTGCGGCAGGAGCATGGCGATCTGCCGCGGTTCTACGGCGCGGCGCGCAACCTGGCGCGGGAGCCGCGTTCGAGGAGAGATGCCCGGCTGTGTTCCGCCGCCGCACCGCAAACCGGCTCGAGCGCGAGCGTCACCTCCGGCAGCCTGCACCGGGCGCCGGGCGCCGTACATCTCACAGCGAATGCCGCAGATCCTGCAGCGCGAAGCCTTGCAGGGCGCCGTCGAGCTCCTTCGTCAGCGCCATCACCTTGAACGCTTCGCCCATTTCCCCGGGCAGCAACAGCCGGCGCGCCTCCCCCGCCAGGCGGGCATGCTCCACGGGATCGCTGGATTCGCCCAGGAGTTGCTCCACGCCCGTGGCCAGGAGAAACGCCGCCTGCGTGCAGAAGCCGGCAACATCCAGCCCGCAGGCGACCGCCGCCTCCGCGACCCGCGTGAAGTCGACCCACGCGGTGATGTCCTGCACGCCGATGTTGATGTAGGGATCGTCATGCACGCGTTGCTTGAAGTGGCAGCGCAAGGTGCCGGCGGTTCGCTGCGGATGATAGTAGTGTGCCCGCGGCAGCCCGTAATCGAACAACAGCATGAGCCCGCGGCCGAGGCACGTCCCCACACCTGCGATCCACGGAGCGAGCCGCAAACAGATTTCCGAGGTGTATTCTTCCGGCAGCGGTGCCGGCAGCTCCTGCATCAGCGCCGCACAAGCATTCGCCAGTTCCGTGTTCGGCGCATGCTCACGCTCGACGATCACGATGTCGTCCTGCAAGGCATCCGCAGGCGATGCCATGCTGGTGGCCGGCGCCGGGCTCGCTCCTGTGGCGCCGCTCTCGATGGCCACGCCTAGCTCCCTCACCGCGCCGCCCTGCAGCATGAACTTCCGGCACGGCAGCGCATCCAGCACCTCGTTGGCCAGGATCACGCCGTCGATTGCCCGTTCCGGCAGCCGATCCAGCCACACCACCCGCTCGCGGATCTCGCGCGGAAGCTTTCCCAACCGCTCTCTCTGCCGCTCGGCGAGATCGGCGCTGACTTCCAGGATGGCGTACCGCGCAGGCAGCCTTCCGGCCGCCGCAAGGCTCGGCAGAATCGCCGCCGCCATCCGCCCGGTGCCCGCTCCCAGCTCCAGAATCTCCCCGCCGTCGCGCAGCACCTGCGCGCACTGCCGCGCCACGCAGCGGCTGAAGAGATCGGAGATCTCCGGGGCCGTCACGAAATCCCCGCCCGGACCGAGCTTTACGCTGCCCGCGCTGTAGTACCCGAGCCCCGGCGCGTAGAGCGCGAGCTCCATGAATTGCTCGAACGAAATCCAGCCGCCCGCCGCCCGGACCCGCTCGCCGATCAGCGCCGTGACGGCGCGGGAGTGCGCTTCTTCTTCCGCTGACAGCGCCGGCATCATAATGTAGCGGCCTCATGCCAGACCCTGCCGCCACCGTCATCGACACCGCCCGCGCCATGCCTCTTGCCGGCAAGGCGGCGCTTGTCACCGGCGCCGCGCGCCGCGTCGGCGCCGCCATCGCACAGGCCCTGCACGCGGCCGGCGCCGCCGTGGTGCTGCACTACCGCAGCTCCGGGGATGAGGCGGCCGCTTTGGCGCGGGACCTGAACGGCCTCAGGCCTGGATCGGCAACCGTCGCGCAATGCGACCTGCTCGACGGCGCCGCCGTGAAGGAGCTGGCCCACACCGCCGCAACGGCTTTCGGCGGCCTCGACATCCTGGTCAACAACGCCTCGTCGTTCTATCCGACGCCGCTCGGGGACATCGACGAGGACGACTGGCACGACCTGATCGGCACCAATCTCAAGGCGCCGCTCTTCCTGGCGCAGGCGGCCTCCCCGGCGCTGCGTGAGCGCGGCGGGCTCATCGTCAATCTCGCCGACATTCATGGCATGCGACCGCTGCGCCGCCACCCGGTGTACTGTGTCGCGAAAGCCGGGCTCATCATGCTGACGAAGTCGCTGGCGCGGGAGCTCGGCCCACAGGTGCGGGTCAACGCGATCGCACCGGGGCCGGTCATGTGGCCGGAAGACGGCGTCGATGCGGCTCTGCGGGAGGAGATCATCGCCCGCACTGCCCTCAAGCGCATCGGCTCGGCGGAGGACGTCGCACGCGCAGTGCTCTTCTTCGCCGCCGAGGCGCCCTTCGTCACCGGCCAGATCCTGGCGGTGGACGGCGGCAGGAGCATCGGCTGGTAGTCAGCCGGCACGTACTTGCACCAACGGGTGCGCCGCGCGGTCGAAGCGGCTCCACAGCTCCCCGATGGTCCGCCGCTCGGTCGGATGCACGAGATCGGGCGCGAGCACCGCCAGCGGGCCCAGCATGTAGGCCCGTTTCAGCAGGTCGGGGCGCGGCAGCTTCAGATGCGGCTCCTGACATACCAGATCGCCATAGAGGAGCACGTCCAGGTCCATGGAGCGCGGCGCCCACCGCGGCGCCTCGCGGGGCCGGCCGCAGAGCGCCTCAATGGCATGCAGGCACGCCAGCAGCTCGCTGACCGGAAGCTCGGTCGCAAACCCGGCCACGAGGTTGATGAAGTCATCGCCCTCGAACCCGACCGCCGTGTTGCGATACCAGGGCGAGAAGCGCACGCCCGGAAACCGGCGCTCGAGCTCGCCCGCCGCCATCGCGAGGTGCCGTTCGGGCTCGATGTTGCTGCCGGCGGCGATGTAGACCTCAGGCATGGTTGCTCGCAGTCAGAGGCGGGAGGCCGCTGCCGCGGTCAGATCCGCGCGGCTGCGCTCGATCACTACACCGACATCCCGGGAGTTGCGGATCGCGCCCGGCTTGTTGAGCGAGATGCGCACCCACTCGAGCGCGAACTCCTCGAGCAGCAGCAGGGCGAGACGGTGCGCCAGGGTCTCGACCAGCTTGAACTCCGAGGCCTCGATGTAGGCGAGCACGCGCTTTGCGACCTTCTTGTAGTCGACCGTATCGGCGACATCGTCGCTGACCGAGGCGCGGCGACAGTCCACGGGCAACTCGAGGTCGAGTACGACGGTCTGTTTGACCCGCCGCTCCCACTCGATGAAGCCGATGATGCACTCGGCCGTGAGGCCGCGCAGGAAGATACGGTCGCCGGATTGGGTTGCAGTGGTCATGCGTGCGGGATGGCGGCCTCGGCGGCGCTGTCGTGCTGAAACGGTACGGCCGTGAGCGTCTCGAGCGGCCACTGGGCGCGCGGCTGGATGGCCAGGCCGTCGTGCTCGCCGGCGCGCAGGCGCGCGAGGCCCGCCACCGCGATCATCGCCGCATTGTCGGTGCAAAACTCGATGCGCGGATAGTACACGCGGCCGCCCCGGCGTCCGACGGTCTCGGTGAGCGCCGCACGCAGCCGCTGATTCGCGCTCACGCCGCCCGAGACCACCAGCGCATCCAGGCCAGTGGCCTCGAGTGCCCGGACCGCCTTGGCCGAGAGCGTGCCGACGATTGCCTCCTCGACGCCGCGGGCGACGTCGGCCCGCAGCTGCGGGGTCAGCTCCCGCCCGCGAAGCGAATGCAGCACCGCCGTCTTCAGGCCCGAGAAGCTGAGCTCGAGGCCAGGCCGGTCGAGCATCGGCCGGGGAAACCG
Organism: Gammaproteobacteria bacterium; assembly: GCA_028870635.1. Taxonomy (GTDB): domain Bacteria; phylum Pseudomonadota; class Gammaproteobacteria; order Steroidobacterales; family Steroidobacteraceae; genus 13-2-20CM-66-19. Next base: position 5,523 of record JAGWPE010000385.1, on the reverse strand, counting down.
GAACGCGCCGGGGGTGCCGGTCTGCGCCAGGCGCGCCAGCTCCGGGCCGCCCGGATAGGGCAACCCCAGGAGCTTCGCCGTCTTGTCGAAGGCTTCGCCGGCGGCATCGTCCCGGGTATCGCCCAGCGTGCGGTAGCGCCCGATGCCGGACACCTCGATGAGCTGGGTGTGTCCCCCGGAGACGAGAAGCGCCACGTGCGGGAACGGGGGCGGCTCCGGCTCGAGGAGCGGGGCGAGCAAGTGCCCCTCCAGGTGGTGCACCGCCACCGCGGGCACCTGCCAGGCATAGGCCAAGCTGCGGGCCAGCGCCGCCCCCGTGAGTAGAGCCCCGATCAGTCCGGGTCCCGCCGTGAAGGCGACACCCGCCAAGCCCTGCGGAGCGGTGCCGGCCCGCTCGAGCGCCCGCCGCACCAGGGGCAGGAGCCTGCGCACGTGGTCCCGCGAGGCGAGTTCCGGAACCACGCCCCCGTAGGTCCGGTGCAGCTCCACCTGGCTGTAAAGCTCATGCGCCAGCAGGCCCTCGGACTCATCGAGGACCGCCGCCGCACTTTCGTCGCAGGAGGACTCCAGGGCGAGCACTCGCAACGCTTTTTTTGCCTTTGCCATGAGCCTCAACTAGAATTGCGCGCCCGTTTTTCCGCTCATCACTTCTTTTCTCCAAGGTCCTGAGGTTTCGATGCCGAGCGTCCGTATCCGTGAGAATGAGTATTTCGATGCCGCCTTGCGGCGTTTCAAACGCGCCTGCGAGAAGGCCGGCATTCTCACCGAGCTGCGCCGGCGCGAATTCTACGAGAAGCCGACCCAGGAGCGGAAACGCAAGAAGGCGGCTGCCATCAAGCGCCACATGAAGCGCATCTCGCGCGAGGGCATGCGCCCCTCCCGCTGACCTCGTCAATGGTGGCGCCATGACCCTCAAGGAACGCATCACGGAGGACATGAAAAGCGCCATGCGCGCGGGGGAGAAGGAGCGCCTCGGCACCATCCGGCTGGCGCTCGCCGCCATCAAGCAACGCGAGGTCGACGAGCGGATCACGCTCGATGACGGCCAGGTGCTCGCGGTACTGGAGAAGATGATCAAGCAGCGCAAGGAGGCCATCACCCAGTTCCAGGCCGGCGGCCGCGCCGACCTCGTCGCCAAGGAAAGCGCCGAGATCTCCGTTCTCGAGACTTATCTGCCCGCCCGCATGAGCGATGCGGAGCTCGACGCGCTGATCGCCGGCGCCATCGCCTCGACCGGCGCGACCTCCGCCAAGGATATGGGCAAGGTCATGGCGGCCGTGAAGACTCAGGCGCAGGGCCGCGCCGACATGGGCGCGGTGAGCGCCCGCGTCAAGGAGAAGCTGGCCCGGAGCTGATGCACATGGTCGAGTGATGGCCAGGCACAGACGCTGCAGCGACTTCAAATCATGCGACGGTCAGGCTCTGACCGCGACCACGGCCTCGAGTAGAATCCGCCCATCATCCCGCAGAGCTTCATCGACGAGCTGATCGCCCGCGCAGACATCGTGGAGGTGATCGGCTCGCGCGTGCAGCTGAGGAAAGCCGGCCGCGAGTACAAGGCCTGCTGCCCGTTCCACAACGAGAAGACCGCCTCCTTCTGGGTGAGCCCGGAGAAGCAGTTCTATCACTGCTTCGGCTGCGGCGCGCACGGCACCGTGCTGCGCTTTCTCATGGAGCACGATCGCATGGCGTTCCCCGAGGCCGTCGAGGAGCTGGCGAGCCGTCTCGGGATCGAAGTGCCGCGTGAGGCCGGCGCCCCCGGCGCTTCGCGCGATTCCGAGAGGCTGTATGACCTCATGTCCCGGGTGGCGAAGTTCTACGCCGAAGGGCTCTCGCGCGACCCGCGCGCACGCGAATACCTGACACGACGCGGCCTGACATCCGACACCATCGCACAGTTCGGCATCGGCTACGCGCCGGACTCGTGGAACGCCGTGCTGAAGCGCTTCGGCACGGGCGAGGCGGAGCGCCGCGCGCTCGCCGACCTCGGTCTCATCATCGAGCGCGACGCCGCCCGGTCCTCACCGGGCTCCGTCCGCGAAAGCGAGCGCCACTACGACCGCTTCCGCGACCGGATCATGTTCCCCATCCGCGATGGGCGCGGGCGCGTGATCGCCTTCGGCGGCCGCGTGATCGACCGCGGCGAGCCGAAGTATCTCAACTCGCCCGAGACGGTCCTCTTCCACAAGGGACGCGAGCTCTACGCTCTCTACGAGACGCGCCGCTCGCGGGCGAGCCTCGAGCGCCTGTTGGTCGTCGAAGGCTACATGGACGCCGTTCGGCTGCATCAGGCAGGTATTCAGTACGCGGTCGCGACCCTCGGCACGGCGACCACACCCGAGCACTTCCGCCGCATCTTTCGCCTGGTGAGGGAGGTCGTGTTCGCCTTCGACGGCGACCGCGCCGGGCGCGCGGCGGCGTGGCGCGCCCTGCAGCACGCCCTGCCCGAAGCGCGCGAGGGGCGGGAGATCCGGTTCCTCTTCCTGCCCGAGGGCCACGATCCGGACACGCTCGTCGGCGCCGAGGGCCGCGAGGCCTTCGAGCACCGCCTGCAGTCGACCCTGCCGCTGTCAGAGTACCTCGTCCGGGAGTTGTCCGGGCAAACGGATCTCAGCCACGCCGACGGCCGTGCGCGCTTCGCGGAGAGTGCCCGGCCCCTCGTCACCAAGGTGCCCGAGGGGGTCTACCGGGAACTCCTGACGGGGAGAGTTGCCGAGGTGGTGGGGCTCACGGCCGATCGGCTGCAGGCGCTTTGGGCAGGCACCGCGCCAGAGGCGGCTGGCGGCGGAGCTGCGACGCCGGCAAGCGCTACCAGGCCTCCCGGGGCGGGCGACGCCTCGGGGGGGTCCACCCGAGCGGAGAGGCCGCGAGCGCGCCTGAGCTCCGGTCGCGGCAGCCTGGTGCGCCAGGCGGTGGCGCGCCTGGTGAGATTTCCGGCGATCGCGGGCTCGGTCGGCGCCGCGGAGCGCGCGGGGCTCGACACGTGCGAAGAGCCGGGAATAGAGCTGCTGCGCGAGCTGTTGGATGACCTGCGTGTGCGCCCGCTCTCGCTTCCGGCTCAAGTCCTGGAGCGCTGGGCCGACAGAAGCGGGGGAGAGCATCTGGGACGGCTGCTCGAGCGCGAGGAAGTGCTGGGCGACGCCCAGGCCGCGGCGCTCGAGCTCGGCGCCGCCCTGGGAAAGCTCGCGGAGCAGGCCATCGGGCGGCGCCTCGAGGCGCTCGAGGCCCGGATCCGCGCCTCCGGGCTGACGGGCCTCACCGCTGAGGAACGCCAGGAATTTCAGGTACTTATAGACAGGCGCGGCGGCCGCAAAGCAGGCCCGCCGACGCCAGCGAGCTGACGAATTTGGTATTTCCGCAACGGTCCAATAGAATTGCACGCTTTACTTTGGCGCCCCTTGAGTTGGCCCTTCGCCGCCAGCAAATAGGGGATCGACAGCATTACCGCCAAAATTCCCGGTACTCATGAAAGCCAAGCAGAAGTCCGCTCCCGCCAGCAGGAAACGACCGGCCGCGCACGCGGCCAAATCCGCCAAGGGGGCCACCGCCGAAAAGGCGGTGCATGCCGCCGCCGCCGCGCGAGATAAGGCTCACGCGAAGCCGGCTGCTGCCCCGAAGAAGGCGACGGGAGCGGCCGCCGTCGAGGCGGCGCCGCGCCGCGCCGGTCATAAAGAAGGTCCGACTCATGCTGCTCCGGCGGCGGAGAAGCGCCCCCTGGGTCTGGAGCGCCGCGCCCCGGTGATGCCCGAAGATCGTCAGTCGCAGTTGAAGCTGCTCATTGCCCGCGGCAAGGAGCAGGGCTATCTCACCTATGCGCAGGTGAACGATCACCTGCCTTCGGAGATCGTCGATCCGGAGCAGATCGAGGACATCGTCAACACCATCAACGACATGGGAATTCCGGTGTACGAGAAGGCACCGGACACCGAGTCGTTGCTCGCGAGCGAGCCCTCCGCCCCCGCCGACGAGGAGGCGATCGAGGAAGCCGCCGCCGCGCTGGCGGCGCTCGATGCGGAGCTCGGCCGCACCACCGACCCGGTGCGCATGTACATGCGCGAGATGGGCACGGTGGAGCTCCTCACCCGCGAAGGCGAGATCCGCATCGCCCGGCGCATCGAGGAAGGTCTCGAGGCCGTGCGGCGCGCGCTCTCGCTCTATCCGCCGACCCACGATTTCCTGCTGAAGGCCTATGAGCCGGTGAAGGCAGGCCAGTCGCGCCTGGTGGATGTGATCGTCGGCTTCGTCGATCCCAATGCGCCGGACGTCATCGCGCAGCCGCAGAACCCGACCAAGATGGAGCTGGCCTCGGAAGAGGAGAAGGCGGACGACGACGAAGAGGGAGAGGAAGGCGCCGAGGGCGAGGAAGAGGCCATCGACACGGGCCCGGACCCGCAGGAAGCCGCAGCACGCTTCGCCAGCGTGGCGAAATCCTACGCGCACGTCCTCGCGGGAATCGAGAAGCACGGCGCGCGCGATCCCAAGACCATGAAGGTGCGCAAGAAGCTCGCCGACGAGTTCATGGAGCTGAAGCTCTCCCCGCGGATGTTCGATGCGCTGATCCTGAATCTGCGCACGCACGTCGCCGAGGTCCGCCAGCTCGAGAAGGAGATCATGATCATCGCGGTGCGCGATGCCGGCATGCCGCGCAAGGACTTCATCGCCACCTTCCCGAAGAACGAGACCAGCCCCCGCTGGCTCGTGAAGCACGTCAAGGCGGGCAAGAAGTACTCCGCGCCGCTCGCGAAGTTCAAGGATGAGATCGAGCGTCGGCAGAAGAAGCTCGAGCAGCTCGAGGCCGACTTCCACCTCTCCATCAACGACATCAAGGAGGTCAACCGCGAGGTGTCGATCGGCGAGGCCAAGGCCCGCCGCGCGAAGAAGGAGATGGTCGAAGCCAACCTGCGCCTCGTCATCTCCATCGCCAAGAAGTACACCAACCGCGGGCTGCAGTTCCTCGACCTCATTCAGGAAGGCAACATCGGCCTGATGAAGGCGGTGGACAAGTTCGAATACCGCCGCGGCTACAAGTTCAGCACCTACGCGACGTGGTGGATCCGCCAGGCCATCACCCGCTCGATCGCCGATCAGGCGCGCACCATCCGCATTCCGGTGCACATGATCGAGACGATCAACAAGCTCAACCGCATCTCGCGGCAGATGCTGCAGGAGATGGGGCGTGAGCCGACGCCGGAGGAGCTGGCCGTGCGCATGGAGATGCCCGAGGACAAGGTGCGCAAGGTCCTGAAGATCGCCAAGGAGCCGATCTCCATGGAGACCCCGATCGGCGATGACGAGGACTCGCATCTCGGGGACTTCATCGAGGACACCTCGGTCGCCTCGCCGATCGATCAGGCGACCATGGAGTCCCTGCGCGAGACGACGCACGCCGTGCTCGCTCAGCTCACGCCGCGCGAGGCCAAGGTGCTGCGCATGCGCTTCGGCATCGACATGAACACCGACCACACCCTCGAGGAGGTCGGCAAGCAGTTCGATGTCACGCGCGAGCGGATCCGTCAGATCGAG
>JAGWPE010000384.1 GCA_028870635.1 Gammaproteobacteria bacterium | reverse complement strand
GATTTCACAATATGGGATATAGCTTGCTTTGACCCAAGCCGAATGATATTTATATACGAAAGCTTCGTCCGCCTGTAAACGAGGATAGGGCGGACGGGGCCCAGCCACCCTGGGGGGTGGCGATGTGGTTTTCTTGCACCAAATCGACTGAGGGGGACAGATCCATGAAGCTTACGTCAAGGCTCGTATCGGGCGCCGTCGCCCTCGCGATGGCTGGCGCGGTACCCGCATGGGCCGACGCGGCAGCGCAGGCTACCAGCAGCCCTGCCGCGGACCAGAGCTCGAGCGGCCAGCAGCCGCAAGAGCTCCAGGAAATCGTCGTTACCGGCATCCGCCAGAGCATGGAGAGCGCTCTGCACATCAAGCAGTTCGCCGACACCATCGAGGATTCGATCGTCGCCACCGACATCGGCAAGCTGCCAGACGTCACGGCCATCGATGCCATTCAGCGCATTCCCGGCATCCAGATCAGCCGGCAGCTCGGCGAGGGCGGCGGCACGGTCTCGATCGGCGGCTCCTCGGTGATGAGCGGCTACGAGATCCGCGGCCTGCCGCAGGCGGAGACCACGCTCAACGGCCGCGAGGTGTTCAGTGCCCAAGGCAGCCGCGTGCTCAATCTTGCGGACATCCCATCGGCGCTGCTTGCAGGGATCGACGTCTACAAGGATCCGACCGCCGATCAGATCGAGGGCGGCATCGCCGGCACCGTCGATCTGCGCACGCACAAGCCGTTCGACTTCAGCGGCCTCGAGCTCGAGGGCAGCGCCGAGGAGCAGTACGGCGATCTCATCGGCCAGGCGAAGCCCGCCTTCACCGGGCTCGCGAGCGATACCTGGGACACCGGCATAGGCAAGATGGGAGCGCTGCTCACGCTCTCCTACCAGGACCGCTCCTATCGGGAGGACAGCGCCACCAACAACGCGGTGGCGACCAGCAGCACCGCGGTACCTGGTGAGACCATCGTCTACCCGAACGGCGCCTACAACACGATGTTCGTGGGCGATCGCCGCCGCACCGGCGTCGATGCGGTGCTGCAGTGGCAGCCTGCCGACGATCTGCAGACGTACGCGGAGGCCTCGAGCGAGGATTTCGTCTGGGCGCAGAATCAATATACGTTCACCACCTCCGGCAACGCCAAGGCCATCGATGCGGTGTCGCTCTTTCCGGGCACCACGGACGTGCAGTCGATCACCTGGGGCAATGCGGCGGTGGGCACGGTCGGCGCCTGGCGCACGGTCGAGGACGTGAACCGCCAGTTCGCGCTGCATGCGAAGTGGACGCCCGCGCCGTGGACGGTCGAGGGGGACATCAGCTACACGAAGGCCACCGAGCGGCTCAACAATCCGGCGGTCAAGATCGGCGCGGTCGCGCCGCTGCTGAGCCAGCTCAATTCCACCGCCGGCGTCCCCGAGTCGATCGTGAGCAATGCCGACGGCTCGAGCTTCGATATGTCCAACCTCGCCAATTACGGCGGCACGACCAGCAACTTCCAGAGCTACACGTATGATACCGAGCAGCACTTCCGGGGCGGGGAGACCGCCGGCCGGCTCGATGTGACCTACGCGCTGCCGAGCGGCTTCGTCAACTCGCTGCAGGCGGGCGTGCGGCTCGCGGACCGCAAGGACGCGTTCAACCAATGGTCCAACTTCGGCGCGGTCACGACCGCGGGCGTCCAGGGCAATCCGCAGTGGTTCGGCGAGGTGCCGTTGAGCCCGTTCTTCTCGGCGACCGAGTCGAGCGCGGTGCAGCCTCAGTACGCCGTGTTCAATCCGAACGTGCTGCATTTCAACCTGGCTGGCGTCGATCAGGCCTTCGGCATTGCGCCGCCGCTCGACAACGGCTCGCAGGACTATCACGTCGATGAGCGCGACTACGCGGGCTATTTCCGTGTGAACTTCGGCACCGACTGGGCGATTCCGATGACGGGCAACATCGGCCTGCGCGTGGCGCGCCACACCGATCACATGACCGGTGAGCTCGCTTCCGGCGGGGTGTATACGCCGAGCCTCTTCGACAGCGGTCAGACCGTTCCGCTGCCGAGCCTGAATCTCACCTTCAAGCTGCGGCCGGACCTGCAGCTGCGGCTCGGTGCCTCCAAGGCGATCAGCTATCCGGACTTCACCCAGATCCGCCCCTCGATCAGCCTCCTGCCTGCCCAGGGCGCCGCGAGCGGCGGCAACCCCAACCTCAAGCCCACCAAGGCGACGCAGTTCGACGCCTCGCTCGAGTGGTACTTCGCCCAGGGATCGGCTTTGACGGCGGACGTCTTCTACAAGAAGCTCACCGATTTCATTCTGCAGGAGACGCAGCAGAATGCGTTCACGGTGAACGGCGTCACCTACAACCTCACCGGCGCCATCGACGGCGGGGATGGCTCGATCAAGGGCTTCGAGCTCGGTTACCAGCAGTTCTTCCGCAATCTGCCGGGCCTCTTGAGCGGCCTGGGCGCCGAGGTGAACTACACTTACATCAAGGCAGCCGCGCCGACGGCGGTGGTGGGCCAGAGCACGACGCTGCCGGGGCTCTCCAAGAACAGCTACAACCTGATCGGCATCTACGAGAGGGGTCCGGTGTCCTTCCGTCTGGCGTACAACTGGCGCAGCCAGTTCTACAACACGATCTACAACGGCTCGAATGCGCAGCTCGCGACCAATCCCATCTACACCAAGGATTACGGCTGGCTGGATGCCTCGCTGGAGTACAACGTCAGCAGCTGGCTGTCGCTGTATGCGCAGGGCAGCAACCTGCTGAGGTCGCGCATTACGCAGTTCTATGGCGTGCAGACTCTTCTGCAGTCGCAGACCATCGACGACCGCCAGGCAACTCTCGGCTTCCGCGTGAAGTTCTGAGGTGGAGTCGCCGTTCGATGCGAAGCGCCGGGCGCTGCTGTCGGGTTTGATGGCAGCGACCGGCGCCGGAATTGCATCCTGCGCAGTGAGCGGGCGCGGCGGCAGCAGGGCGGACGGTCCTGCGGGGATGCCGCCGGCGGCACTGCCTGATCTGGCGCCGTTCCGTACGCCGTACAAGTACGGCAAGCGCGTGCTCGAGAAGTCGGGTGTCGCGGGCAGCTTCGATGAGCGCTCGGTGGACTGCCCGTTCGTGTTCTCCGCGAACGGGCGGTTCCACATGACGTATGTCGGGTACGACGGGATCGGATACCAGACCGGCCTCGCGCAATCGGACGACCTCGTCCGCTGGAAGCGCTCCGGGCTCATCCTGGCGCGAGATCCCCGCGATCCGATCACGCGATACAACATCGCTCTCATGTGCATCCTGCGCGACGATGCGCTGGACTCGGATGCGCCGCTCACGAAGATCGGCGGGCGCTACCTGGGCGCGTGGCACGCGTATCCCAATGCCGGCTACGAGCAGGGACCGGCCGTCATCGGCCTCGCCTGGAGCGATGATCTGCATCACTGGGAGCGCACCCAGCCCATTCTCACGCCCGATGACGGCGCGCCCTGGGAGCGAGGCGGCCTCTACAAGCCTTACCTCGTCCGGCGCGGCGGCACTTACTATCTTTTCTATAATGCCAAGACGGACGAGAAGCGCTGGCACGAGCAGATCGGCCTCGCCACGTCCCGGGACCTCGAGACCTGGACGCGCTACCCCGGCAATCCCATCGTGCGCAACGGCCCCGCGGATGCCTGGGATACCCGTTTCGCCAGCGACCCCTGCGTATTGCGTCATGGCCCGTGGTGGGCTCTCTACTATTACGGCCTCGCCGCCGACGGGCGAGCCCGCGATTTGCTTGCGTTGGGCCGCGATCCGACGCACTTCACCAAGGCCCCCGAGGTCATGGTCGACGTCGGCCCTCCAGGCTCGATCGATGAGGATTACGCGCACAAGCCGTCACTGATCTTCTCCCGCGGCGCGCTCTATCACTTCTACTGCGCCGTCAGCGGCAAATGGCCACATGACACTCGGGCCATCTCCGTCGCCCGCTCGGTTCCCTGGAGTTGAGGGATCCGGCTCGAGCCTCCCCGCGAGTCACTGCAGGTTGACGAACAAGCCGCCATCGACGAGCACGGCCGCGCCCGTCACATACCTCGCAAGGTCCGACGCCAGAAACACCACGCACCCCGCGACGTCCTTCGGCTCCCCCAGCCGCCCCAGGGGAATGCGCTTCTCCATGTAGCTCCTCTTGTCCGGATCCGCCAGATCCTCCTTGTTGATGTCCGTGGCGATGGTCCCCGGCATCACCGAGTTGCAGCGGATGCCATACGGCCCGAGCGCGATCGCGCATGACTGCATCAACGAGTGCACCCCCGCCTTGGTCGGCGTGTAGTGCGCCTGCATCCCGCCGCCCACGAGCGCGCTGATCGAGCTGACGGCGATGAGCGAGCCGCCGCGCCCCTGCGCCTTCATCCGCCGCGCGGCAGCCTGGGTCATGTAGTACGCGCCGTGCAGGTTCACCGCCATGGTCCGCTCGAACACTTCCGGCGGCGTGTCGAGGAAGGCGTGAAACGGGCAGATGCCCGCGTTGCTCACGAACACGTCGATGCCGCCGAGCGCCTGCGCCGCCGCATCGACGAAGGGCGCCGCCGACTCGCGCTGCGCCACGTCGCCTTCCACCTCGATCACCCTGCGGCCGAGCGCTCTCACGGCCGCCATGGTCTCCTCGATGCCCTCCCGGTCCCGAAACCAGTTGAGCGCGACGTCCGCGCCGTGGCGGGCGCACTCGATGGCGGTGCCGCGGCCGATGCCGCGCGATGCGCCGGTGATCAGTATCTTCTTGCCTTCGAGCAGCATGTTGCAGCCTCCGCGGCGGCGGCTTACTTGCGGGTGAGGATCCTCAGGGCGTAGGGCAGGTCATCGTGCGGCGGGGGCAGCTGCACCGCAAGCCCCTGCGGGGTCTGCTGCCACGTCACGGGCGCGGCGTCGCCGAGGAGCGCGACTTGCGCGACCGGCGCCGTGAGGTACGGCGTGCCGGAATAGAGCGTCTTGATCAGCACCTTGCCGTCCCGCGGCCATGCCAGGCCCATTGCATACAAGGCCCCGTCCTTCTGCGTGAACCGGATGTCTGCAGGCGTGTACACCTGACCGGCCTCGCGGCCCGATGGCGCATTGGTGGTGCCTTCGCCGTAGAGCACCCACGGGCGCGTACCGTAGATGGCCTCGCCGTTGACGCGAAGCCACGCGCCTATCTGCAGGAGCACCGTCCGGACCTGCTGGGGAATCGTGCCGTCCGCGCGCGGCCCGATATTCAGCAGCAGATTGCCGTTCTTGCTGACGATATCGATGAGGTCCGTGAGGAGCGATCCCGCGGTACGGTAGCTGTCATCCTTGACATAGCCCCAGGAGTTGATGCTCACCGAGGTGTCGCTCTGCCAGGGGTGCAGCCGCAGCGCATCGAGCTTGCCGCGCTCGATGTCGAGCACCGCGGCCCCGGGAGGGAACGCTTGCAGCTTGTACGTGAGGACTACGTCCTGGTGGCGTGCGGCGGCAACATCGTAGTAATACGCTGCCATGCGCTTCAGGTCCGGCGCGAATGCCGGCTGGTTGATCCACCAGTCGAAATAGATGAAGTCGGGATGATAGTCATCGACCAGCTCGGTGCTGCGGGCCAGCCAATCCTCGACGTAAGCCTGGGACGGAGGCAGCCACCGCTCGAGGTGATTGGGATCGGGCTCGCCCGTATCAGGGTCACCCGGCAGATGCATCGGCTCCGCAGGTCCATAGAGGCCCGCATACCGAGGGTCATTGACGTCCGAGTTGTACTCCGTGCCCTCGTGGTTCCACCACCAGTGCTCGGCGCGATGGGATGAAACGCCGAATCTCATGCCCCGGGCCCGCACCGCCTTCTCCAGAGCCGCGACGACATCGCGCTTCGGTCCCATGCGTGCCGCATCCCAGAGCGTGAACTTCGAGTCATACATGGCGAAGCCATCGGAGTGCTCCGCGACCGGGACGACGTAGCGGGCTCCCGCGCGGACGAAGAGATCGGCCCAGGCGTCGGGGTCGAACTTCGCCATGGTGAAGCGCGGAATGAAGTCCTTGTAGCCGAACTTCGACTGCGGACCGTAGACGGCGCGGTGGTACTCGTAAGCCACCGAGCCGTGCACGTACATATTGCGCGAGTACCACTCGTTGTCGAAGGCCGGCACCGAGAAGACGCCCCAGTGGATGAAGATGCCGAACTTGGCGTCACGAAACCACGCCGGCACCCGGTAAGCCTCGAGCGATTGCCAGCGCGCCTCGAACGGCCCGCGTGCGATCCGCGAATCGACTCGTGCGAGCTGCCGGTGCAGCGCGCGCTCGTAGTCCTTGGGCTCGTTCCAGAGCGGCGGAAAGACCTGCGTGGTCCGCGCGGCGTGCCGGGCCTGCGCCGCGGCCTGCGCCTGCGCGGCGGGCTGTGCCTGCGCCGCGGATGCCCGCACCGTACCGGCGGCAAACGGCCACGAGAGCGTCGCGGCCGCGGCCACCGCGGCCGCCGTCATTGTTGGAAACCTCGAGCGCATCAGAACCTCTTTCCGCATGCCCGCGCGCGGATGCCGGGCGCAACCGCCGGATGATAACTCAGACAACAGATCACGGTCTGGCCGATCGCTCCAGCACCGCCACGCCCTGCGCGCCAAGGGTGACCTCGCGCACCTTCATGCCCGGATGGAGCAGGTCCTGTGCGACCTCGGGCAGGCTCACGGTCCGCGGGGACGCTCCGTGATTGATCAGGATCATGATCTCGCGGCCTGCGCCGTAGCGCCGCATCAGCTCCACATCCGCGGGAAGCGCGCCCATGGATGAGCGGATGCCGGCGCCGGCCAGCGCCTCGCTCAGCAGGCTGCGCGTGAGCTGCGGATCGAAGAGGGCGCCGAGGTAGGTGATCTCACCGCGGCCAAAGGGACGGCGCAGCGCCGCCGGCTGATTGCCCAGCCAGGGAATGTTGGGAGCATATCTGAGGATGACGCGGGTCTGGGCCGTGAGCGGCTGGAGCGCCTCCGCCCAGACGGAGGCCATCCCGGTTCCGGCCGGGCCCGCTACCGCCACCTGGGTGTCGAGTGCGTAGTACTGTTGCACCCGGCCGCCGAGCACCGCCACCAATGGCCCGGGCTGCCGGTGGACGTCCAGCCGATCATATCGATCCTTCATGCCGCTGCGCGGCCCGAGGATCAAATGCCCGCCGCCGCGCACGTAAGCCGCAAGATGGCGGGCGAGGTCCTGTGGAATGACGTTGAGTCCAGGTGCGACCACGACCTTGTATCGAGCCAGCGGTGCGTACGCGTTCACGACGTCCACCGAATGCGTCAGGTCCTCGAGAGGCCGGTAATAGTCGAGCAGCGTCTGCAGCTGCCGATAGTCCGCCGAGTGTCGCTGGAATTCGATGGCCCACCGGCTGTCGTAGGTCGTGAGGATCGCGACCTGCGACACCGGAGCGGTGCCGGCGACCGCCGCCGATGCCTGGCGGAGCTCGCGGCCGATCCGGGCCGCTTCACGATAGAGCGGCACCGGATTGCCGTCGGGGCCGACGAGCGTGCCGTGATACTGCTCCTGGCCGTTGAGCGCGCTGCGCCATTGCCAGAAGAGCACGGCGTCGGCTCCGTGGCCGATCGATTGCCAGGTCATGGCGCGCACCTCGCCGGCATCGAGCGAGTTGCTGATGGGTGCCCAGTCGACGAAACCCGGTTGCGCCTCCATGACCCAGTAATCGCGCCGCTTCCAGCCGCGCACGAAGTCGCTGATGGCGCCGTTGCGATAGGCATCGAGATGCCCCTGCCCGACATAATCGTCCCAGGAGGCGATGTCGAGATCGCGCGCGAGGGCGTAGTGGTCCCAGTTGTCGCTCCAGCCGAGCCCGCCGAAGTTGCTGGTGATGAATTGCCGCGGAGCGATGAAGGGGCGCAGCGCCGCGATCTGGTTGCGCTGGTAGCTGCGCCAGGTATGGGTGACGAAATGCCGGTGGGCCAGCATCAGCCCCGGATTTCCGGGTACTGAGTTGAGCGGGATCTGGCTCCAGGCGGTGTAGGTCTGACTCCAGTACGCCGTGGTCCAGGCGCGGTTCAGTGCGTCGAGGGTGCCGAACCGCCGTTGCAGCCACTCCTGGAACCGGGCGCGCGTCGCGGCATCGTAGGACTCGTCCGTGTACTCGTTGTCGATCTGCCAGCCGATGACGTCGGGATCATGGCCGAAGCGCTGTGCGAGGCGCGTGACGATGTCCCGGCAAAACTTGCGGTAGAGCGGGCTCGAGTAGGAGAACTGGCGCCGGCCGCCGTGCTCGGCGGGCCGGCCATCGGGGCCCACGCGCAACACTTGGCTGTAGCGGCTCGTCAGCCAGATCGGCGGAGCATCGGTGGGCGTGCCGATCACCACCGCGATGTGATGCCGCTGCGCCATGCGAATGGCGCGGGCCAGCCAGTCGAAGTCATATTGTCCCTCGGCCGGCTCGAGCCGGCTCCACGCGAACTCGCCCACCCGCACGACGTTGATCCCCGCCGCCTGCATCAGCGAGAGGTCCCGCTCCCAACTGCTCTGCGGCCACTGCTCCGGGTACCAAGCGGCGCCGAGCCAGAGGCGGCCGAGGGCGGTTGCCAACGCGGGAGACGGCCGCGAGCCTTTCGCCGGTTGCGCGGCACCGAGGTGCTCGAGGAGCGGCATTGAGACCGGCGAGGAGGGCGATGACGGCGATGCCGGAGTCGCTCCTCCGCCTGCCTCAGGCCGGTGTGCGGGCATCGCGCACCCGGCGAGGAGCACGCTGCCCGTGACGAGCGGCAAGAGCGCGCGCGGCAGTCCGCGGCGACTCATGGCAGCGGCGCCTCGAGCACGTGGATGCTGTGGGGCGCCAGCGCCACCGCCGCGGTTCTCACGGCCGGATCGCCGGACAGCACCGGCGCGGCGGGCGAGGGGAGGCGGATCGTGTGCGCGGCATCGCCGTGATTGATCAGGATCCACACCCGCTTGCCCGCCCCGACGCGCTCACACACCTCGACGTCGTCCGACACTCCGGGAACGAGCGGTGTGACGTGCGCTTTGCGCAGGAAGTCATCCAGCACGTTCTGCATGAGGGCCGGATCGAGCCACGCGCCGATGTAGGTGATGCTGCCCTTGCCGACCTGGCGGCTGATGATGGCGGGCTTGCCGTCGAGCCAGCCGTTGCTCCTGCCATAACGTAACAGGGCCTGCGTCCCGGGATCCCGGGTGGAGAGCGCTTCGGCCCAGATGGAGGCCTGCCCGGAGCCGAGGACGCCGGCGAGCGGCACGGAGGAGTCGAGGGCGTAATACTGCTCCACCCGGCCGCCGAGCAGGCGGGCGAGCGGCCCGGGCTGGCGCTGCGGCCAGAGCGCATCGTAGGAGTCCTTCATGCCGCTGCGCGGACCCAACACGAGATGGCCGCCCGCGCGCACGTAGTCCGCAAGATGCCGCGCCTCGGCCGCCGTGAGAACGTTGAGCGCCGGCGCCACCACGAGCCGGTAACCCGTGAGCGGCGCATCGGGCGAGACCACGTCCACCGATTGGGCGTAGCGCTCCAACGGAGCGTAGAAGGCGTCGAGCTCCTTGACGACACCGAAGTCGGCCTGCTGGCGCTGGAAGTCGATCGCCCAGCGGCTGTCGTAGGACTGGAGCATGGCGACTTCACTGCGCGGGGAGGTGCCGGCGATCGCCGGCGCGGCGCGCGCCATCTCCGCGGCGATCTCCCGGACGACGCCGTACGCCGGCACGGGAGTGCCGTCGGGTCCCAGCAGCGTTCCGTGGTACTGCTCCTGGCCGTTGAGCGCGCTGCGCCATTGCCAGTAGAGCACGGCGTTGGCCCCATGCCCCACGGCCTGCCAGGCGAGCTCGCGCATGGCATGGGGCGGCAGGGGGCTGTTGACGGACCACCAGTTCACGAACGCAGGCTGCGTCTCCATCAGCCAGAAGTCCTCGTTCTTGTATCCCCGTACGAGGTCCTGCTGCACCGCCTGATCGGGCCAGACGAAGTGCCCGTCGGGCACGTACTCATCCCACGCCGCCATGTCGAGATCGCGGCTGAGCACGTACTGGTCGTATTGATCGCCCCAGTGCGTGGTGTTGGTGGTGATGAACTGGCGCGGGTCGGCGTGCGCGCGGATGGCGGCGACCTGGTTCTCGACGTAGCTCGTCCAGGTGTCGCTCACGAATCGCCTGAAGTCGAGCAGCAGTCCCGGGTTCTCATCCTTGGAGTGCATCGGCACCTGATCGAAGCCATCGTACGTCTCGCTCCAGTAGGCGGTCGTCCAGTGGCGGTTGAGATTTGCGATGTTGCCGTACTTGCGCTGCAGCCAGGCGTGGAACTGGCGGCGGGTCTCGGGGTCGAAGGACGGCGGCCCGATCTCGTTGTCGATCTGCCAGCCGATGACATCGGGGTTGTGGCCGTAGCGCTCGGCGAGCCGGGCGGCGATCCGCCGTGCGAGCTCGCGATAGCGGGGACTGGAGAAGGAGAACTGCTGGCGGTTGCCGTGCTCGTCGCGCTGTCCGTCCTCGCCGACGCGCAATGTGTCCGGGTATTTGCTCGTGAGCCAGGCGGGCGGCGCGGCCGTAGGCGTGCCTATCACCACATAGATGTGGCGGCGGGCGGCCTCGGCGATCGCGCGGTCCAACCAGGAGAAGTCGTAATCGCCCTCGCGCGGCTCCAGGGTGCTCCAGGCGAACTCCCCGACGCGCACGACATCGAGATGCGCCGCCTGCATCAACTCCAGGTCCTTGGGCCAGCGCGATTGCGGCCACTGCTCCGGGTACCAGGCGGTGCCGACGAGCAGAGCCGGCGGCGCCGCGCCGGCGGCGCCCGCGAGCAGCACGCCGAGAGCGAGCAGCGCGCCTCGCAAAGACCGCAGTCGCAGACGTTCGATGGGCATGAGCTACTCCACGGCGGCCGAGTCGAGTTGCGCACGGTACCCACGCGCGGCCCGCCCTGGCAAGGGGTGATTCCAATTCGTGGTACAAAAGACCACAATATGGAATGAGTTCCGATCGGCGCGAATTCCTCCGCCTGGCGGCGGGCGGCATCGCCGCCGCCGGCCTGCCGCTGCCGCCGCTGGGCGCGCGTGCCGCGCAGGCTGCGCAGTCCGTGCAGGCTGTCGCATCGGGGCGAGCCGACGATACCCTCAGCGCGCAGTCGCGGGATCAGCTCGCCGCGCTCTTCGCGAGCCCTCCCGAGAGCGCGAGTCCCGGCGCCTACTGGTACTGGCTCGGCGGCCAGGTGACGCGCGCGGGCATCACGGCCGATCTCACGGCCATGCGCGCGGCCGGAATCTCCACGCCCATGCTCTTCAGCATCGGCAAGAGCGGTCCCGACACGCTCATCCATCCGCCCGCCGATGCACTGACGCCGCACTGGTGGGAGCTGGTGGAGCATGCAGCCGGTGAATGCGAGCGGCTCGGCATGCGGCTTGCGCTCAACGATTGCGACGGCTGGGCGACGGCGAGCGGTCCGTGGATCACGCCCGATCTCTCCATGCAGTGCGTCGTCTGGAGCGATCGGACGGTCTCGGGCGGGGAGCCCGTCCAGGGTCCTCTGCCGCAGCCGCCCGCCAGGCGCGACTACTACCGCGACATCGCCACCCTGGCGCTGCCCTGGCCGCAGGAGTGGGAGGAGACGAGCTTCACGCGCGGCGCGCGCATCAGCACCGATCTGCCGCTCAAAGCAGGGCAGCCGGCCCGCATCGGCGATCCCGGCAACGGCGGGCAGGTGATCGACTGGCGTAGGGTCGCGCAAGAGCGGCCATCGTGGATCGAATACGCTTTCGACGGTCCTTTCACGCTCCGCTCGATCACCGTGCGCACGCCTTCGCCTCCCGGGTTCGCCCCGGGCGTCTACCGCGCGGCCAACAGTCTCACGGTCGAGGCGAGCGATGACGGCAAGACCTTCCGGCGAATCGGCGCCTTGGAGTATCCCAAGCACGGCTGGCAGACCGATCTCACGACACTCACTCATGCTCTGCCGCAGACGACGGCGCGCTACTTCCGGCTGGTGCACCATCCCATTGCGCCGCAGCCCTACGAGGAAGAGTACGACTTCGGAGAGGACACGCGGCTCAGGCTCTTCAGCATCGTGCTCGCGAGCGAGCCGCGCCTTCATCAGCTTCCCGGAAAGTCCGGCGCGCAGTGGGCGATCAGCCGCCGCACGACTTGCGCGGACGTTCCGGACGATGTCTGCATTCCGCTTGCGAAGATCATCGACCTCGGCGGCAGGCTGCGGCCGGACGGCACTCTCGACTGGACGCCGCCGCCCGGCCGGTGGCGGCTGCTGCGCATCGGGTATACGACCACGGGCTCGCAGAACTCCGCGGCCGGCGGCGCGCAGGGACTCGAGTGCGACAAGCTCTCGCCCGTGGCCGCGACGCTGCAGTTTCAAAGCTGGTTCGGCCAGGCGCTCGCGCGTGTCGGGCCGCGGCTCGCGGGCAAGGTGCTGCACGTCATGCACGTCGACAGCTGGGAGGCGGGCGCGCAGAACTGGTCGCCGGTGTTCGCCGAAGGTTTCCAGCGCCTTCGCGGCTACGACCTCCTGCCCTACATTGCGGTCATGACAGGCGTGCCGCTCGTCAGCGCGGATGTGTCGGAGCGCGTCCTGCACGATGTCCGCCGCACCATCAACGACCTCATGGATACCGGGTTCTTCCGCACGATGGGTGAGCTCGCGCACCGCCATGGCTGCGTCTTCAGCGCCGAGCCGCCCAATCCGACGTTCCCCGCCGACGGCATGCAGCATTTCCAGTACACCGATCGGCCCATGGGCGAGTTCTGGCTGCATACCCCGCGCAATGACAAGCCCACGGACATCAAGGATGCCGTCTGCGCCGCGCGTCTTTATGGCAAGCCCTATGCGCAGGCCGAGTCCTTCACCGAGGGGCTCATCACCTGGGACGAGCATCCCTTCATGCTCAAGCCCCTGGGCGATCACAACTATTGCCAGGGCATCGGCCGTCTCTTCCTGCACGTGTATGCGCAACAGCCGTGGCTGCACCGCGAGCCAGGGATCACGCTGAACGGCATCGGCAGCTTTTTCAGCCGGACGCAGACCTGGTGGCGCCCCGGCAGAGCCTGGTTCGACTACATGCGCCGCTGTCAGGCCCTGCTGCAACAGGGTCACGCCGTGACCGATGTGTGCTACTTCAACGGCGAGAACATCCCGGCCCGGGCGCTGCTGCGCCGCCAGCTCAGCGTGCCTCTGCCCGAAGGGTATGCCTTCGACACCATCAATCGCGATGCGTTGCTGCGGCTCGCGAGCGTCAGCGGCGGCGAGATCGCTCTCGCGACCGGGCCGCGATACCGCGTGCTGGTGCTGCCGGACGAGGAGCTCCTGAGCCCGCAGGTCGCGCTGCGGCTGCGTGATCTGGTGCATGCGGGAGCAACCATCCTCGGGCCGCGGCCGCGACGGTCCCCGAGCCTCGCCGATTACCCGGCGGCGGATCGGACTGTCGAGAGCGTTGCGCAGGAATTGTGGGGTGATCTCGATGGGAGGACGCGAACGGAGCGCACCGTCGGCGCCGGACGGGTGATATGGGGCCGGCCGCTGGAGGCGGTTCTACGTGAGGCAGGCAGGCCAGCCGACGTCGTGGTGGCCGCGCAGGATTCGGGGCCGGATTCGGCGCCAGGCATCGAATGGACGCATCGCAGGCTGGCGGACTGGGACTGCTATTTCCTCAGCAATCCCGCTCCCGTCGCGCGGCGGATCGAAGTCACCTTCAGAGTGAGTGGACGGGTGCCGGAGATCTGGCATCCGGATACCGGCAGCACCGAAACGCTGGCGCTGTGGCAGGAGCGGGCGGGACGCACCACCGTACCGCTGCAGCTCGACCCCTGCGGCTCCGTTTTCGTGCTGTTCGCGCGGCCTTCGCCGGGAGTCCCGCACTTCGTCTCGATCGACCCGGGCCCGGATGATGCGGCGCAGGGTGAGGCCGTACGCCTGTTGGAATCGGACGGGCGCCTGCGCGCACTGGTGCGCTCGCCCGGAAGCTGGACGCTGCGCAGCGCTGCGGGAGAGCGCAAGCCCCTCGAGGTGGCGCATCTCCCCCCCGCATTGACGTTGCGAGGCCCGTGGAGGCTGGCATTTCCCGGCCGGCCCGGTGAGCAGGAGGGCCATCGACCGGCTCGCCTGCTGCGTGTGCGGCTGAGCGATCTCCTCTCCTGGACCGAGCTGCCCGAGCCGGATGCCCGCTACTTCTCCGGCACGGCTCTCTACCGCACGGAATTCGAGCTGCCGGCGGCGCTTCCCGGCCCCGAGCGGGCACTGTGGCTCGATCTCGGCGAGGTGCACGAGATCGCGGAGGTCCGGGTGAATGGCGCCGACTTGGGCGTGCTCTGGAAGCCGCCCTTTGCGGTCGAGATCACCGCAGCCGCGCGCGCCGGCCGCAACTCGCTGGCCCTGCGCGTGACCAACACCTGGCGCAATCGGCTGATCGGGGATCACGGCAAGCCTGCCGCGCAGCGGCGGACCTTCGTGGTGCCGATGCTGCGCAAGGGGGAGCCATGGCTGCCGGGAGGGCCGGGGGTCGAGCTCTCGCCGGCCGGGCTGCTGGGCCCGGTAACGGTGCGGACCCTGGCGCGCGTGCAGTTGTAGGCGTCCCGGGTCCGCTACTTGGCGCGGCCGCCGCGGCGGCGCCCGCGCACCTTCGCCTGCGATGCCGGGGAGCTGCCGCGCGTGCCAACACTCGCGCCCTCGGCGCTCGCCGGCTGGGCGGGGTGGCGGCCGGTCCAACCCAGGCCCTCGCTGATGCGGTGCGCGGCCGCCATGACGTCCTTGCTCAGCGTCTGCATGCGATGATCGCTCATGTACTGCGCGGCGCTGGAGACGCTGAGGGCGGCGATGGTGCGCCCGGCGACGTCCCGGATGGGGGCCGCGATGCAGCGGATCTGGTCCTCGTTCTCCTCCAGGTCGAAGGCATAGCCTGCCTGCACGTAGCCGCGCATGCGCGCCAGCCATTCCTGTTGCGAGATTTCCCCCCGCCGCCGCGCGCCCTGCTGTCTGCTCGTCTCGCCGCGCTCCGTGCGGAAGAGCTCGAGCCACGCGTCCTCGTCGAGGTCGAGGATCAGCGCCTTGCCGAGACCGGTGGAGGTCACCGGCTGCAGCTCGCCGATCCGCGAGCTGATGTTGATGCGGCGCTTGCCCGGGACTTTGTCGAGATAGAGCACGCGGCCGCGGTCGAGGACGCCCAGGTGCACGGTGTCCTCGGTGAGCAGGGCGAGCCGCTCGAGATGCGGCGCGGCGACGCGCGGCAGGTCGAGCTCGTCGCGCACGCGAAAGCCGAGCTCGAGCAGCTTCGGCCCGAGGCTGTAGCCGCTGTGCGGCACGAAACTGAGATAGCGCCGGTCGGTGAGGGCGGAGGCGAGCCGGTGTGTGGTACTGCGCGTGAGGCCGAGGCGCGCGGCCAGATCGCCGAGCTTGATGGGGCCTTCGGCGACCACGTCGATGACGTCCAGGCCGCGCAGCAGCGTCTGGCTGCCGAGCCGTGCGGGCGCGCGCGATGACGCCGCTTCGGCGCCCGGTTGCGCGTCGGCGGCGCGCCGCTCGGCAGCATGCTGCGCGCCACTCGCGGTAATTCGCGTGCTTCTCATTATATGGTACCCGTATTAGTATGTGGGACGAGGCTTCCCGCCGCAACTGCCCCAGGAGACCCATGAGCTTCCCCGCGATCAGACAGGTCCGCGCGTACGTGCTGCGGGGCGGCGGCGGCGCCGACTACCACGACCAGCAGGGCGGGCACTGGATCGACGATCACATCGCGACGCCCATGAGCCGCTATCCGGAGTACCGGCAGAGCCGCCGCAGCTTCGGCATCAACGTGCTCGGCACGCTCGTCGTGGAGATCGAGGCCGCGGACGGCACGACCGGCTTTGCCGTCACGACGGGCGGAGAGCCGGCAGCCTTCATCGTGGAGCGGCATCTCGCCCGCTTCCTCGAAGGGCGCGACCCGGCGGCCCTCGAGAAGATCTGGGACCAGATGTACTTCGCCAGCCAGTTCTACGGGCGCAAGGGCCTGGTCGTCAACGCCATCTCGGGGGTCGATCTCGCGCTCTGGGATCTTCTCGGGAAATTGCGGCGCGAGCCGGTGTACCAGCTCCTCGGCGGAGCGGTGCGCGATGAGCTCGTGTTCTACGCGACGGGCGCGCGGCCGGACCTCGCCAAGGAGCTCGGCTTCATCGGCGGCAAGCTGCCGCTGCACCATGGGCCGGCCGAAGGCGAGGAGGGGCTCAGGCGCAACCTCGAGGTGCTCGGGCAGATGCGCGCGCGCGTGGGCCCGGATTTCTGGCTGATGCTCGATTGCTGGATGAGCCTGGATCTTCCCTACGCGGTGAGGCTCTCGCATGGCGCGCGCGATCACGGGCTCAAATGGATCGAGGAGGCGTTGTCGCCGGATGATTACTGGGGATATGCGCAGCTCAAGCGTAGCATGCCCCCCGGCATGTTGGTGACCACCGGCGAGCACGAGGCCACCCGCTGGGGCTTTCGGATGCTGCTCGAGATGGAATGCTGCGACATCATCCAGCCGGACGTCGGCTGGTGCGGTGGCATCACCGAGCTGATCAAGATCGCCGCGCTCGCCGACAGCCGCGGCGTGGCGGTGGTGCCCCACGGCTCGAGCGTCTACAGCTATCACTTCGTGATCACCCGCCACAACAGCCCGTTCGCCGAGTTCCTCATGATGGCGCCGCAGGCCGACCGGGTGGTGCCCATGTTCCATCCGCAGCTCATCGGCGAGCCGGTGCCGGTCAACGGGCGCCTGAAGCTGCCCGACAAGCCGGGGTTCGGGGTGGAGCTCAACCGCTCACTGCCCCTGCACCGGCCCTATCCGCACGGCTGAGCCGCCGTCGCCGTCCCTCAACGACCCGAAAGATCAACGACCCATGAAACTGCTGCGCTACGGCCCTGCCGGCCACGAACAGCCCGGAATCCTCGACTCCCACGGACGCATCCGCTCGCTCGCGGGCAGCATCCCCGATCTGACGCCGCAGCATCTTTCGCCTGCCGGCCTCAAGCGGCTCGCGGCCATCGATCCGGCTTCGCTCCCCGCCGCGACCGGCAACCCGCGGCTCGGCGTGCCCTTCGCCGGCACCCGCAAGTTCATCGCCATCGGGTTGAATTACGCCGACCACGCCGCGGAGTCGAATCTGCCGGTCCCGGCCGAGCCCGTCGTCTTCACCAAGGCGGTGAGCTGCCTGCAGGGACCCAATGACGAGGTCATGATCCCGAGAGGCTCGAAAAAAACCGATTGGGAAGTCGAGCTCGGCGTCGTGATCGGCACGACGGCCCGCTACGTAGAGGAGCGTGACGCGCTGGAGCACGTAGCGGGCTATTGCCTCGTCAATGACGTCTCCGAGCGGGAATTTCAGACGGAGCGCGGCGGCACCTGGGACAAGGGGAAGGGCTGCGACACCTTCGGGCCCGTGGGTCCCTGGCTCGTGACCCGCGACGAGGTGGGCGACGTGCAGAACCTCGACATGTGGCTCGACGTCAACGGCGAACGCATGCAGACGGGCAACACCCGCACCATGATCTTTTCCGTAGCCAAGATCGTCAGCTATGTCAGTCAGTTCATGACCCTCGAGCCCGGAGACATCATCACGACCGGTACGCCGCCCGGTGTAGGGATGGGCCGCAAGCCCGAGCCAGTCTACCTCGCCGCGGGCGACACCGTGAGGCTCGGGATCGCGAAGCTCGGCGAGCAGCGCCAGTCCGTCATTGCCTGGCGGCGCGCCTGAACGGAGACGGTATGACGGTGTATTCCGGACGCTTTCAACATCGTGTCGCCGCGATCACCGGCGGCGCTTCCGGCGTCGGCCGCGAGGCGGCCGCGCGCATCGCTGCCGAAGGCGGCCGTGTCTTCCTGTGGGATCGCGACGAGACCGCGCTCGCCGCCGCTGCCGCCGCCATACCGGGCGCGCAGGCCGCGCGTGTGGATGTCGCCGATGCGGCAGATATGTCCCGCGCTGCCGAAGCCGTCTTCCGCGCCCACGGCCGTCTGGACGTCCTCATCGCGAGTGCCGGCATTACCGGCCCCACCGCCGCCCTCTGGGAGTATCCCGTGGAAGAGTGGCGTCGTGTCATCGACGTCGACCTTCACGGCATCTTCAACAGTTGCCGCGCCGTGGTGCCCCTCATGCTCAAGAACAACTACGGGCGCATCGTCAACATCAGCTCCGTCGCCGGCAAGGAGGGCAACCCCAACGCCTCCGCCTACTCCACCGCGAAAGCCGGCGTCATCGGCCTCACCAAATCCCTCGGCAAGGAGCTGGCCCAGACCGGCGTGCGCGTCAATTGCGTCACGCCCGCGACCTTCAAGAGCCCCATCCTGGCCCAGCTGCCCCAATCCCAGATCGACTACATGAAGTCGAAGATTCCCATGGGCCGCCTGGGCGAAGTGGACGAGGTGGCCGCGCTGGTCTGCTGGCTCGCCAGCGAAGAGTGCTCCTTCTCCACCGCAGCGACCTTCGACATCTCCGGCGGCCGCACCACCTACTGACACCGCACCCCCGACTGCTGCCGGACCGCGAAATGCAGAAACACCTGATGTCACACAGGAGGCTCGCTTGAAAGGCTCTTTCCCGGAGCCTCAAACACAGGATGTTTTTGCGGCAGCCTGCATGGACGTATTCACGGCGGTCCGGGAAAGAGCCTTTCATGCGAGGCTCCGGGGTGAAGTCCGGTGACGACCCCACTCGAAATGGTAGATGCCCACATGCACTTGTGGGATCTCGCCCGCATCCGCTATCCCTGGCTCACGCCCCCTCTGCCCGTAGGCATCACGGGCGACGTCTCGCCGATCGCCCACG
>JAGWPE010000383.1 GCA_028870635.1 Gammaproteobacteria bacterium | reverse complement strand
TGCTCGCGGTGCTCGCCCGCCGGTTCGGGCCGCGCTTCGTGATGTTCAACGGAAGGAGCCCGGCATTCTCAGCCGCTCGGCAGGTGGTGTTCGGGTGTGCGCTGC
Organism: Gammaproteobacteria bacterium; assembly: GCA_028870635.1. Classification (GTDB taxonomy): domain Bacteria; phylum Pseudomonadota; class Gammaproteobacteria; order Steroidobacterales; family Steroidobacteraceae; genus 13-2-20CM-66-19. The sequence goes on along the minus strand of JAGWPE010000383.1, from coordinate 4,848 downwards.
GGCCGTCACTTACGGCATCGGGAGGCTGCTCGGCGCGGCGCTCTCCTAGGCGCGCACAATTGCACGGTTTGAGGTAAATTTGTGAGCGGCGGTGTGAGGCCGCGTACGATTTGCGCTTTTTCGGGTCGGGCCGCGTTCTTGCAGACGCAACCCTTTGAGCGGCCAGCTGCCCTGTGCCGGAGGCGGGCGCTTCGCCGCAGTCGAGCCGTCATGGCGAAAGGCGTATTGGTGGACAGGCAGGATCGAGCCATAGGGCATGGCAGCTTCGAGCCTGGCGGAGTGCCGGCGCTCGATGCCGAGGAAATGCGTGCGGCCGCGCTCAGGCGTGCCGGCCGGGAGGGATTCGACGACCCCTCGTTCATGCTGCCGCTGCAGCGCCTGATCGCCTCGTGCAATGCGGAAAGCGACCTGAACCGCCTCGGGCGCAATGCGGTGAAGTTCGAGATCCGCCGCAGCCTGCACAACCTCCTCGAGTTCGAGCGGCGCGAGCACCTGAATCCGGCCGTGCTCGCGCGCTCCATCGAGCGGCCCATCTTCATCACGGGAATGCCGCGCAGCGGCTCGACGTTCCTGCACCGGCTGCTGGTGCGCGACCCGGCCGTGGCGGCTCCCCTTTCCTGGCGTCTGGTGCATCCCCACCCTTCCGCGGCCGGCCGGCTGGGAGAGAGCGTGAACCGCGCCAAGGTGCAGGCGCAGTTCTATCTCATGCGGCTTCTCGCGCCCGAGCTCAACTCCCTGCACGAGGTGGCGGCGGGGGAGCCGGAGGAATGCACCGACATCACCGCGCAGGTATTCCAGAGCCTGCGTTACGACAGCGTCTATCGCGTGCCGAGCTACCAGAGCTGGCTGCAGCATCACGGCCACCTCGAGGCGTATCGATTCCACAAGCGCTTCCTGCAACACCTGGATGCCCAGGCGCCGGGACGGCGTTGGATCCTGAAGTCTCCCGACCATGTGTTTGCGCTCGATGACATCCGCGTCGTGTATCCGGATGCTCATTGGGTGTTCATCCATCGTGATCCCGTCGCGGTGCTGGCTTCCGTTGCGCGGCTGACGGAGGTGCTGCGGCGTCCGTTCGCGCACAGCGTCGATCTCGACGAGATCGGTCAACAGGTCTGCGCGTCCTGGCTCGACGGTGCGCAGCGGATGATGCGCGCGGCGGCATCGTCGGGCTCCATTCTGCACCTGCACTACCGCGAAATCGTCTCCGACCCGCAGAAAGCGGTGGCTACCCTCTTCCGGCACGGGAGCCACTCTTCGAGCGCCGATGCCTCGCAGCGGATGCGCAAGTGGCTCGGCAATCGCTCCAACCGCAGCCACCGGCCGCGCCGCTACGACCTTAAGAGCTTCGGCCTGGATCCCGAAGCCCTGCGCGCGCAATTCGAGCCTTACACCGACACGTTCGGCATAGAGCTGGAGTGGCCGCCCAAGACGCGCCCGGCACGCGGCGCCCGGAACTGACCCGTGAAATGGCGCTCGGCCGTCGGCCTGATTCTCGGGGCGGCGGTCCTGGTTGCCACCCTGCTCTACGCCGGCGCGGGCGCCGTCGTGCGCACGCTCGAGGGGCTGCGCCTCACCGGACTTCTCATCATCGTGTTCGCGCACCTGCCCATCGAGACGCTGATGGGGATCGCGTGGCGCCTGGCCTCGGGCAGCGCGCCGGCGGCCTCCCCGCCCAGGTACATGTGGGCGCGGCTGGTGCGCGATGCCGCCGCCGAGACCCTGCCCTTCTCGCAGATCGGCGGTTTCGTTCTCGGCATCCGGGCGCTGCGCCTCAGCGGGCCGGCGGCGCTCAGAGGCGTGCTGTCAATGAGCGTCGATCTCATCGTGGAGCTCGGGGCCAAGCTTCCCTATGTCCTGGCGGGCGTGCTGGCGCTCCTCGCCCTGGCGCCGGGGTCGGGGCTCATGCGGCCGCTCGGGATCGGGCTGCTGCTGACCGCCGCCGCAGTCGCCGTCCCGGTGCTCGGCAGGCGCCGCCTCGGAGATGCGTTCGAGCGGGCGATCCGCAGGATCTCACAGCGATGGCCCGTGCTCGCTTCGCTTCGCCGCGTGCACGGGGATGGCGACATCAATGTTGTGCTCGATGACATTCTGCGCCACCGCAAGCGCCTGGCGTCGGGATTCGCGCTGCACCTGCTCTGTTGGTTCCTCGGGGCCGCGGAGCTGTGGCTGATCTTCCACCTGCTCGGCAAGCCGGTGAGCATCGCCCGTGCCCTTGTGATCGACGGCGTGGTGTCGGGACTGAGAACCTTCGTCTTCATGGTGCCGGCCGCGGCAGGAGTGCAGGAAGCCAGTTACGTACTCGCCTGCGCGGCGGTCGGTATCGCGCCCGCCGCGGCGGTGGCCGCCTCGCTCGCCCGCCGCGCCCGTGACCTGACGATGGGCGCGGCGACGCTCGGCATCGCCTTCGGCACCGACCGCGCCGTCATTCGCGGCCGCGGAGAGACCTCCTGCGGGTCGTGATCTGCCACCAGAGCACCCAGTCGCCCGCCAGGCTGTACCAGGGCTGGCGGAAGGTGGCGGGCCGGTTTCGCTCGAAGAAGAAATGGCCGATCCAGGCGAAGCCGTACCCCACGATCGGAGCGGCCACGAGCAAGAGCGGCCGTCTCGTGACGATCGCCGCCAGCACCACGGCGATGACCAGCCAGCTGCCGAGGAAATGCAGCAGGCGGCACGTCGGGTTGCGATGCTCCCCGAGGTAGTACTGGTAGAAGCGTGGGAACGGACGAATGCGCGAAGCGGTCATGTGCCGTCCAGGACGAGTATCATTCAAACGCGCGTGACGGGCGAATCATAACCCGTTCCAGGTAAAACTCCGCGCGCAGTACGAACGAGGGCCTCTCCATGCCGGATCTGATCGGCGCATGCGCCTACTTCCTGCTCATCCATTTCGGGGTATCCGGGACGCGGCTGCGCGATGCGCTCACCGGCAGGCTCGGCGAGGGGCCGTATCGCGGGCTCTTCTCGCTTGCATCCCTCATCGGCATCGGGTGGGTGATCTACGCGTACCGGCGGGCCCCGCTCATCCCTACCTGGGGGCCGCTCCCGGGATTGCGGCAGGCGGCGTATGTGTTGGTTTTCATCGCATTCCTCTTTGCCGTGATCGGCATTCTGACGCCGAGCCCGACCAGGGTGGGCATGGAGTCGAGGCTCGATCCCGAGGAGGCCCGCGGCATGGTGCGGATCACGCGCCACCCCTTTCTGTGGGGCGCAGGCCTCTGGGCGGCCACGCATCTCATCGTCAACGGTGATGTCGCCTCGCTGATCCTCTTCGGCACCTTCCTCGTGCTGGCGATGGGCGGCACGGCCTCCATCGATGCCAAGCGCCGCCGCAAGTTTCCCGAGGGGTGGCAAAGATTCTCCCGGGCGACGTCGAGCGTGCCGTTCGCCGCCATAGCCCGCGGCGGCAACCGCCTGGCACCCGCCTTCGCCGAAATGGGTGCCTGGCGCATCCTCGCCGCCTTGGCGCTGTACGCGGCGGCATTCTACCTCCATGGACGTGTAGGCCCGCCGCTCCTCTGATCTCGGGCATGGCGACCGCGAGGGTTCAGGCATGGGCCTGGGCATGGCGTTTGCTGTTCAGCCGGAGTCATGGCCATCCGCATCGCCCAAGTCTATCCCCACGCCGATATCCCGGTGCCGCATACGCAGTTGTACGATGCGGTCACGATCGTCAACTACGAGATCGGCCGCCGGCTGGCCCGGCGGCATGAGGTCGTGACCTACCCCAAGTGGGTTCCCGGGCAGCGCGAGACCGAGAGTCACGAGGGCGTCACCTACCGGCGCATCCCCGAAGGCATCGATCGGGCTCTGAACGGCCTGAAGATCTTCGATGCGGCCCGGCTCTTCAACCGCGGGCGCCCCTTCAGGCTGAGCTCGGTCTACTACGCCCACTACGCGCGCGAAGTAGCTCGCGACATCCGCGAGCGCGGCTGCGATCTGGTTCACCTGCATACTGTTTCCAACTTCATCGGGCCGATTCGCCGCGCCAATCCGCGGGCGCGGATCGTGCTGCACATGCACGATCACTCGCTCTCGGATTTCGATCCGGCGGTGATAGCGCCCCGCCTGAGCGAGGCGGCGCTGGTCCTCGCGTGCAGCCGGTTCGTTGCGGAGGAGATCCGGCGTCTCTACCCTGCCGCCGCCGCGCGTTGTCACGAGCTCTACAACGGAGTCGATCAGCGCTTTCTGCAGGTCGCCGCGGACCCGGCGGCCTCGCGCACGGTGCTCTTCGTCGGGCGGCTCTGCCCCGAGAAGGGCGTGCATGTGCTCCTCTCGGCGATGGGCGGGCTGTCGCGTGCGCATCCGCAGGCGAGTCTCAGCCTGGTCGGGCCTCTGGATCTATCCCCCAAGGATTACGTCGACCCGCACGGCCGCGATCCCATCTTCAACGGACTGACCCGCTACTACGCCAACCCGGCGGCCTACTACGAGCTCATCTCCCGCCACGTAGGTGAGCTTGGCGGGCGTGCATTCCTGCATGGCCGCGTGGCCAACTCCGAGATCTGCTCGCATTACGCGCGCGCCGGGATCTTCGTCTTTCCCTCGCTCTGGCACGAGCCTTTCGGCATACCGGTGATCGAGGCGATGGCGGCGGGACTGCCGGTGGTCGCTACGCGGGGCGGCGCATTGCCGGAGGTCGTGGTGGACGGTGAGACCGGCATCCTCGTCGAGCGTGGCGACAGCGAGGGGCTGGCCGCGGCCATCGGCAAGCTCCTTTCGGATCCGCACCTGCGCCAGCGCATGGGGGCCGCGGGGCGCATGCGCGTGCAGCAGCTCTTCACCTGGGATCGCAGCGTCGCCCGGCTGGAGGAGTTGTACGAGGGGATCCTTCCGGGGGCCGTCTCG
>JAGWPE010000043.1 GCA_028870635.1 Gammaproteobacteria bacterium | reverse complement strand
GCCTCTTTTTGTGCTCGCCCGGTGTCTTGATTGTAGCTCATTGGCGACAGCCGCATCCCCTTTTCCCCGATCCGAGCGGTGCGTTATGTCATATGAGTTGCCAAGCAGGCACAGGAATGTGACCGCGCTTCGTTCGCGCAGGATGCCCGGATCCAGCGCTTGGACTACGCCGCGAAGAGCTCCTTGACGCCGCCGGCTATCAGCACCGAGATGTCCATCAGCACGCGCGGCAGGGCGATGCCGCCGCGGGCGATGAGATATTTGGGCTCCCAGTGCGGAATGAACTTGGCCTTGTAGCGCCGCAGTCCCTCGAAGTTGTAGAAATGCTCGCCGTGACGGAACACGAAGTTGCCGACGCGGTGCCAGGCGGGCGCGAGGGGATGCCGGTCGAGACCCGAGAGCGGCGCCATGCCGAGATTGAACCAGAGGTAGCCGTGATCGCGTCCCCAGCTCATGAGCTCGGCGAAGAGGAAGTCCATCGTGCCCGCGGGCGCCCCGGGGTCGAAGCGCATGAGATCGACCGCGAGCTCCGCGCGCGTCCCGGTCGTCCAGAGGTTGGCGAAGGCGACCGCCGCGCCTCCCTGGCGCACGACGGCGAGCGGGAAATTGCGCAGGTACTGCGGCGAGAAGTAGCCGACGGAGAAGCGCTTCTCGCCGGTGGCCTTGCTGGTGAGCCAGGCGTCCGAGATCCGCTTCAGGTCCGGCATCAGCTCCTCGGCCGTGGCCGCAGGCTGGATATCGAAGGTCAATCCATCCCGCTGCGCGTGCCGGTGCGCGTGCCTGAGACCGGCGCGGTCGGCACCCTCGAGTGAAAAATCCGCGAGCCGCACGCGCGCCTCCTCTCCGACTTTGAGCGGCGCGAGGCCGAGGTCCACGTACAGGGAAAGGCGCTCCGCGCTCGTCTGGTAGAAGACCGTCTGGCCGCCGTGGCGGTCCGAAAGCTCGCGGAAGCGCCAGACCAGCTCTTCCGCCCCGGGGCGCGAGCCGACCGGGTCGCCGAGCGCGACCCAACTGTGGCCGGCGACCTGATACATGAGGAACGTGTCCGCCGAATCGTTGAAGAGCAGCCGCTTGTCACCCGTCAGCGCTGCATTCGCCAGGGAGTTATCCGAGCGGCTGATGATGGCGCGCGCGCGGGAGAGGTCCTCGGTGCTGGCCACGGCCGGCTCCGGCCGCGCCGGCCGCAGCAGGCTCAGCATGAAATAGGCGGTCGCGAGCACGATTACCGCCAGCGAAGTGCGCAGCATCCGCGGCGCATTGGCGTGCAGCGCGAACGTCCACCAGAGCTGATCCGAATACGGCACCCGGCGGTAGGCGAGAAAGCCGATCCAGATCGAGAGGATGATGACTCCCGCGATGCTCGCGACCCAGGCCGGGGTGAAGCGCTCGTCGAGAATGGCCGTCGGGCGGTAGAAAGCACGGCGCCCGAGCGCCAGCACCGCGAGCACGAGCGTGAGCACGCTCGCCTCCTCGTAACGAAGTCCCTTGAGGAGGGAAGCGATCACGCCGCAGACGAGCAACGCGAAGGAGATGGAGTAGGCGGCCTTGACCCGGCGAAAGAGTGCCCGTGCGAGCACGAGCAGCCCGAGCCCGATGACGCTCGCCATCAGGTTGGACACTTCCAGCACCGATAGCGGAATGAAGCGATGCAGGAGCGCGAGCCGCGAGTTGATGCCCGGCGTCGCTCCCGACACGAGCAGCACGGTACCGGCGAGGAAGGTGAGGGCTCCGGCGATCTGCGGCGCGACGGGCGCCACGTACATCGCAGCGCGCTCGCGCGCACGCGCGAGGTGCGCGCGCGTGGCGCTCAGCTCCTTGTAGCCGAAGAGGAGGGCGCCGAAGAAAAGCGGCACGAAGTAGTAGATGGCCCTGTAGGCGAGCAGCGAGCCCAGCAGGGCCTCGGGCGCAATGCCGCGCAGGATGAGCAGCATCACCGTCTCGAAGACACCGATACCGCCCGGTACGTGGCTCAGGATGCCGGCGATGATCGCGATGGCGTAGGCGCCGCTGAAGGGGACGAAGGCGATGTGCGAGCCGGAGGGCAGCAACCACCAGAGCACCGAGGCCGCGAGACTCATATCGAGCACGCCGAGGGCGACGTGCGGCAGTCCGATCGTCGGGCCGGGGGCGCGCAGCGCCCAGCCGCGTATCTCTAGGACGCCCCGCGACAGCGCCGACCACAGTGCGTAGGCGAGCACCGCGCAGAGCAGCAGCGCACCGGCCAGGAAGGTCAGATCGTGCCCGAGGTGCAGGATGGTGGCGCTCTGCCCGGGCGACAGGAAGAGGGAAATGCCCGCGAGGGTGGCCAGGCCGATGGCGATCCCGAGGCTCACGAACGCGGCGATGGCCGCGACCTCGACCGCGGTGACGCCCGCGCTGGCGTAGAGACGAAAGCGGATCGCCCCGCCCGTGAACGCGGAGAAGCCGAGCGTGTGGCCGAAGGCACTCGCAATGAAGCACGTGAAGAGAATCCGCCCGTATGCCAGGCGCTTGCGCAGGTAACGCAGCGCCAGCACGTCATAGCCGCTCAACACCCAGTAGCTGGTGGCGGTGAGGCCGAGCGCGGCGAGCACGTGCTTGCGCGGTATCGACTGCAGGTGCGCGAACACCCTGTCGAAGTGCAGGCGCGCGATCTCGCCATGCAGGATGTAGCCGACCGCGCCGAACACCAGGAGCGCCGCGAGCGGCCCGATCCAGCGCAGCAGCCCCCGGCTGTCGCTCTCGTGACTCTCTGCCGGCGCTGGCGAGTGTCTCTTCAACGGGTGAGCGGTTTGTAGCGGATGCGGTGCGGTTGCGCGGCTTCCTCGCCCTTGCGGCGCTTGAAGTCCTCGACATACTCCTGGTAGTTGCCCTCGAACCAGACGACCTGCGAGTCGCCCTCGAACGCGAGGATGTGAGTCGCGATGCGATCGAGGAACCAGCGGTCGTGCGAGATCACGACCGCGCAGCCCGGAAACCCGAGCAGAGCTTCCTCGAGCGCGCGCAGCGTCTCGACATCGAGGTCGTTGGTCGGCTCATCGAGCAGCAGCACGTTGCCGCCGGATTTCAACACCTTGGCGAGGTGCACACGGTTGCGCTCACCGCCCGAGAGCTCGCCGATGGTCTGTTGCTGCTGCGAGCCCTTGAAGTTGAACCGCCCGACGTAGCTGCGCGAGGGGGTCTCGTAGCTCCCGACCTTGAGGATGTCGAGACCGCCGGAGATTTCCTCCCAAACGGTCTTCTTGTCATCGAGCGCGTGGCGCGACTGATCCACATAGGCGAGCTTCACGGTCGGTCCCACGCGGATCTCGCCGGCATCGGGCTTCTCGCCGCCGGTCAGCATGCGAAAGAGTGTCGTCTTGCCGGCGCCATTGGGCCCGATGATGCCGACGATGCCGCCCCGCGGCAGTGAGAAAGAGAGCGCATCGATGAGCAGCCGGTCGCCATATCCCTTGCGCAGCCCTTTGACCTCGATCACGAGCTCTCCGAGGCGCTCCCCGGGGGGAATGTAGATCTCGTTGGTCTCGTTGCGCTCCTGGAACTCGCGCGAGGCGAGCTCCTCGTAGCGCTGCAGCCGGGCCTTGCTCTTCGCCTGGCGGGCCTTCGGGTTCTGGCGCACCCATTCGAGCTCGTGCTCGAGCGCCTTGCGCAGCGCCTCGCGCTCGCGCTCCTCGAGCTTAAGCCGCTGCTCTTTCTGCTCGAGCCAGGAGGAGTAATTGCCGTGCCACGGGATTCCGTGGCCGCGGTCGAGCTCGAGGATCCACTCCGCCACGTTGTCGAGGAAGTACCGGTCGTGCGTCACCGCGACGACGGTGCTCGGATATTCTTCCAGGTACCGCTCCAGCCAGGAGATCGACTCCGCATCCAGATGGTTGGTCGGCTCATCCAGCAGCAGCATGTCAGGGGCGGAGAGCAGCAGCCGGCAGAGCGCCACCCGGCGCTTCTCCCCGCCCGACAGGGTGCCGATCTTCGCTTCCCAGGGCGGCAGACGCAGCGCATCCGCGGCGATCTCGAGCTTGCGTTCCAGCTCCCATCCGCCCGCGGTGTCGATCGCATCCTGCAGCTTCGCCTGCCGCTCGAGCAGGGCGTTCATCTCCGCGTCCTGCAGCGGCTCGGCGAACCGGTCGCTGATACGGTTGAATTCCTCGACGAGCTTGAAGGTCTCTCCGATGCCTTCCTCGACGGTGCTGCGCACATCCCTTGCGGGGTCGAGCTGCGGCTCCTGAGGCAGATAGCCGATTCGGATCCCGCTCTGCGGCCGCGCCTCGCCGTCGATCTCCTTGTCGATACCGGCCATGATCCTGAGCAGCGTGGACTTGCCCGAGCCGTTGAGACCGAGCACGCCGATCTTTGCGCCGGGGAAGAAAGAGAGGCTGATGTCGCGCAGAATGACGCGTTTCGGGGGGACGACCTTGCCGACCCCCTGCATGGTAAAGATGTACTGAGCCATTTCCTGTCGAATTTCGGTGAGGCTGCGGCCGAGTATTATCATCGACTTGCCGCCTCTTGGGCAGGTCGGGCTCGAAAGCGAGTGCGCCTGCTGCGAACGGCGAGGTTTCCGGCGCGGAGAGATCGGATGAGCGACAACGTCGTGGTGATCGCCGGCGAGCGTCTCGCTCGCTACGGCTTCGGTGACGGCCACCCATTCGGGCCCGACCGTCACGCGGCCTTCCTGCGCGAGTTTGGGGCGCGGGCGCTCGATCGCAAGGTGCGCGTGCTCGAGCCGCGCGATGCCACCGAGGAGGAGCTGCTCACGTTCCACACCGCGAGCTATCTCGAGTTCGTGCGGGAGCGCTCCGCAAGCGGCCAGGGCTATCTCGATGCGGGGGACACGCCTGCCTATCGCGGCGTATACGAGGCCGCATCCTGCGTGGTGGGCGCGACGCTGACGGCCACTCAAGGCATCATGGCAGGGGATTTCCGGCGCGCCTTCGTGCCGATCGCCGGACTGCACCACGCCGCGCGCGACCACGCCGCGGGGTTCTGCGTGTTCAATGATTGCGGAGTGGCGATCGAGCTGCTGCGCAAGCGGTTCGGGCTCGGACGCGTCGCCTATGTCGACATCGATGCGCACCACGGCGACGGTGTCTTCTACGCTTTCGAGAGCGATGCGGCCGTGATATTCGCCGACCTGCACGAGGATGGACGGTACCTCTATCCGGGGACCGGCGCCGCGGAGGAGACGGGCCGCGGAGCCGCCGAGGGCACCAAGCTCAATCTGCCGTTGCCGCCAGGGGCGGACGACGCCGTGTTCTCGCAGCTGTGGCCGCGGGTCATCGCCCACCTCGAGCGCTTCGAGCCGCAGTTCATCATCCTGCAGTGCGGCGCGGACAGCATCGCGGGAGACCCTCTGACGCACCTGCGCCTGACGCCGGGGGCGCATGCCCGCGCCGCGAGCGAGCTCGCGGCCCTGGCGGAGCGGCTGGGTCACGGACGCCTGCTGGCGCTCGGAGGAGGGGGATACGACCGCTCCAATCTCGCGAGCGCCTGGAATGCAGTGGTAGAGAGCCTCATTTGATCGACGGCAAGCGCTCCCGTGACGCCCGGCAACAAGCCCGCGTCGCCTGCGACCCGTCACGGCCGGGAGCTTCCGGTACAATCCCACCCACCGTTCCGCTCACCGACAGGGCCCCCCGAATGTTCTCCAAGAGCCTCGACATCCGCAGCTTCGATCCCGAGCTTGCCCGTGCGCTCGACGGCGAGCGACGCCGGCAGGAAGATCACGTCGAGCTCATCGCCTCGGAGAACTACGTGAGTCCGCGCGTGCTGGAAGCACAGGGCTCCGTGCTCACGAACAAGTACGCGGAGGGCTATCCCGGCAAGCGCTATTACGGCGGCTGCGAGTATGTCGATATCGCCGAGCAGCTCGCCATCGACCGCGCGAAGAAGCTTTTTGGCGCGGCCTACGCCAACGTGCAGCCGCACTCCGGATCGCAGGCGAACGCCGCCGCCTACTTCGCGCTCGTGCAGCCGGGCGACCCCATCATGGGGATGAGCCTCGATCACGGGGGGCATCTGACTCACGGGGCGCGCGTCAACTTCTCGGGAAAGTTCTTCCGCGCCGCGCAGTACGGGATCCGGCCGGATACGGGCGAGATCGATTACGAGCAGGTGCAGCGCCTGGCCGAGGAGCATCGCCCCAAGATGATCATCGCCGGCTTTTCCGCGTACTCGCGCGTGGTCGACTGGGCCCGTTTCGCGCAGATCGCGAAGAGCGTCGGCGCCTACCTCGTAGTGGACATGGCGCATGTCGCGGGGCTCGTCGCGGCGGGCATCTACCCGAACCCGGTGCCGCACGCCGATGTGGTCACGACCACCACGCACAAGACGCTGCGCGGGCCGCGCGGCGGCCTGATCCTCGCGCGTGAGAACGAGGAGATCGCGAAGAAGCTCAACTCGCTGATCTTCCCGGGGACGCAGGGCGGACCGCTGATGCACGTCATTGCGGCGAAGGCGGTGGCGCTGCTCGAGGCGCTGCAGCCGGCGTTCGCTGATTATCAGAAGCAGGTGCTGGCGAACTCGCGCGCCATGGCCGCCAGGCTCGCCCGCCGCGAGTATCAGATCGTCTCGGGCGGCACGGACAACCACCTGTTCCTGGTGAGCCTCATCGGCCGCGCAATCACCGGGAAGGATGCCGACGCCGCGCTCGGGAAATCCAACATCACGGTGAACAAGAACGCCGTGCCCAACGATCCGCGCCCGCCCGCGGTTTCGAGCGGGCTGAGGATCGGCACTCCGGCTGCGACCACGCGCGGCTTCAAGGAGCGCGAGGTCGAGCAGGTCGCCGACTTCATCGCCGACGTGTTGGATGCTGACGGCGCGGACGCCGTCGTAGAGCGGGTGCGGAGCCAGGTGCTCGAGCTCTGCCGCCGCTTCCCGGTGTACGGCGACTAGGAGACCGGGCTCCGCAGGGCGGCGGTCCGACCGAGCAATCCGTGTACTGTCCATTCTGCGGCCACGTCGAGACGAAGGTAACCGACTCCCGGCTGGCCGGAGAAGGGCGTCAGATCCGCCGCCGCCGCGAGTGTCTCGCCTGTGGCGAGCGGTTCACCACTTTCGAGACCGCCGAGCTGGTCATGCCCACGATCGTCAAGGGCGATCGCAGCCGCGAGCCGTTCGACGAAGGCAAGCTCCGCTCCGGCATGGAGAAGGCGCTGGAGAAGCGGCCGGTGCCGCGCCCGCAGGTGGACGAGGCGCTCAGCCGCATCGCTCACAAGGTTCGCGCCCTCGGCGACCGGGAAGTGGCCTCGCGAGTGATCGGCGAGCTCGTCATGGAAGAGCTGCGGCGGCTCGATGAGGTGGCCTACGTCCGCTTCGCATCCGTGTATCGGCACTTCGAGGATGTCGAGGCGTTCCACGAGGAGATCCGCAGGCTCCGCGGCCAGCGCGACGGCAATCTGCCCGCACGGGAGCAGAAGCGTCCCGCGAAGCGGCAGCCGGCACAGGATCGCGACCAACTCTCGTTGTTGCCGACGGAGCCGCCGTCAGCGGAAGACCCTGGCTCGGGGGAGGGACCAAAGTGAGGCGCGCGGCCAATGTTCACGGACTTTGATCGGCGGGCAATGGGGCGGGCGCTCGAGCTCGCCGAGCGCGGCCTCGAGACGACTCATCCCAATCCTCGGGTCGGCTGCGTCATCGCGCAGGGTGAGTTAGTCGTCGGCGAGGGATGGCATGAGCGCGCGGGAGAGCCTCATGCCGAGGTCAACGCCCTGCGTGCAGCCGGACCCAAAGCCGTCGGCGCAACCGCCTATGTCACCTTGGAGCCGTGCAGTCATCACGGCCGCACACCGCCCTGCGTCGAAGCGCTGATCGCCGCGCGAGTGGCGCGCGTCATCTTTGCTCTGGAGGATCCCAACCCGCGAGTGAGCGGCCGGGGGGCGCAGGCGCTGCGGCAGGCGGGGGTCGCCGTCGAGTCCGGCCTCATGGCGGCGGAAGCCGCGCAGCTCAATCCCGGATTCCTGAAGCGCATGCGCTCTGGGCGGCCATGGGTGAGATTGAAGCTCGCGATGAGCCTCGATGGCCGAACGGCCCTGGCGAACGGCGCTAGCCAGTGGATCACCGGCCCCGCTGCCCGCGAGGATGTGCAGCGCTGGCGCGCGCGCAGCTCTGCAATCCTGACGGGCATCGGCACAGTGCTCGCGGATGACCCCCGCCTCGATGTGCGGTTGCCGGATCCGCCTTGGGGACGCCCGCGGCTGCGGCCTCTGCGCATCGTCCTCGACACCCATTTGCAGACTCCGCCGGGCGCCCGGATGCTGGCCACGGGGGGCGCCGTCCTCATCCTGACGGCCGCGAATCCGGCCGACAAAGAGGGCGAGCTTGCGGCTCGGCGCGCTCAGCTTGCGCAGCGCGGGGCTGCAATCGAGGAAACGCCCGCCGCGCAGCCCGCGGCGGGAGCGAGTGTCGATCCGACCGGCTTGAGCCTGCCCGACGTGCTGGAGCGGCTCGGTGCGCGCGAGATCAACGAGCTCTGGGTCGAGGCTGGAGCCCGGCTCGCCGGCGCGCTGTTGCGCGAGGCGCTCGTCGATGAGCTGATCATTTACCTTGCGCCGAGACTGCTCGGGCCGCAGGCGCGGCCGCTGGTCTCGATGGAGGAGCTGCGCAACCTGCACGAAGCTCCCAACTTCACCGTGGTCGAGACCCGTCAGATCGGCGAGGACGTGCGATTGCGATTGCGCCCGGTCACCGGAGGAGGAGGCTAGCGAATGTTCACAGGCATCGTTCAAGACGTCGGCCGGGTGGTGAGCCGTGAGACGCGCGGAGGCGATGTCAGGATGGTCATTGCCTTCGATCAGCTGGATCCATCTGGAATCAGCGTCGGCGATAGCATCTGCGTGCAGGGCTGTTGCCTTACTGCGGTCGAGTTGCGCGATCGCACGTTCGCTGCCGACGTCTCGCGCGAGACCTTGTCGCTGACGACGCTCGGCGCCCTGGCTCCCGGCTCGCCGGTGAACCTCGAGCCCTCCCTCAAGGCAGGCGATCCCCTCGGCGGCCATCTCGTCTCCGGACATGTCGATGGCGTCGGTGAGATCACCGCGCTCAGCGGCGATGCGCGCTCCACCAGAATCGAGGTTTCCGTGCCGTCTGCCCTGGCTCGTTATATAGCCCGCAAGGGCTCCGTCACCATCGACGGTGTGAGTCTCACGGTGAATGAAGTGCAGGGCGCCTTGTTCGGCATCAACCTCATCCCCCACACTCAAGCGGTAACCACGCTCGGCGCGCTGCGTGCCGGCGCCAGGGTGAACATAGAGGTCGATCAGATCGCCCGCTATGTCGAGCGGCTCCTCGCCGGCGCGAGCTAGAGATCCAGAACCAGAGTCCCGCCCGCGGAGCGCGAGCAGCACGGCAGGAAGCGGTCTTTTCTGGCGCGCTCTTCGGCCGTCAGAAAGAGGTCGCGGTGATCGGGATCTCCTGCCAACACACGCGTCAGGCATGTACCGCAGACGCCCTCGGCACATGAGGATTGCACGGCGATTCCTGCGGACACCAGCGCATCGAGCGCGCTCTGTTCGCGTGCGACGCGGATCAGTTTTCCAGTGCTTGCGATCCTGATGTCGAACTCCACGTTCTCATCGGCCGCCTGCGGTCGTCCGCTGAAGTATTCGCGATGTACGTTGGCCTCCGACCATCTGCTTTGGCGCGCCGCATCCGTGGCCGCATCCATGAATCCCTTGGGGCCGCAGACGTACACGTGAGTGTCGGGGTCCGGGTGGGCAAGGACGGCCTGAAGGTTCAGTCTCTCTTCCGCCGGCCCGTCATCGAAATGCATCTTCACCCGATGCCCGTAGGCCGATGAGCGGATCCGATGCAGGAAAGCCGTGCGGTCGGGCGAGCGCGTGCAGTAGTGCATCTCGAAATCCGCTCCGGTACGTGCGAGCTCTTCCGCCATGCTGAGGATCGGGGTCACGCCGATTCCGCCGGCGAGGAGCAATGTCCGGCGGGCGCCGCGCACGAGCTGAAAATGATTTCGCGGCCCGCTGATGTGGATGAGCGTACCCTCCCCGAGGCCGTGCATCGCGCGCGATCCCCCGCGCGAGAGCTCGACGAGCAGCACGCCTATCAGGTACCGATGGGTCTCTTGCGGATCATTGCACAGCGAGTATTGCCGGATCAGTCCCGGGCGAATGTGCACGCTGATATGCGATCCGGCGCTGAAGGATGGCAGCCGCGCCCCTTTGGGGTCCACCAGCTCGAACGCGCAGATTCCCGTCGCCTCGCTGAGCTTGCGCGCGATCCTGACAGGATAAGCCCCCCCTGCGGGCTTGCGCAGCTTGCGCCGCAAGTAAGGGCTCAGCCCCGAATAAACCTGCACGGGCAGCCCCAGACAGGCAACGAGCAGCAGCAGCTGATAGGGCAACCCGCCGACCAGCCCGGAGTGCAGCGCCAGCAGGTAGAGGTACACCTTGCGCCCCAACGGAGTCTGCGTGGCATAGGGAGCGCGACGGAGCACCTTTCCCGAATACGCATCGAGATAGAGATAGGATTTCGCCTCGGAATGAGGCGCGCCCCGCTCGAGCAGCTCCATCGAGACGGGATCCCGCGGGGCATTCGGGTAGGCGATGCTGACCCACTCTGCATCCGGGAATGCCTGCTGGGAGCGCAGCCATGCCTGCTGCATGGAAATCCTCGGCGCGCCGCGCTGGAACACCGAAAACGGCGGCGGGGGAATGACCATCGGTGATCCCACGACCCAACCGATCAGGTCCCGTACGGGTTGGAAGGAGAGCGGCAGGGCCGTCAGCGAAATGATCAGGAGAACGCAGAGAGTGTAGAGGCCGATGACCTTGTGCAGGCTGATGGTCCGGGCGCTACCCGGGAGCCGGTGGTTGAATGTTGCTGCGGACTTCAGGCTCTGGCCGCCCCGCGGCCACCAGAGGATGAGACCTCCCACGAGGAGCAGCACCAGAAATACGGCGCTGCAGGTACCGGCAATCTGCCGTCCGTCCTGGATGAATCGGAAGCGGTGCAACCCGTCGAAGAAGCCGAAGAAGCCGCCGTACTCGTTTTGCGTCCCGAGGACCGCGCCAGTACAAGGCTCGAGGTATACAGAGTCATCATCCGAGAACTGGACCGCGACAGATGAGGTCTCTGCCGAGGCAACCCGAATGGCTTGCAGGCTCGAGAGCTGATGGATCGCCTGCGCCTCGGCGGCAAGCCGGTCCAGAGGCAGACGGTGATGACAGGCGGGTACGGTCAGCAGGTGACTGTAAACGGTGCGCTGGAGCGCGGGCCGCAGCACGAAGGCCGCGGCGGTGAGGGCGAGGAAAGCCAGCACGAGTCCGATCACGAGACCGGACCAGGTATGAAGGCTGACGAGCTGCTTGCGGAAGGGAGTATTCACCGAGGGACCGGCTCGCCGCCAGGCGGCTCGGCAATGTAGCGGGACGCGCGTGAGCGGCGCATAGCTAGATCGGGCTATGGCTCAGCCGGCCCGCGCTGCAGCTCGGGTGCCGAAGGATCGATCCTGAGGTATCGTCGCAGCTCATGACCTCAACGAAGGCATCGCCCGTGAGCCGGGACGTCGAGAAGACCTGATGGCTGGCGAGCGCAGAGTGGCGCGGCTGCGGGCGGGGATCTTCCCGCGGCTGCTGATCGCGCTCCTTCTCGTCGCCCTCTTGCCGCTCACCGCCTTCTGGCAGCTCGAGCGGCAGCGCATGACCGCCAATGGCGAGGC
>JAGWPE010000382.1 GCA_028870635.1 Gammaproteobacteria bacterium | reverse complement strand
CGCCCGCCACTGCGTCGAGGACCGCGAGACCTCATCTGGGCCATGCCCGATCATCGCGGCGCTGACGACTCCCCCGGCACCGCACGCGCCCCGGGCCAAATGACCGCAGCCGTGCTTGCACCGCCGCGCGAGGTGGCCCTGCAGCGCCTTGCGATCGGCTGCTTGACTCCGCATGTAGGTACGGGGTTTAGCGTATGAGCTGTTGCCTACCCGCACCCATGGCTACAGCATGCGAAACCGCCCGACGCCGTTTAAGCGCCCCTCGCTTAGGGTGCACTCGTCGGCGTGCCGCCGGCGCCGATCGCACCGGATTCCGCCGTTCGACCTCACCCGGCGAGCCGTGGCGCGAGCCGAAGCTGTGGCCATCTACCGGCTTGCAGACGCACGACGGTGTTGCCATGCCTGTGTCGGCTGGTGTCTCCGAAGTCGTCCCTCGTGTAGCGCACCGTCTGCGTCTGCACCCTTCGAGATGTGATCCTGGAATGACAGGGGCATCCGCCCAAGGTCCCGCTCGACACACGATCTCGCAGATCGCCCGCATCGCCGGCGTCAGCGTATCGCGCGTTCGAACGTGGTGCGTGATGGGTTTGGTTCGGCCTCGCGCGGTCACGGCCGCGGGCTACCATCTCTTCGACGACGCCGACGTCGAGCGGCTGCGCTTCATTGCCGTGGCCATGGGGGCCGGGTTGCCGCTGCCGGACGTGGCTCGTGTGCTCACCGCCTTCGATCGCGGGGACGCGGAGCGGATGGAGCAGGCACGGGGGGCGCTGCGCCGGCGGATCAAGGAACGCCGCAGAGCGCTGAATGAGTTTGCCGCGCTGCTGAAGCGCCTCGGCGCGGCCGACACCGTGGCGCCTGTCAAAGGAGCATCGTCCTGAGCCGACCTGCCCTTGCAGCCATGGGATCCTGCGTACCACTCACGCCGCCGATCGCCGCCGTGTTGTGCGGAGGCGGCGCGCGCGGTGCGTTGGAAGTCGGGTTTTACCGCGCACTGGCTGATCTCGGCATCCGCCTCGATTACATCGTCGGCTCCTCGGTTGGCGCGCTCAACGGCGCTGCGATCGCCGCCGGACTGTCCGCTCCCGAGCTCATCGCGCTGTGGCGCAGCATTGATCGCAAAGACATCGTGGGGGCCAACCGTTCCGCCTGGCTGCGGCCCTGGCGCTGCACCGGTCCTTACACGCTCGATCCGCTGCGCCGGCTGTTACGCAAAGTGCTACCCGTGAGCCGCTTCGAGCGGCTCGTCATCCCCTTGACCATCGTCACCACCGATCTTGCCACCGGGCGGGCGGCGTACTGGGGCCATGCCGGCGATCTGATCGAGCCGCTGATCGCCAGCATGAGCCTGCCGGGCCTCTTTCCACCGGTCGATCTGGAGGGCCGCCCGCACGTCGACGGCGCGATTACCAACAACCTCCCCGTGGATCGGGCGTGCGAAATCGGTGCGCGCACCACCGTCTCGATGCTCTGCACCTGCTGCCCGCCTTCCACGGCGGCCCCGAGGCATGCCCTGGCGGTGCTCAAGCGTGCTTTCACGATCGCGCTCGACCGTAAATCCAGCGACGATCTCGAGCGTTACCGCAGCCGCGGCGTACGGATGCACATCGTGCAGCCTCGATTTGCCATCGATGTCGGATTGTTCGATTTCCGCTATACGCAGGAGCTGATCGCGGCGGGCTACCGGCAAGCGCTCGAGCATTTCGCGCGCAGCGGGGCGGCGATGCATCCGGCCGAGTCGCGCACCGCCACTTCGGCAGTCGAGCTCCACCAATGAAAGTCATACCGAGCGTGCACGCGTACCGTGGTGCGGGCAGACACGCCGGGTCGTCCCTTTAAATCGAAGAGGTATCGTTCTATGCGCGAAGACAACTCCGACAAGGTCACGTTGTGGATGGGCATCACCGCGGCT
>JAGWPE010000381.1 GCA_028870635.1 Gammaproteobacteria bacterium | reverse complement strand
GATAGGCGCCATCGCGCTCGAGCTTCGCGGGCCGGCCCTTCAGCAGGCCGAGCTTCACCAGACCGTGGGTGACGACGCGGACCGCGGCCTCGTGCGGCTCGTTCCAATGGTTGCCCGGCCGGACCTTGGCGATCGCCGCCCGGTTGGCCTCGAGCACGACCTCGTACACGGCGCGCTGCTCCGGCGTGAATCGGCCGCCGACCGGATAAGTGCGCGTGATGTCCGAAGCGTACGACTCATACTCGCAGCCGGCGTCGACCAGGAGCAAGTCCCCCGCCTTGAGCGGTTGATCGTTGTCGCGGTAATGCAGGATGCAGCTGTTGGCGCCTGCGCCGACGATGGGGTGATACGAGGTATCCGCGTTGTGCAGGCGGAACTCATGGACGATCTCCGCCATCACCTCGTATTCCTTGCGCCCCGGGCGGCAGAATCGCATCGCACGCACGTGCGCCGCGCAGGCGATCCGCGCGGCTTCGCGCATCAACCCGATCTCGACGCGCGATTTGTACAGCCGCATATCGTGCAGGACGTAATCGAGGGCGACGATTTCCTGAGGCGGATGGCGCCCGTTCCTCGCCTGTGTCCGCAGGCCGTTCACCCAGCCGACCAGCCGCTGGTCGAACTCCGGATACATGCCCATGGAATAGAACACCTTGGCGCGGTTCTCCATGAGCCCGGGCAGGATCTGGTCGATGTCGGCGATGGGAAACGCATCGTCCGCGCCGAAGGCGCGCCGCGCCCCTGTCGGTCCGGCACGCCGGCCGTCCCACGTCTCGCGCGCGGGGTCGCGCTCGCGCACGAACAATATGTACTCGGCCTGATCGCGCCCGGGGACGAGGACAGCGACCGATTCCGGCTCATCGAAGCCCGTCAGATAGTAAAAATCGCTGTCCTGACGGTAGGCATACTCGACATCGTTATTCCGGTGCCGCACCGGTGCCGAGGGCAGGATGGCGATCGAATCGCGCCCCATCAGCTTGAGCAGCGCCCGCCGGCGGCGCGCGAACTCGTTGCGCAGGTCCTGTCGGCCCGCGCTCGCGGAGCGCGAGACATGCAGAGGCGTTGCGCGCCGGGCGGCGGCTCTAGTCATTGGAAGAACCGATCAATGAAGAGGTGCTCCGGGTGAGGAGGGCCGGGCCCGCATGGGCTCGAGCTCCTCGAAAATGACCTGCACGCTCACGCGCACGAACTCCACGAGCTCCGCGTAGGCGCTCTCGTTCGATTCCTCGGTCTGGGCAATATCAACGCCCACACGGCTGATCTCGGTGAGGTCGCGCACGATCTCCCCCAGGTCGCCGGGAAAGCTGCCCGCATCCTGGACCGCGCCGGAGCCGAGGCCGTAGAGGAATCCCTGACACCATTGGGCGAGCGCCGCGGCCCGCGCATCGATCGACTGCGCATCTTCCGGCAACAGCAGGTCGAACTCCATGTCCGGCGCCCGGAGCGACCCGGCCGTCTCCGCATAAAGCTCGCGCAGGGTGGCCGCGGCGAGCGGCTGTGCCCGCCCCTCCGGCAGGATCTCGAGCAGCCAGTCCTCGAAGCGGAATCCGACCGCGGCGCACAGGCACCCGGTGAGCGTGCCGTGCGCCTCGGCGGCATCGGCCAACGCGCGCTCGTCCGTAAGAACGCGCTGAATGTCCGCGTAGTTCGCCTGAATCATGGCGCCCCATTATGCCTGATCCGGCCGTGAGTTATGATTGACCCCGCTGCGAACGCGGCACTATATTCGGGGGGCACCATGAGCGACACCGTCAAATCACAGCTCGATCTCGAGCTGGCGCGCCTCGCGCGGCGAATCGAGGAGCTGGTGGGCACCGTGGATCATCTGCGGGAAGAGAACCGCGCCCTGCGCCAGCGGCACGAGTCTCTCGCGACCGAGCGCGCCTCGCTCCTCTCCAAGAACGAGCAGGTGCGCACCCGCGTGGAGGCCATGATCGGCAGACTGAAGACCCTGGAGCACGGCGCATGAGCGGTCAGGATCAGGCGCGCGTCAGCGTGCGCATCATGGAGAAGGAGTACGTGGTCTCCTGCCCCTATGACGAGCGCTCGGCGCTTCTCGATGCGGCGGAGTACCTGAACGGCCGCATGCGCGAGATCCGCGACAGCGGCAAGGTCGTCGGACTCGATCGCATCGCCGTCATGGTGGCGCTCAACATGGCGCACGAGCTGCTGCAGCAGCGCGGCCGCGACGCCAAGGCCGAGAGCGAGGCTGGCGGCAAGGTCCGCTCGCTGCGCGAGCGGGTCGAGACCGCGCTCGAGCGCGCTCAGCAGCTCGAGCTGTGAGACGCACGACCGCCCAAAGCGGCCGGCGTTTGGTGTAGAGTGCTTGCCGGCGTCGCCTGCAGTGTTCGACAAGCGGGCCGGGTTACCTCGGACCCTAATTGAAACACCCACGGGGCAGGGCTCGTCGGCAGCACTGTGCAAGTCCGCCATGAGCGGAAAGCCTTACCTGTCACAGCTCGTCCCACTTGTTGCTC
>JAGWPE010000042.1 GCA_028870635.1 Gammaproteobacteria bacterium | reverse complement strand
GCACGCTGTCGATGATCCCGCTCACCCGCTCGGCGTTGTTGCGGATGATCTCGGTCAGCCGCCGCTCCTGCTGCGTTAGCTGGGGCGATTCGGCGAGCAGCTGCCCGGCGTGGCTCATGGCCCCGACGGGATTGCGGATCTCGTGCGCGATGCTGGCGCTCAAGCGGCCGAGGGCCGCGAGCTTCGACTGCTGCACTTTCTCCGTGATCAGGCTGGTGTCCTCCAGGAAAACGAGCACGGGCGCGGGCGTGGAGGTGCCGAGCGGCGCGAAATGCGCCCGGATGACCTGTGCACCGTCCGCGCCGACGAAAGTCTGCTCGAGCGCAGGAAAGATGCCGGTATCGCCGGTGCTCTGCCGCCAACGCTCGAGCAGATACAGCAGCCGCGGCGAGACTTCGCCGAGGAGCGCATCCGGAAAGGCCTTGCCGTCACCGAGCATGCGCGCCGCCGATTCATTGATCAGGCGAATGCGGTCCTGATGGTCTACCACCAGGATGCTCTCGCGCAGATGCTGGACGATGTACTGCGAAAGCTGCGCGAGGTTCGCGAGGTCCACTTCCTGGCGCCGCAGCGTGGCCTCGCTCTCGCGGATGCGGTTGGCGAGCGGCCAGGCGAGCACCGCGATCGCGAACAACACCACGCCCAGCACACCCGCCGTGGTGTATTCGCCAAAATGGATCGGGGCGGCGAGACCTACGAAGAACTGCTGCACCAGCACGGCGAGCGCGGCCATGGCGGCGATCAGCAGCGCGTCCCGGTGGTTCGCCAGGGTGGCCATGGCGAGCACCGGCAGCACGAGCAGGATGCCGAAGCCGCTCGAGACGCCGCCGCTCGCGTAAAGGATCAGCCCGATTGCCGCGGAGTCCACGCTGGCATTGACCATCGCCACCAGCCGCAGCGTCGACCAGCGCAGCCGCCGTGCAATGACGAGCAGCACCGCCGCGGTGAAATAGAGCACACAGGCCGCGAGGAAGAGCTCCGGGCGCGGCACCATCGAGAGCGGCGGGCCGGACACCCAGAGCGCGCTCAGCAGCACGAGCGGCACGAGCATCCGGTAGAGGTTCAGCAGCCCCACGACCCGCCAGGCGATATCGGCGGGAGCGGCGGACGAGGTCGCGGCGTTGGCCGGCATGGGCGTCTGGAGGGGTAGTGCTCGGGCGGAAGGACAGCGGCGCGCAATCTACCACCTTCGCGCGGCGCAGGCCCGTGACCCGGCTCCCCATGTTCTCGCTACCATGCCGCCTAGCCCGCTCCGCGCTGGCGGCGGCCGGTCTTTTTGGACACAATGCGAAGTTCACGTCACGTCGCATCGAGTCCAAGGTCACCTAATGAATCTGCACGAATATCAGGCCAAAGAGATATTCAGGAACTACGGAATTCCCGTGCCTGCCGGCAAAGTGGCGGCCAGCGCCGATGAGGCCGTCGCCGCCGCCAACGCGCTCGGCGGACCGGTCTGGGTCGTCAAAGCCCAGGTACATGCCGGCGGCCGCGGCAAGGCCGGCGGGGTCAAGCTGGCGCGCGACCACCAAGCGGTGCGCAGCGCCGCCGCCGCAATGCTCGGCACGCGCCTCACGACCAAGCAGACCGGCCCCGAGGGCCTGCCCGTGGAGCGGGTCTATGTGGAGTCGGGCTCGCAGATCGAGCGCGAGATCTATCTCTCACTGACCCTCAATCGCGAGAAGGGGCGCATCGCCCTCATCGCCTCCGCCGCCGGCGGCATGGACATCGAGGAGGTCGCGGAGAAGACGCCCGAGCAGATCCTCGCCGTCACCGTGCATCCCTCGGCCGGCCTGCAGCCCTATCAGGCGCGGCAAATCGCCTTCGGCCTCGGGCTGAAGGGTGCGCAGATCGCGGAATTCCAGACGATCGCCGCGGCGCTGTACAAGCTCTACGTGGAGAAGGACGCCAGTCTCGTCGAAGTGAATCCCCTCATCGTGACGAAGGCGGGCAATCTCGTTGCGCTCGACGCCAAGATCAACGTTGACGCCAACGCAGTTTTCCGGCATCCGGATCTCGCGAAACTTCGCGACGCTTCGCAGGAGGACCCGATGGAGCGCCGTGCCAGCGAGCACGAGCTCAATTACGTCTCCTTGGACGGTGACATCGCCTGCATGGTCAACGGTGCGGGCCTCGCCATGGCGACCATGGACCTCATCAAGCTGCATGGCGGCCAACCCGCCAACTTCCTCGATGTGGGCGGTGGTGCGACCAGCGAGCGGGTGACCGCCGCGTTCCAGCTCATCCTCTCGAATCCGAAGGTTCGCGCGGTGCTGGTCAACATCTTCGGCGGGATCGTCCGCTGTGACCTCATCGCTGATGGCGTGATCAACGCCGTCAAGAACGTGGGGGTGAAGGTACCCGTGGTCGTACGCCTCGAAGGCACCAATGCCGACAAGGCGCGCACGACGCTGGCTGACAGCGGCCTCACCATCACTCCGGCCACCGATCTGACAGACGCCGCGCGCAAGGTCGTCGCGCTTGCGGCAGGCAAGTAAGGGTTTTCGATCATGAGCATTCTGGTCAACAAGCACACCAAGGTGATCTGCCAGGGGTTCACCGGCAAGCAGGGCACGTTCCATTCGGAGCAGGCGATCGCCTATGGGACCCAACTCGTCGGCGGCGTGACTCCGGGGCGCGGTGGTCAAAAGCACCTCGGGCTGCCGGTATTCGATACCGTCAAGGATGCGGTGAAAGAGACGGGCGCCACCGCCAGCATGATCTACGTGCCTGCGGCGGGCGCGGCCGACTCGATTCTCGAGGCGGCCGATGCCGGCATCGAGCTCGTGGTCTGCATCACAGAGGGCGTGCCGGTCAACGACATGGTGCGCGTGAAGTCGGTGCTCGCGGGCTCCGCCACACGCCTCGTGGGCCCCAACTGCCCGGGCGTCATCACGCCGGAGGAATGCAAGATCGGCATCATGCCGGGCTTCATCCACAAGAAGGGCGCGGTCGGCATCGTCTCGCGCTCCGGCACGCTGACTTACGAAGCGGTCTTCCAGACCACCAACATCGGCCTCGGCCAGAGCACGTGCGTCGGCATCGGCGGCGATCCGGTGCGCGGGCTCAATTTCGTCGACGTGGTCGAGCTCTTCGAGCGCGACCCGCGCACCGAAGGCATCATCCTGGTGGGTGAGATCGGCGGCAGCGATGAGGAGGCGGCCGCCCAGTTCATCCGCCGCTTCGTCACCAAGCCCGTCGTCGCCTACATCGCCGGCGTCACCGCGCCTCCGGGCAAGCGCATGGGCCATGCTGGCGCCATCGTCGCCGGCGGCAAGGGCACTGCGGCCGACAAATACGCAGCGTTCGAGGCCGCGGGTGTGCGCACCGTCAGGTCGCCCGCGGAGCTGGGCACCGCGATGAACGAGCTGCTGCGGCGCCGCCGCGCGAGCGCTAAAGCCAAGGTTGTGCGTCCCGTCGCAACTCCGCAGCCGGCGCCGCGGCCGGCGGCAAAGGCGGCCAGGAAGCCTGCCGCGAAGCCGGTGAAGCGCGCCGCGAAGCCCGCACCCGCGCCGGTATCCCTGCGCAGCAAGCCCAGCCGCAAGGCTGGCCGCAAGACCGACAAGGGCTCGGCCGGCGCGCGGTCCGCGGCGGGACGGTCCGCCGGCAAGAAGAAGTCGTCCGCGGCGCGAAAGGGCAAGCGCCGCTAGGAGCCGCAGTGAGCGAGTCGTCGCTCCGTATCGCGCTCGCGCAGCTCGACCTGCTGGTCGGGGATGTGCAGGGAAACGCGGCGCGCGTGATCGAATGCGCGCGCGCCGCGCATCGCGTGCATCAGGCCGACCTGGTGGCATTCCCGGAGCTGGCGCTCTCCGGCTACCCGCCGGAGGACCTGCTCTTCCACCGCGGCTTCCGGCGTCAGATCGAGTCGGGGCTGGAGGAGGTCTGCCGTCAGGCGCCGAGCCCCTGCGTCATCGTCGGCTACCCGGAATACACTCGCTCGACGATCTACAATTCCGCGGCGCTGATCGCCGACGGCGCCGTCGCAGCCATCCACCGCAAGGCGGCGCTGCCCAACTACAAGGTGTTCGACGAGAAGCGCTACTTCCACGCGGGCGCGCAACCGACGGTGGCGGAGTGCAAGGGCTTTCGGGTGGGCCTGCTCGTCTGCGAGGACATCTGGGAGCCGGAGCCGGCGCAGCTCGCGCGAGCGGACCGGGCGGAGCTGCTCGTCGTCATCAACGCCTCCCCCTACGAGCGCAACAAGCAGCGCGAGCGGGAATCGGTGGTCCGCGCCCGGGTGGCCGACATCGGCTTGCCCATCGTCTACGTCAACCTGGTGGGCGGCCAGGATGAGCTGGTGTTCGACGGCAACTCTTTCGTGATGGATGCGGAGGGTGAGGTCGTCATGCGGGCGCCTGCCTTCGAGGAGGGCACTTATTTCGTCGATTTCCAGCGCCGTGGCCGCGGCACGGTGGCGCCGATTCCCGGGAAAGTCACTGCGGAGTTGAGCGATGAGGCGACTGTTTACAGCGCGTTGGTGCTAGGGGTCCGTGACTACGTCAACAAGCATGGCTTCCCCGGCGTCGTGATGGGACTTTCCGGGGGCGTCGATTCCGCGCTGACGCTGGCAATTGCAGTCGATGCCCTCGGCGCAGATCGGGTGCATGCCGTGATGATGCCTTCGCGCTATACCTCCTCCATCAGCCTGGAGGATGCGGCGCAGGAGGCCCGCCTACTCGGCGTGAAATACAGCGAGCTCTCGATCGAAGGCATGTTCGAGGCGACGCTCGGCACGCTGAAGGAAGAATTCGCGGGGCGGCCGCCGGATGCGACGGAGGAGAACATCCAGTCGCGCTGCCGCATGCTGCTGCTCATGGGCATCTCCAACAAGACGGGCCGGATGCTGCTCACGACCGGCAACAAGAGCGAGATGGCGGTGGGCTACGCCACGCTCTACGGCGACATGGCGGGCGGTTTCGCGCCGATCAAGGACTGCAGCAAGATGCTGGTCTACCGCCTGGCCGCGTACCGCAATTCCCTGGGCCGGGTGATCCCGCAGCGCGTGATCGACCGCCCGCCGTCGGCGGAGCTGCGCCACGAGCAGAAGGACTCCGACTCGTTGCCGCCGTACGAGGTCCTGGATCCGATCCTCGAGGCTTTCATCGAGGAGGACCTGTCGGTCGATGAGCTCGAGGCGCGCGGCTTCGACCGCGCTACCGTGGGCAGAGTCCTCGACCTGGTGAAGCGCAACGAGTACAAGCGCCGCCAGGCGCCGCCCGGCGTCAGGGTGAGCCGCCGTGCCTTCGGGCGCGACTGGCGCTATCCGATCACCAACGGCTATCGCAGATAGGCGGTGAGCACCCGCCGAGGCCGCGCCCGCGGCTTCACCAAAAATGCCACCAATGCCGCTGCGCCGCCGCGGCGACCTGCGACACCTGGCCGGTGAAATTGGCGGCGTAGACCTTGCGGGACTCATCGGCAAGGGCTTTCATGCCGAGACGGTCGTAGGAGACGATCATGATGGCTAGCGCGTCCCGCGTCGCGGGCGCGCCCTCGTAGTTGTCGACGACGAGCTTCGCCCGGCGCACGGCGCCGACGTAGGCGCCCCGCTTCAGGTAATACCTGGCTATATCGACATCATAGGAAGCCAGCCGGTCGCGCAGGTAGACCATTCGCCGGCGCGCATCGTAGGCGTAAGCGCTCTTGGGGTATTCCTGGACCACCGTGCGGAAGGCCGCAAACGACTTGTTCGCCGTGGTGGGCGGGCGCTTCGACAGGTCTACGTGGAAGAGCCTGTCCACGGCGTTCGGCTGCTTCTCGAAGTTCACGAGCCCCTTCATGTAATAGGCGTAGTCCACCCGCGGGTGAGTGGGGTTCTCGCGAATGAAGGTGTCACAGGCGTCGACGGCGGAATCGGTCTCGCCCGCGCGGTAATATGCGTAGATGAGGTCGAGCTGCGCCTGGCGCGCCTGATCGGTGAAGGGGTAGACCGCCGTCAGCTGCTCGTAGGTCTTGATGGCGCCGTTGTAATTGTAGGAGTCCAAATCATGCTTGGCCGTCGTATACAGCGCCTGCGGACTGGACTGCTGGGGCTTGCGGTGAGCGCAGCCCGCCAGCGTAAGCACGCTGATGCAGAGGGCGGCGATGAGAGGGCGTGCAGGACCGCGGAGCGCGGCGGGCGCAGAGCGGCCGTGAGGAAAAGCGAGATTGGGCATGGCGCGGGAGTATAGCGAATCCGCCGGCAGCCCTTCGGACTGTGCGGACTCGGGAGAGTTCCGCAGCCATTCCCTGGTGCTGCCCGCGAGCGATGCGGGCCTGAGGCTCGATCAGGCGCTCGCGCGGGCACTGCCGCAGTATTCGCGCGCGCGCCTGCAGGGCTGGATCGAGGCGGGCGCCGTCCAGGTCGACGGCCGCCGGTTGCGTCCCAAGGACAAGGTCCTGGGAGGCGAGCAGATCGAGGTCACGGCGCGGCTCGAGGCCGACCAGCGTGTGGCGCCGGAAGCGCAACCGCTGACCGTCGTCCACCAGGACCGTGCGCTTTTCGTCATCAACAAGCCGGCAGGCATGGTGGTGCATCCCGGCGCCGGCAATCCCCGCCACACGCTGCAGAACGCGTTACTCGCCCTGGATCCGAAGCTTGCCCTCGTGCCGCGCGCCGGGCTGGTGCATCGCCTCGATAAGGACACGAGCGGTCTGCTCGTCGTAGCACGCACGCCGGAGGCGCATGCGAGACTCGTCGCCGCGCTGGCGGAGCGCGAGGTAGAGCGTACCTATCTCGCGATTTGCAGTGGTGCGATGACGGGCGGAGGGACCGTCGATGCGCCCATAGGACGGCACCGTTCGCAACGTACGCGCATGTCGGTGCGGAGTGATGGACGCGAGGCAGTCACCCACTATCGCATCGTCAAGCGTTATCGCGCCCATACACTCGTGCGTGTGCAACTCGAGACTGGAAGGACCCACCAGATACGGGTGCACCTGGCGTACATCGGCTATCCCATCGTCGGCGATCCCCTGTACGCCGGCCGGCGGCGGCTGCCTGCGGGGTGCGGTCTCGCGCTGGCGGCGGCGCTCGGCGCCTTCCCACGTCAGGCGCTCCATGCGGCGCGTCTGGCGCTGGCTCATCCCACGACCGGGCGTGCGCTCGAATGGGAGGCGCCGATTCCTGACGACATGGCGCAACTGATCGCGGCACTCGACCATGATCGGCGCACCGCCGAGAGCGGGCGGTGAGCGGACCGGAGCTCATCCTGCCGGACTGGCCGGCGCCGCCGGGCGTGCGCGCCGCCTTCACACTGCGCACCGGCGGCGTCAGCCGGCCGCCTTTCGATACCTTCAATGTCGCGGCGCACGTGCAGGATGATTCACGCGCGGTCGCGGAGAATCGGGCTCGACTGCGAGCGAGCCTCGAGTTGCCTGCGGAGCCGGCGTGGCTCGAGCAGGTACACGGCAATCGCGCCGTCGATCTGGACAGGCAGACATCACTCGATTCGCTCGGCCCAGCGGATGCCGTGGTGACCCGCGACCCGGGGAAGGTCTGCGTCATCCAGGTAGCCGATTGCATGCCGGTGCTGTTCGCCGCGGCGGACGGCTCCGCGGTTGGCGCCGCGCACGCCGGCTGGCGAGGCTTGGCCGGCGGGGTGTTGGAAGCCGCCGTGCGGGCGATGAATACGCCGCCCGCGCGGCTGCTCGCCTGGATGGGGCCCGCGATCGGGCAGGCGCATTTTGAAGTGGGTGAGGAGGTGCGCGCCGCGTTTCTGCAAGCGGATGCGGGTGCGGCGGCGGCGTTCGCCGCAAATGCCCGCGGGCGGTGGCAATCCGATCTCGAGTTCCTGGCCAGGCGAAGATTGGGGGCGCTCGGAGTAACCCGCATCTACGGCGGAGGTTGGTGTACCTATGCCGACCCCCGGAAGTTCTTCTCCTACCGTCGCGATGGCCGGTGCGGACGCATGGCGGCGCTGATCTGGCGAGCCGGTAACTGAGAGCTCACCCCGGTACCGGCGGGGGTTACCGCCCGTGCGGGCTCTCGGGCCGGCCGCGGCGATGCTGCGCGTACGAGCGGCGCTGCTGGGCGACGTGCGCCAGGATCTGTGGCCAGCGCTTTTTTCGAAATACCTCGCTCGGGATGCGATCCGCAGGCACGATGCCGAGCACGTCGATACCGTAATCGTGAAAAACATCCTGCAGGCCTTTCTGGCGAGCGATCAGGAAGATCCGCTCTATCGCATCGAGAAGCCGGCGCGCATTCTCTTCGCGCAGGAGCTGATCGAGCAGGCAGCCCGTAACCTCGAGGGCGAGACGCGCTTGCGCGATCCCGTGGGAATTGCGTTTCGAGGGCAACTCCGCCAGATTCTTCAGCCGGCTTTCCAGGACATCCAGAGGATGCAGGACCCGCAGCCGCGCACCATCGGCGAGCTCGAGAGCGACGGCGCGCCGCTGAATACCCTCGGTCTTCAGGCCCACGATGCGGTCGAGGAAATCGATCTGCTTGATCCCGAGCCCTTCGATGCGCTTGCTGAGCTTCGCGGTCTGCGATGTCGCATCTTCGGGTGAGGGCTGCCAATACCGCCAGCCCGCAGGCTTCAACGCCGCCGCGATCGCACGTGCAACTCTTGCTGCGCCGACGAAGTCGGCATCGCTCGTCACTACGACTGCAAGGTCCCCATGGGGCTTGATCCGGTAGTACTGCGCCCAGAAGGCGAGGGCCTGCCCGCCCACGAGCAGTGCTTGCCCGTCGCAGTGGCGGAGGACCTCATCGACCTCTTGGTCCGTCAGAGCGAGCTCGGGCAGGGGATCAGTCGTCACTCAGCGGTGCATCCGGCCATCTGACACGCGCGCCCCGCAGGCGCTCCGGCCGCAGCAGCAGAAGTGACTCCGGCGATACCGCACCGCGTGCGAGCAGCTCATGGTCCCTAGCCTGAGCTTCCCGCTTCATCGCCCACAAGCGCTTTGCGGAGGCGAAGCGCACGGCCGAGTCGCGCACCGCGAAGGGCAGGCCGCCGCGGCGCACCACCTGACGCAGAAACAGGCGGATCGCATCGCTCACCTCGAGGCCGTTGGCCCTGAGTACCTCAGCAGCCTGCGCCTTGAGGCTGGCATCGATTCGTGCCCGGATAACGGAGTCTTTCATGTAGGTACATTGTAGCTACATTCGGGCCGGACTTCAAGGTGCTAGTGCGCACTCGCCGGTTACCCCGGTCGGGCGAGGCTCGTCTGCGATCCCCCGCCCCTTGAACTGGCCGCAGCTCACCCCCATTCCCGCACCGAACCACCTCTTCAAGGTCTTCCTCCCATGCGGACGGACAAGCTCACGAGCCGATTCCAGCAGGCGCTGGCCGATGCCCAGTCGCTCGCGGTCGGCCGCGATCACCAGTTCCTCGAGCCCGCCCACGTGCTGCTGGCGCTCCTGGACAGCCAGGGCGGCACCGTGCGGCCGCTCCTCCTCAAGGCGGGCGCCGACGTCAACCGGCTCCGCTCTGAGCTCGGCGCCGCTCTCGACCGCATGCCGAAGGTGGAAGGCGCCCCGGGCGAGGTCCACGTCTCCAACGAGCTGAACCGCATCCTCAACGTCACCGACAAGCTCGCGCAGCAGCGCGGTGACCAATTCATCTCCAGCGAGCTCTTCGTGCTCGCCGCCTTCGAGGACCGCAATCTCGCCCGCATCTTCCGCGAGACCGGGGTCGTGCGCGGCGCGGTGGAGAAGGCGATCGAGGAGGTGAGGGGCGGCGAGAAGGTCGCGGACCCCAACGCGGAGGAGAGCCGGCAGGCGCTGGAAAAATACACCGTCGACCTGACGGCGCGCGCTTCCTCCGGCAAGCTCGATCCGGTCATCGGCCGCGACGACGAGATCCGGCGCACCATCCAGGTGCTGCAGCGGCGGACCAAGAACAACCCCGTGCTGATCGGCGAGCCCGGCGTGGGCAAGACCGCCATCGTCGAAGGCCTCGCGCAGCGCATCGTCAACGGCGAGGTGCCCGAGAGCCTCAAGAGCAAGCGCATTCTCGCCCTCGACATGGGCGCGCTCATCGCGGGCGCCAAGTTCCGCGGCGAGTTCGAGGAGCGGCTGAAGGCGGTGCTCAACGATCTGGCGAAGCAGGAAGGGCAGATCATCCTCTTCATCGACGAGCTGCATACCATGGTGGGCGCCGGCAAGGCGGAAGGCGCCATGGACGCGGGCAACATGTTGAAGCCGGCCCTCGCGCGCGGCGAGCTGCACTGCGTCGGCGCCACGACGCTCGATGAGTATCGCAAATACATCGAGAAGGACGCCGCCCTGGAGCGGCGCTTCCAGAAGGTGTTGGTCGATGAGCCCTCGGTCGAGGACACCATCGCGATCCTGCGCGGCCTGCAGGAGCGCTACGAGGTCCATCACGGCGTCGACATCACCGATCCGGCGATCGTCGCCGCGGCCACGCTGTCGCACCGCTACATCGCCGACCGGCAGCTTCCCGACAAGGCGATCGACCTCATCGACGAGGCCGCGGCGCGCATCCGCATGGAGATCGACTCCAAGCCCGAGGCGCTCGATCGCCTCGAGCGGCGCATCATTCAGCTCAAGATCGAGCGGGAGGCGTTGCAGAAGGAGCAGGACGAGGCCTCGCGCAAGCGCCTGGCAACACTGCAGGAGGCGCTGCACGGGCTCGAGAAGGAGTACGCGGACCTCGAAGAGGTGTGGAAATCGGAGAAGGCCACGCTGCAGGGCGCGGCGCAGATCCGCGAGGAGCTGGACCGTGTGCGCCTGGAGTTGGATGCCGCGCGCCGTGCGGGCAACCTCGGGCGCATGGCGGAGCTGCAGTACGGGCGGATTCCGGAGCTCGAGAAGCGACTTGCCGCGGCCGATGCGGCCGAGGACAAGGCGCCGCGGCTCGTGCGCAACAAGGTGACGGAGGAGGAGATCGCGGAGGTCGTCTCCAAGTGGACCGGTATCCCTGTCGCCAAGATGCTCGAGGGCGAGAAGGAGAAGCTCCTGCGCATGGAGGAAGCGCTCGGCCGGCGGGTCGTCGGCCAGGACGAGGCGCTCAAGATCGTTGCCAACGCCATCCGCCGCTCCCGCGCCGGGCTTGCCGATCCGCGCCGCCCCAACGGCTCGTTCCTCTTCCTGGGACCGACCGGAGTCGGCAAGACCGAGCTCTGCAAGGCGCTCGCCGAATTTCTCTTCGACACGGAGGATGCGCTGGTGCGCATCGACATGTCGGAGTTCATGGAGAAGCACTCCGTGGCGCGGCTCATCGGCGCGCCGCCGGGATATGTCGGCTACGAAGAGGGCGGATACCTGACCGAGGCCATCCGGCGCCGCCCCTATGCCGTGATTCTGCTCGACGAGGTCGAGAAGGCGCATCCTGACGTCTTCAACGTTCTGCTGCAGGTGTTGGACGACGGCCGACTGACCGACGGCCAGGGCCGTACCGTCGATTTCCGCAACACGGTCATCATCATGACCTCGAACCTCGGCTCGCAGGTGATCCAGGAATATGCCGGGGAGAAGAACTACGCGCGCATGAAGAGCGCGGTCATGGAGATCGTGCAGCAGAGCTTCCGGCCGGAGTTCATCAATCGGATCGACGACATCGTGGTGTTCCACCCGCTCGGTACGAAGCAGATTCGAGCGATCGTGGAGATCCAGCTCATCTACCTCAGGAAGCGGCTGCAGGAGCGGAATATGGACCTGACGCTGGACGATGCTGCGCGCGATCTCCTCGGCGAGGCGGGCTTCGACCCGGTCTACGGGGCGCGGCCGCTGAAGCGCGCGATCCAGCAGCAGATCGAGAATCCGCTGGCGCAGCGGATCCTCAAGGGCGAGTTCGCCCCCGGGGACAGCATCCATGCCTCGGCGCGTGAAGGGCAGATCGTCTTCGGCAAGGCGGCCTGACTATAATCGGGCCAACGGGAAGCCCCCACGCCTACAACTCAAAGCCATGCCGTTCTACGAATATGAGTGCCAGAGCTGCAAGTTCTACGCCGAGGTGATGCAGAAGATCAGCGATCCGCCGCTCGTCAAATGCCCCTCGTGCGGCAAGCGGACCAT
>JAGWPE010000380.1 GCA_028870635.1 Gammaproteobacteria bacterium | reverse complement strand
CGGTATTTCACGACTCCACGCTGGAGGAAATCGCCCGGCGGCGTCCCGGATCGACAGAGGAGCTGCGGACGGTGAGCGGTGTCGGCGCAGTCAAGCTCGAGCGGTATGGCAGCGCGGTGTTGGACGTGGTGCAGGGCGCGCAGCACTGAGTTACGCCCGCAGCAGGCCTTCCAGCGGCCGGGCCGCGCGGCTTTCGGGGAACACGGAGCTCTCCAGCGCCCGTTCCGGCACTCCAAGATGCTCAGCCAGAAGTCCCTTCATGACGGCGCGCAGGTCCAGTGTCGGCTCGAGATCCCTATCCTGGTAGAGCTTGCGGGCGGAGAGGCCGGGCCAGTCCGCCACCACCCGGCCGCCGTCGACGGCGCCGCCGAGAAGATAGGCTGCGGTCGCGGTGCCGTGATCCGTGCCGCGCGTGCCGTTCTCCGCTACGGTGCGGCCGAACTCCGTTGCCAGCAACACCGCGGTGTTGCTCCAGGCCGGGCCGAGTCCGGCCTTGAGACTGGCCAGGGCGGCATCGAGAGTCGCGAGGCGCACGGCGAGCTGGCCTTTCGCACCGCCCTCGTTGAAGTGGGTGTCCCAACCCATCGTGTCGAACACCGCCACCTGCGGGCCGTCCTCCTGGCGCAGGAATCGGGCGGCTGCCGCGACCACCTCGGCGTACTGCGCGCCGGGTTGCCCGCGCCGGGCCAACAGCGGCCGTCCGCCGGCGCGCCGGGCCGGCGCTTCATCGCCCGACCTCATCGGGCCAGGCGCAGCGTTGCGACCGTTCATCATTGGAGCACCGCCCATCGAGCCGCCCTCCGCCGCAGCGGTATTCGCGGCCGCTCCATCCATCGCATTCATGGACGCCGCGGTCCTCTCGTCGGCTATCGCTTCAGCCGCGAGCGCTTCCGCCAGCTTCTGGCCGAGTACCGGATCGTGCGAGTAGAGGTCGGATATGCGCTGCAGCGTGTCATCATCGAGCGGCGCAAGATGTGAAGGCGACCAGGACGTCACCGCCGCGGGGCCGCGCATCACCAGAGGCGCCGTGGGCGCGATGCTGATTCCGCGCTCTTTCTCTGATGCGAGCGGGGCGGGCATGGCGGCCAGCGCCCGGTTCAACCAGCCCGTCTCCACCGCATGCGGCTGCGGATACCCGGTCTCCAATACGTTCTGGCCATCGAAGTGCGACCGGTCGCGGTAAGGGCTCGCGACGGCATGAAACACGATGAGCTCGCGCGCCGCGTAGGACTGCCGCATGAACGACAGCGACGGGTGCAGTCCAAAGAGTCCATCGAGAGCCAGTGCCCCGCCGTCCGATCCCGGCCGTCCTATCGCCAGATCGCCGCGCAGCTGCGCGTATCCCGGATCGCCGACCGCCGGCACCGCCGCCAACCCGTCGAGCGCGCCCCGCAAAATGACGAACACGAGGCGCGGCTTCTTGCCGTTGGCCATTCCCGCGAACGTCACGCGCGAGCTCAACAGCGCGCCGCCCGCGGCCAACGCACCGGTCGTCAGGAAATCACGTCGCTTCATTCGGCTCATCTCCTCATGAACTCGGGAGACGCCAACAGCAGCGCGATCGCCTGCGCTGCGCTCTCGGCGTGCGCGATCGCTTCGCGCGTCGTGGCGCTCAGTACGCTTCCCAACAGCTGCGGTGCCAGCTCCATCGCGTTACGCCTCGGGCCGACCCTCTGCCCCACGGCATCCGCCCACTCGATTCGCTTCAAGAGCTCCGAGGCGCCGTCCCAGTCCGCGCTCCTGTCGGGCCAACCCGCCGGCGATCCCGGCGCCCAGATCCGCTGGCCCAGCAGTTGGAAGAGGCCCACGGGTGCCTTGTCCTCCCTGACGGGAAGCTGAAGGCCGCGGAAGGAGGACACGATGAAGTCCGAGGGCGTCTTGTATTTGGATACCGGCTGCTCCCATGCCTCCGGAGAGTCGATGAGCGCCCGGTAGACCGTCGGCAGATCACCGCCGCTCCGCGCGAACGCCGCTGCAATCCGGTCCACCGCCGGCGCGGGCGGCTCATCCGAGATGAAGTGACGCGCGAGCTTGGTGGCGATGAAGCGCGCCGTCGCCGGCCGGCGGCCGAGATCATTCAGCACCGCCACGCCCTGGTCGTACCCCGTGTCAGGATAGCGCTTGCCCATCACGACCTGCGACCCAGGCTGGTGCATCGCGGCCCGGAACAGGAAGGTCCCGGGCTGCGCTCCTGTCCGCCAGCCATCGGGTCCTGCGATGGACCAACCGGTCAGCACTTCCGAGAATGCCGTGACGTCGGTCTGCGTATAGCCGCCGTCAACGCCCACCGTGTGCAGCTCCATGGTTTCCCGCGCCAGGTTCTCGTTGATCCCGGTCTTGCGGTCGGGATTGCGCCGCGCGATGTTGCGCGCCGCGCGGGAATCCGGTCCCATCGAGAGCTGATTGTCGAGATAGAGCAGCATCGCCGGATGCCGCTCCGTCGCCAGCAGCATGTCGGTGAAGCTGCCGAGGATGTACGGCCGGATCGCTTCGCGCTCGTAGCTGCCGGCCAGCGCGGGCAACACGCTCTTGTCGGCGGAGACGGCGAAGTGGTTCGCCCAGAAGTATGTCAGCCGCTCGACGAACGGGCGGTCGGTCGAGACCGACTCGCGCAAGCGCGCGCCCGCCTCGGCGACATAGATCGGGCGGATGAGCTGCCCCAGCTTCTTGAAGGCACCGATCGCGGCCGCAGATCCCGCAGCGGAGTTTCCTCCGCCGTTGCCGCCCGTGGCGGCGCTCATGCGCTCGGCGCGGATGGTGCGGCGCAGATCGTAGACCTGGGCGAGAATTTTCGCCGAGCTCTGCAGCCCGTCACCGGCGACTTCCGGCGCAGGTCCGTCGAGCTGCGCCCGCAGCCAGTCGGGTCCCGAGTCCCCGATGGCGGCCAGCTCGCCCGGCCGGGCGCCGAGCCCGAATCGATTGGCCGCAATGGCCGGTGTGAGGCCCTTGTCCATGAGCCCCATAGCGCACGGGGCCGGCTT
>JAGWPE010000379.1 GCA_028870635.1 Gammaproteobacteria bacterium | reverse complement strand
TATCCGGAGACTGCTTGCCGATGATGTTGAGCACCCCGCAGCTCGCGCCGTCGAAGCCCATCTCGGAGGAGTCGTAACCGATATCGAGCACCGTCTTGCGCACGAGAGCCTCGACATCGACCCAGGCACTCGTGGTCACCTCGCCGGCGACGATCACCACGCCGGTCTTGACGAGCGTCTCGCAGGCCACACGACCGCGGGGGTCCTCTTTGAGGATGGCGTCCAGCACGGCGTCCGAGATTTGATCGGCCACCTTGTCGGGATGCCCCTCGGAGACCGACTCGGAGGTGAAGAGATAGTCGTTGGCCATGTATTCGATTCCTAGGTTTGCAAGGAGTGGAGGTCGCCCGGCATGCGTCTGCGATCAGCGGCGCGTCAATAGCGCAGCCTTGGCAGCGGCGGCATCGCCGAAGCTCTCCGCCAGGCGCCGCGCGAGCTGCTCGGGCGTCGCCTGGTGATTCTGGGTGCCGCGCGACTCGATCTTCAACGCGCCCATGACGGCGGCTATACGGCCCGTCGTCTCGAAATCGAGGTTGTGCATGAGGCCGTGCAACAGTCCCGCGCGGTAGGCATCGCCGCAACCCGTGGGATCGACCACGGCGGCGGCCTTGGCGCACGGGATCTCGAGCTGTCCGTCCCGGGTGTGAATGACGGAGCCTTTGTGCCCGCGGGTGACGATGAGGGCTTGCACCCGCCGGGTCAGGTCGCGCACGGTCCAACCGGTCTTCTGCTGCAGCAGCTGCCATTCGTAGTCGTTGACCGCCACCCAATCGGCCTGGTCCACGAAGCGATCGAGGTCCGCCGCATCGAACATGGGCAGTCCCTGTCCGGGATCGAAAATGAATGGAATGCCCAGCCTGGCGAACTGTTCCGCGTGCTCGAGCATGCCCTGGCGCCCGTCGGGAGCCACGATACCGATGGCGACATCGCGCGCATCGGCCACCTTGTTGAGGTGCGCATGCTGCATGGCGCCCGGATGAAAGGCGGTGATCTGGTTGTCGTCCAGATCGGTCGTGATGAACGCCTGGGCCGTGAGCTCCGTGTCGACCGCCCGCACGTGCTCGAGCGGCAGCCCGTTGCGCTGCATCCACTCCCGGTACGGCGCGAAATCCCGCCCCACGGTGGCCATCGGCACGGCCGGATCCCCGAGCAGGCGCAGGTTATAGGCGATGTTGCCGGCGCAACCGCCGAATTCCCGCCGCAGCTCCGGCACGAGGAACGCCACGTTGAGGATGTGGAGCTGCTCCGGGAGGATGTGCTCGCGGAAGCGCCCCTGGAACACCATTATGGTGTCGAATGCCGCCGACCCGCAGATCAGCGCCTTGCGCGGCCGGTCAGTCATGATTCACGGACGGTTTTCGGAGGGAGTCTCTCATAGGACCCCCAATGATAAATTTTGTGCGCTCCGGTGGCTATAGAGGCGGTGTATTGGCGGTCTCGGCGGCCGCAAGCAGTCCCACCCCCCGCAGCGCAAGCTCGCTGAGGCCCGCGCCGCGCCGCTCCTCATAATAGGCGATGATCTGCCGCCGCATGCGCGGCTCCCAGTAACGCCTGAGGTGTGCCGCGACATCCTTCGCGGCCTGCTCCGGGTCCGGCTCCGAAGCGAAGTAGGCGCTGATCTCGTTGGCCATTTTGACGAGAAGGTCGATGTTCATTGCGATTCCAGACGCCACGGATGGGCATAGACCACGTGCTGATGCTCGCGCGCAAACGCGACCAGTGTCAGGCCGGCGCGCTCGGCCAGGCGCACCGCAAAGGCGGTGGGTGCCGAGAAGGCCGCAACGAATGCCACGCCCATCGCGGCGCTCTTCTGCACGATCTCGAAGCTCGCGCGGCTGGTGAGAAGGAGCGCGCCGCCCGCGAGGCCGCTCCCCGAGCGCACGAGGGCGCCGATGGTCTTGTCGAGCGCATTGTGGCGGCCAACATCCTCCCGCACCAGCTGGATCCCCTTTCCCGGCACGACCCAGGCCGCCGCATGGACGCTGCCGGTACGAGCGTTGATCGGCTGCAGGTGAGAGAGCTGCGCTATCGCCGCGTGAAGCTCGGCCACCGTCAACCGCACCCCCGGCCCGACGGGCCTCACCTCCCGGACCGCCTGCTCGACGGTTTCCTGGCCGCACAGCCCACAGCCGCTGCGCCCCGTGAGGTTGCGCCTGCGATCGAGCAACGCCGAGAAGCGCTCCCAGGCGACGGTGATTCTGACCTCGGCGGACTCCGTCCCCCAGATCACCTCGATGCCCCGGATCTCATCCGGATGCGCCACCAGACCCTCGCTCATCGTGAAGCCGACAGCGTAGTCCTCGAGATCCGCCGGGGTCGCGAGCATCACGACGTGCGGTACGCCGTGGTAGACGAGGGCGACCGGCATCTCCTCCGCGATGAGATCCCGCTCGCGCGTGACCTTGCCGCCGCGCCAGCGCTCGACGTCGAGCTCGACGCATTCGCGCC
Organism: Gammaproteobacteria bacterium; assembly: GCA_028870635.1. Lineage (GTDB taxonomy): Bacteria > Pseudomonadota > Gammaproteobacteria > Steroidobacterales > Steroidobacteraceae > 13-2-20CM-66-19. The sequence continues at coordinate 3,423 of JAGWPE010000379.1, read as the reverse complement.
CCATCTGCGCCCCGCTCAGGCGGGGGCCGGATCGCGTGTGCGCCGGCGCGCCGGCCTCGGCATCGCCCGCTCCTCCGCGGTGCGCTTGCGCCACGCGTCCTTCTGGTTGACCAGCACGACCTCGACGGCCGTGACCTTGTACTCCGGGCAATTCGTCGCCCAATCGGAGTTCTCCGTGGTGACGACGTTGGCGTTGGTCTCCGGGAAGTGGAAGGTCGTGTAGACGACGCCGGGGGCAATCCGCTCCGTCACCTTGGCGCGCAGCACCGTCTCCCCGGCGCGGCTGGTGAGCCCGACCCAGTCGCCGTCGGAGATGCCGCGGACCTCCGCATCGTGCGGATGGATCTCCAGCAGATCCTCCGAGTGCCAGATGACGTTGTCGGTACGGCGGGTCTGAGCCCCGACATTGTACTGGGTCAACACCCGGCCGGTCGTCAGGATCAGCGGGAAGCGGCTCGTCGAGCGCTCGCTGGTCGGCACGTACTCGGTGAGACAGAACTTGCCCTTGCCCCGCACGAACTGGTGCACGTGCATGGTCGGCGTACCCTCGGGCGCGGCATCGTTGCACGGCCACTGGATGCTGCCCAGGCGGTCGATCTTCTCGTACGTCACTCCGGCGAACGTCGGGGTGAGCCGCGCGATCTCCTCCATTATCTCGGAGGGATGGCGGTAGCTCATGGGATAGCCCAGCGCCGCCGAGAGCAGCATGGTGACCTGCCAGTCCTCGTACCCGGCCTTGGGCGGCATGATCTTGCGCACGCGCGAGATGCGCCGCTCCGCATTGGTGAAGGTGCCGTCCTTTTCGAGGAATGAGGAGCCCGGGAGGAACACGTGCGCGAATTTCGCCGTCTCGTTGAGGAAGAGGTCCTGCACGATAAGGCACTCCAGCGACTCCATGGCGCGCGTGACGTGATGGGTGTTGGGATCGGACTGCACGAAGTCCTCCCCCTGCACGTACATGCCGCGGAAGGTGCCGTCGAGCGCCGCCTCGAACATGTTGGAGATCCGCAGCCCCGGCTCGGCCTGCAGCCCGACGCCCCACTCCCGCTCGAATGTGCCGCGCACCACCGGGTCGGACACATGCCGGTAGGCGCTGAACTCGTGCGGGAAGGAGCCCATGTCGCAGGAGCCTTGAACGTTGTTCTGACCTCGCAGCGGATTGACGCCGACCCCTTCCCGGCCGAGATTGCCGGTCACCATGGCGATATTGGCGAGGGCCATGACGGCGGTCGAGCCCTGGCTGTGCTCGGTCACGCCGAGGCCGTAATAGATGGCGCTGTTCGGGCCCGCGGCATAGAGGCGCGCGGCGCGGCGCACGAAGTCGGCCGGCACCCCGGTCACGGCCTCCATCGCCTCCGGCGAGTTGCGCTCCGCGGCGATCAGCTCCTTCCACAGCTGATAAGACTCCGGCTCGCAGCGCGAGGCGACGTAATCGTCCTGCGTCAAGCCCTCCGTGACTATGACATGCGCGATTGCATTCAGCATCGCGACATTGGTGCCGGGCTTCAGCTGCAAGTGCACGTCCGCGGCTATATGCGGGCTGCGCACGAGGCCGATGGCGCGGGGGTCGAGGACGATCAGCTTCGCCCCCTGGCGCAGGCGTTGCTTCATCTGCGACGCAAATACCGGATGGCCATCGGTCGGGTTGGCGCCGACGACCATCATGACGTCAGCCTTGGCGACCGAGGTAAAGGCCTGGGTGCCGGCAGACTCTCCAATCGTGCTCTTCAGCCCGTAGCCGGTGGGCGAGTGGCACACGCGAGCGCAGGTATCGACATTGTTGTTCCCGAAGGCGGCGCGCACCATCTTCTGCACGAGGAACGTCTCCTCGTTGGTGCAGCGTGAGGAGGTAATGCCCCCGACCGAATCCCGGCCATACTTCGCCTGGATGCGCCGGAGCTCGCTCGCCGCGTAGCCGATCGCCTCGTCCCAGGAAACCTCCCGCCACTCGTCGCGGATGCTCTTGCGGATCATGGGCTTGAGGACCCGGTCCGCGTGCGTCGCGTAGCCGTAGGCGAAGCGGCCTTTCACGCAGGCGTGGCCGTGATTGGCGTGGCCATCCCGGCTCGGCACCATGCGCACGACCTCGGTTGCCGCACCGTCGCCGCGCACTTCCGCTTTGAAGCTGCAGCCCACGCCGCAATAGGCGCAGGTCGTGGTGACGGCGTGCTCCGGCTGACCGAGCCGGATGAGGGACTTCTCCATGAGGGCGGTCGTCGGACAGGCCTCGACACAAGCTCCGCAGGAGACGCACTCGGACTCGAGGAACGGATCATCCTGGCTCGCTGCGATTTTCGACTGCAGCCCGCGGCCCTGAACCGTCAGCGCGAAGGTGCCCTGCACCTCATCGCAGGCTCGCACGCAGCGCGAGCACACGATGCACTGCTCGGGATCGAAGGTGAAGTAGGGGTTGCTCTCATCGCGCGGCATCGGCTCGCGCGCGGGGCGCGGGCCGTACGAGGTTTGGGTGAGGCCGACCGTCTCGACCACGTCCCGCAGCTCGGTTCGCGCGCCGGCGGGATCGAGCGGGTGCTCGGACAGGTAAAGATCCAACACTCCGCGGCGCAGCTGCGCGAGCTTTTCCGACTGCGTACGGATCTTCATCCCGGGCGCGACGGTCGTGGTGCAGGACGCCGGATAGCCCTTGCGGCCCTCGATCTCCACGAGGCACATGCGGCAGGAGCCGAACGCCTTCAGCGTGTCGGTGGCGCAGAGCTTGGGCACCCCGGTGCCGGCGAGAGCCGCGGCGCGCATGACGGAAGTGCCGGCAGGCACGGTCACAGGCTTGCCGTCGATCTCCACCGTGACCGGACCGGCCTCCTCGACAGGGGCCGGCGTCCCGAGATCCTCGTAATCAATCGCGAACATGACACTAACTCCGAATTCGAAAGTCTTCCCTGAAATGCTTGAGCGCGCTCTGCACCGGGAACGGCGCCATGCCGCCCAGGCCGCACAGCGATCCCTGCACCATGAGATCGCAAAGCGCCTCGAGCCGGCGCACGTCACCTTCGGTATCGCGCCCTTCGATGATGCGGTCGATGACCTCCATGCCTCGTGTCGAGCCGATGCGGCACGGCGTACACTTGCCGCAGGACTCTATCGCGCAGAACTCCATCGCGTAGCGCGCCATCCGCGCCATGTCGACAGTGTCGTCAAACACCACGATACCGCCGTGACCGAGGATTCCACCGCGCGCCGCGATCGATTCGAAGTCCAGTGCCACGTCGAGCATCGACTCGGTGAAGTACGCGCCGAGCGGTCCGCCAACCTGCACCGCGCGAACCGGTTTGCCGCTAATGGCGCCGCCACCGTATTCGTAGATCATCTCGCGAAGCGTAACACCGAGCGGTGTCTCGATAAGGCCGGGGCGTTTTACGTTGCCGGCGAGTTGAAACGGCATCGTACCTCGTGAGTTGCCCGTGC